>JADGQM010000006.1 GCA_017881795.1 Syntrophobacteraceae bacterium
CGCGGCTACAAGGAAGAGGGCACCATCACCACGCCCTTCGACATGACGGTGCTGAACGATCTGGACCGCTTCCACCTCGTGATGGACACCATCGACCGCCTGCCGCGGACCGGTGATAAGGGCATCTACCTGAAGCAGCAGCTCAAGGACAAGCTGATCGAACACAAGCAATACATCGACAAGTATGGCGAAGACCTGCCGGAGATTCGGAACTGGAAATGGAGCAGCCTCAAATGAATGCGCAAGAGCTTATGGCCACCACTGGCTCATGCTCTCGACACAGCGGAGCGCGCTCTGCAGGCAGCTATTGCAGAGAATGCAGAAAATCCTGGAATTGGGGCGAGTCGTCGAGGAGTTTTTTTGCGGCGGCGCGTACACGGTCGACGCTTTCGCGTGGTAAATCGAGACGCGTTCCGATGCTGTTGAGGAACTGCCGTTCGCTGTCGTCCTGCAGGCTGTCGAATCTCAGATGGACGAGAGATGTCTGCGGATATGGCGGCGGCCCTTCCGGGTAGATTTCTCCCACGCAGTGTTCGGCTCTGTCCCGCTCATTGTTCTCACAATACGCCCATCTCTCTGCGTAGGCCGTTTCGGCTTTTTTCCATTGGGCAAAAAGATCGTTGATCCTTTCGGTGGTGTCGGATGAGTAGTTCTCCAGCACAGAAACGGTCACCCTGCTGACAGTCTGAGCGAGCCCGATTCTGCTCAGCACCGACTCGGATGTTTCGACCGGTTCCGCCCTGGCGTTCACGATAATCACAAGGAGCTTTTTGATTTCCCCTCGCTTGATCTTATCCTGCAGACTCCACAGGCCGTCCTCTCGAAGGAGTGCGTAAAGCGGGCCGCGCAGAGCACTTGCATCCGAAATGCCTCCGTCCACAAGCTTTATGGTTGGCCTCCTCTGGAAATCCGGGTAGGTCATGAGCATTCTGGATTGATCGTACCGTCCTGTATTCATGTCCTTTTCCTTATAGTCTCGGATCAACCATTCCGGAGGCTGATATCCGCATTCCCCGGCATGATTGTCCAAACGCATCGGGGCAAAGACCAAGGGGAAAGATGTGGATGCGGTGACCGCGCGCGAGACGTGGAGTTTGGAAAGATCGCTGCACAAGAGATCGAATTGATCCTGGGAGATCTCGAAGCGCACACCTTGGATGATGTCGGTTGCATTGATCAGAATGAAGGGGCGCACTATAGCGCAAGCACAAGAATGAGCAGGAACGTAAGGAACTTACCTTTCACGATCTTAGTACTACAACGAGATTTCCGCAGGGAGCTTTGGTTTGTGGGGCAGGCTTTCCAGCCTGCCTTTTGGCCAGTTCGGCATGGCAGGCTGGAAAGCCTGCCCCACACGGCATGGAACTTCATCAAAGTCTCGTTGTAGTGTTAGGCCCTGCAACTGAAACCGTGAGGGGGCCCGTCGGCAAACGTCTAGTGGATCTTCTTGAAATCGATATAGCCCTTCTCCACATCGGTGTGGATGAGCTGCACCTTAAGCCGGTTGCCCACATCGACACCTTCATAGCCGTAGAGTAAACGACCTTCAATGGGTGGATGGAAGATGCGCACCCATGTCCCTTTGTCGGCAGCACCCGTGCACATGGCGTCAAACTGATCTCCGATCCTCGAAGAAAGCAGCATGGCTGCGGCCGATTTGGCAACGAGCCGTTCTACCTTGTTGGCGTCATTTTCCTTCTCCGTGCAGTGTCGGGCCAGTTCCACCAGTTCGTCCCGGCTGTAGGACACGGGCGACCCGTCCAGGGCTGCCTTCAGGATGCGCTGGGTAATCAGATCCGGAAACCGCCGGTTGGGAGCCGTTGAGTGGGTGTAATCCTTGACGGCAAGACCGAAGTGGCCGGGCGGTGTCTCTCCCGGGAATTCGACGACGTATTCACCCGGGCCGAGCAATTTGATGACGGCCAGAGAGAGATCGGGAAAACGGAGTGGGTCGGCTGCTTTCTGCGCTGCCAGGAAACTCGCGAGAGCCACCGAATCCGGCTCCGCTGGAAGCTGCGAATGGTGCTGGGCCGCGATCTCTACGATCCTGTCCCACCGCTTGGGTGAACGAACCATGCGCCTCAGGGAGGGGACTTTTTTCCCGTGGAGAAAACGCGCGGTCACGCCGTTGGCCGCAATCATAAAGTCCTCGATAAGTTCTTTGGCCCGGTTCCTCTCCTCCACCCGCAGATCCTGGATCGCGTCTCCGGCAAAGATCGGGCGAGCCTCCAGCGTCTGTAGATCCAAGGCGCCATGCTCATGCCGCAAGCCTTTCAATTGCTGCGCCACCCGGTCCTGGATACGGAGATTCTCCGCAAGCCCCGGGACAACCCCAACGGCCTCCGGCATGGGCCCTTTGTCTTCCAGCCAGGCCGCCACACTATTGTAGGCCAGCTTGGCGTGGTTACGGACTAAAGCACGATAGATATCCGAGCTTTGTATCTCCCCCACATCGCTGAGCACTCCCTCGATGACAATGACCGGACGGTCTTCATCATAATTAAGCGAGGTGAGATCCGTGGAGAGTTTCTCCGGGAGCATGGGAAAAATCTTGCCGGCCGTGTAAACCGAAGTCGTGTTCTGCCGGGCGTGCTCATCAATGGCCGAGCTCCTCTTTACAAGGGCGTCCACGTCGGCGACAGCCACAAGAATCTTTACCGTCTTATCCGGCAGGGTCTCTGCCACCGTCAGCTGGTCCAGGTCTAAGGAATCATCGTTGTCAATCGATGCCCAGAGCAAGTGGCGCAGGTCCTTCCAGGGAGATTTTGCCCCCCAATCGACCTGCGCAAACTTTTCCACCTCGTTTAGGGCAGCCTCTGAAAAATCGACCAGAAAACCGCGTTCCATCATCACCCGGCGCGCGATGCGCTCCAGGATACCTTTTCCTCTATCATTCCGGAGAGTTGACATAGATTAATGGAAATTCCCACCTTTCTACTTTTTGATCCTGCCGGATTAGTCAATATTGAGGCTTCCCTATCGAATGTGGATGGGGAAGACGAGGCTGACGCCTGGCGACGGCATTGGGACATAGACGCCCACTGGTGGCGTATAGACATATGGCGAGTAGTAGGTGCGGGGCTGATACCCACGCCGTCCGTGCTCGTACCGGTTGTGCTCGTACCGTTCGTGCTCGTAACGGCCCTGCCCGGAATACCCTCCGCGTCTATCGTCATCGTCGCCGAACGCCGGCGCGATGAATATACCGCCGATCATTGAAGCGAAGACGAGCGCCATCATCATCTTGCCGACTGTCGAACTAAACTTCCTGGTTCGCGTGTTCGAGGTTTTCATAGTGACCCTCCATTCTTGGAGTGATTCCCTATCGCAAAATAGGGTTTGCTGTCTTGACGTTTTAGCAGTCGCGATCATTTGCCCTTTGCCTTTGACTTCGCGTGGCCGTGATCTTTGAATACGATATCAGCATTCTTCTTCTGAGCGTCCGACATGCTGTCGTAGAGAGCCTCGAACACCGGGATGAACTTCTTGATGCCATCTGCATGGGCTTGATTAATTTCGCCATAGGACTTGAAATCGTCCACCGCGGTCATAGTCTTTGCATTTTCGTCCCTTGCTGTGATGAGCGCGTCCATCGTTTTGGCATTGTCCCGCATCACCTGGGTGACGTTATTCCATAACTCCTCCTGTGCAGGGGTAATCTTGAGCAAGGTATGCAGTTCTTTGATGCGTGCCTCGACATGGACGGCCTTTGAGGTCTTAGCAGCGGTCGCCGGGGCTGGCTTGGGCGAGGCCGCGAGCAAAGGCGTTGCACTTGCGAGAACGATAAAGGCGAGGAGCGCCACCGCAACAGCAAATGCAGCCGGATAAATGAACTGATTGGTAATTCGTTTCATGAGCTGCCTCCTTATAAGGTTAGAAACACTAGAATTCGTAGAATATCTATCTCCCATCCATCATCGAGAAAGATACCTGCGAGCATCAGTTCAAATTCTGTTCCATCCATTCTTGCCAGAGCTTCCCGGTAACCTCCTGTCAGGAGCGGTGATCGGTAGGCAATGAGTGGGATGGCGATCAGACATGCTTTGAAATGATCAAAATCCGTGCCGGAAAGGCGCAGGAGATCACTTATTCCATATTATGGCGAAATAACAGGAACTTAAGTCTGGGTAGGTAGGGTACTGGCCGATAGCCGACAAGGAAATGAGTGTTGCATGCAACAGAAGCGTTGCATGATTTCTGTGTTGCATGTAACACACGAGTGACACGGGCAACTTGTTGGCCGTCCGCACTTGACTCCGCTCACACATGAGCATCAAAGTGATGACTCGGCCTGGGCTTGCTCGCCGGTGGCAGCCGCGCGAATCCTCACTTCCTCGGCAAACTGTTTCAGGTCGTCACCCTCGATGGACTCCTTTTCGAGCAGGATCCTGGCGAGCTTTTCCAGGAAGCTCCTGTAATCCTTCAGTTTCAGGAGGACCTTCTGGTAAGCTTCATCGATGATCCTGCTTTTTTCTTCATCGATCTCCTGGGCTGTGCGCTCACTGTATTCTCTCTCCCCTGAACCCAATCCCAGATCGAGGTACCTCGACTGCGGCTGACGGGTGTAGGTCAACAGTCCGAGGCGTGCACTCATTCCATACTCCATCACCATACTGCGGGCAATATCGCTGGCGCGCTGCAGGTCATTCTGAGCCCCCGTTGAAATATCTCCAAAGATCACCTCCTCCGATACCCGCCCTGCCAGAAGCACCTGCAAGCGATCCAGGAGCTCATCCCGGGTCATGAGATAGCGATCTTCGGTGGGAAGCTGCTGGGTGTAGCCCAAGGCTGCAATCCCTCTGGGGATGATGGAGATCTTGCTAACGGGATCGGTATCGGGCAGGAGCATCGCCACCAGCGCATGGCCTGATTCGTGGTAGGCAACGATTTCTTTTTCCTTCGGACTCATAACCCGGTTCTTCTTCTCCAGTCCGCCGATGATACGGTCCGCTGCCTCCTGGAAGTCGGCCATGGTCACTTCATCCGCATTTCCCCGGGCAGCAATCAAGGCGGCCTCATTGATGAGATTCGCCAGATCGGCCCCCACAAAGCCGGTGGTCATGGCGGCGATCTTTTTTAGATCCACATCCGGGCCCAGCTCAACACCTTTTGCATGAACCTTGAGGATAGCCTCCCGACCCCGAATGTCCGGCTTGTCGATGGCCACATGGCGGTCGAACCGGCCGGGACGCAGCAGTGCCGGATCCAGTATGTCCGGGCGGTTGGTGGCGGCCAGGATGATGACCCCCGCCCTCGGATCAAAACCATCCATCTCGACGAGGAGTTGGTTAAGAGTCTGCTCCCGCTCGTCATGCCCGCCCATGGGATTGAGTCCACGGGCCTTGCCCAGAGCATCCATTTCATCCAGGAAGATAATGCACGGAGCGTGCTCTTTGGCTTGTTTGAAGAGGTCCCTGATACGGGCCGCGCCAACGCCCACGATCATCTCCACGAACTCGGAGCCGCTCATGCTGAAAAACATTACTCCGGCTTCGCCCGCAACGGCCTTTGCAAGCAGCGTCTTACCGGTCCCCGGCGCCCCCACCAGGAGAACCCCTCTGGGAATACGTCCCCCAAGGCGCTGAGATTTCTCCGGATCTTTCAGGAATTGGACGACTTCCTCAAGCTCGCCCTTGGCTTCATCAATTCCGGCCACATCATTAAAGCTTACCTTTACATCCTTCTCGCCATAGATCTTCACGCGCGCTTTACCCAGGGAGAGCACACCCTGTGCGCCGCCGCTCATTCGCCTGATCATAAAGGACCAGAAAAAAACCAAGAGCGCAAGCGGCAACAGCCAGGAGATCATCGCCCCGATCCACTTATTCTCAACGTAGCCGCTGAACTTGATGCCTTGTTTCTCAAGTTGCCCGACGAGTTCCGGATCTTCCACCCGAACGGTCTCAAACGACCTGGCTGGCCCTTTCTCATCTTTCACATCACCCGTTATCTTTTCCGGTGCAACCACAAGATTTTCTACCTTCCCATCTCTAGCCCACTGCTTGAAATCCGAATAGGAAATCTTTTCGGTCTGCTGGCCTCCCATGTAGCTCTGAAACCAGGCAAACAGCAGCATGCCGGCAATAAAATACCATATGGAAAAGCGCACTTTTCTCTGAGATGGGTCGGATCTGCCCGGCCCCCCCTCTCCTAAACCTTTAATACGATCCATTATCCTGTCGATCAGACTGGAATCGTCGTTGCTCTTTCTTGCCATTGATCACTCCTTATCCCAAGAGGGTTTCAGGACAACTCTCTCCCTTTGGCGGTCCACAGCACTGGATAGACGGTCCACAAATAAGCGACTGAATCAGGACGGCCTGGAAGCATGGATTGGTGGGAGAACACATTGTTTTTCCCCCACGCTCTGAATCTTATTTCTCTCATCTAAGTCTCTTAATCGTTATACTTTTAAATTAGCAAATGGGCTTATTCTGTCAAGACAGGAGAAACGTTATGGAACAAAAAGAACAATTCGACAAGCGTTACCTATTGATGCAGCCAATTCTGAGCGGTACATGTCGAGTTTTCCCTCTGAAACCGGGATTAGAACATACAGATGCATCACTTTCCGCATTTCTTCGACCAACGCGGCAGTAGAGGTCTCTTTTACCTCGATCCATTTATCGATGCGGCGCTCAATTCGTTGAGAATGGCTTCGCTTTATGTTCCCGCATCGGTTATGATGAGAGTAGTTGAAAATTGGATGAGGTGTCCACCTCTCTCTAAGCGGGTACCCACCGCACTCTGAGACTCTCTCCCTCTGGTGGGAAATTATTGAGAATCGTGGATGGCAACTCCACATTGTCGCCTTCCAGAGAACCGGATCGGCGAATTTAAGTTGCTTTTACGAGACGATCAAACAGCACCGAATGGGAGATTGATCATGGCAGAGACACAGCTTGCATTAGTAAAAGATTTGATCTCGACAGGGAATTTCTTTGAGAAATTAAGAACGTACTCTAAGTCCAAAGAGATTGATCTACCCTCACTCAGCAAGGATTTTGTCGTTCCCTATTTGACCAGGATATCAGGGTCATATGAAGAATCCGGGCAACCCGATAGAAGCAATATTTTGAATTTCGCTGCTAAGCATCTATGTGATGTCAGTGATGACAAACTGGTGGATTCCATCTTCGGACTCAAGAAAATTGCTGCGTCTGAGATAGATACTAATGAAAAAGCACTCTATCAAAGTGACCAACTCAATAAGTACGAGCTCCGGTCTTGTCGACAGAAGTCCGAATCAGCGACGTCTCTTTCCAAGCTACTCATAAGTATTATACGGATGTTCAAACTTGTTGAGGTCAAAGTTAAACACGATGAATCCGAGGGAAATCGCAATTCCATTTATGATGCAATCAGAGACAGTTGGAAGCTGTCGGTTCTGCCGAGCGCGTGATCCTTCCATCACCCGCAAGCCACGTTCCATATCACGGCAAGCGGTCAGGCGCCGGGATCAGGAGTCAGATTTCTCTACACTCTGTCATTCGTTTCCCATCTTTTCTCTACCTCGATGAGGAGGAGTCGAGCAGCTCTATAATGCTTATCCCTGTACCCAAGCCGACGACTCAGCTATGGGGGAATTCTCCAGGGATGCAGCGCATTAGGGGTTATCTTCCCTGGCTTTGGCCATCAAGACTGACATTTTCACTACCTCCAGCAATTTGCTGAAAATCCCTTAAGGAAATTGCAATGAGAGACAAAAGGAAGAATGAGGAAGAACGGATATCCGAGTTGGGAGAACTTGCCTGCCGGAATGCTCAATTTGAAGCAGCGGAAGCGGAATGTGAGGTGACTGAGAGAGCATTGGAAGATCAGCTCCAGTTCTTGCAGACTCTTGTTGATACGATCCCAAACCCGATCTCCTACAAGGATACCGGAGGAAACTTCTTGGGCTGCAATAAGGCTTTTCAGAAACGCATCGGCTTGAGCAAGGACGAGATTATCGGAAAGACCTCATACGACCTCTTCCCGAAGGAATTTGCCGATAAGTGCCATAAGATGGACATGGAATGCTTTGTAAATCCGGGAGAGCAGATCTATGAGACCACCCTCCTTTATGCGGACCGCAAGGTTCACGATATCATCATTTATAAAGGAACCTTCACGGCTGCGGATGGCACTCTCGCCGGATTGGTAGAAGTTGCGGTAGATATCACTGAACGTAAGAAGGACGAGGATTCCCTTAGAAAAGCCCATGATGAACTGGAGATGAGGGTTGTACAGAGGACGGCTGATCTAGCCAGGGCAAATGAGGAATTGCGCAATGAAATCGCTGAGCGCAAACTGGCTGAAGAGGCTTTGCGGAAAAGCTCCGAGAAACTGAAACTTTTTGCCTATTCGGTTGCACACGACCTAAAGAGCCCCAGTATCGGCATCTATGGACTAACAAAGCTTCTCTGGAAGAAATATCATTCCAGCTTGGATGAGAAAGCAAAGAAGTATTGCGATCAAATTCTCATAGCCTCTGAAAATGTTGTTGCCTTGGTTGAAAAAATAAATATTTACGCGGCGACGACAGAGACATGTCTTGCGATTGAAAAGGTAGATACCAAAGAGATTTTCCAAATACTCCGGGATGAGTTTTCCACACAACTGAGTATCCGCGAGATAGAATGGAGTGAGCCAGCGGTCATGCCGGATATAGACGCAGATAGAATTGCTATTCTGAGGATATTTAGGAACTTTGTGGATAATGCTCTGAAGTATGGAGGAAAGGATTTAAGCAAGCTGACTTTTGGATACGCAGAAACTGAAGGAAGCCACGTTTTCTCAGTAACTGATGATGGGGTGGGGATCAAAAGGAAGGATTCGGACAAGATCTTCGAATTGTTTCAGCGGATCGAGACATCCAGAGGAGTCCCAGGAACAGGTTTAGGACTGGCCATAGTTAAAGAAATTGCCGAGAAGCATCGAGGAAGTGTATGGGTTGAGCCTGGGACTCAAGATGGATCTATATTTTACGTATCCATCGCAAAGGATTTGTCTTGAAAAGGGAATTCTTCAACAAGATGAGTGGGTCGCCCTGTAGTGAAGGCCATACCCTTTGCGCATCGTCCAAGAAATTCAAGAATCAGGATTGGCCGGAGTTATAGAAAGCTCCGGCTTTTTCGTTTCTAAAAACCTGTCTCCGACCCATGCGAGCAAAGGTCACGATATCTGCGCTCTCCGTCATAATCAGCGTCATATCTCGATAAACCTGGGCAGATAAACCCGTCTCAAAACTTGCTTCATTTATGGAGAATTTTTGCTAAGATTGGAAACCGTGAAGAGGACCAGCCAGATTCCAGGGCGGCATCCTCAGATCGGAATCGCCGCCTGAATTCTTTCGCTTTTGAGCAATCCGCAGGTGAGTCTGACGTTTCGGGCAGCCTTGACGCGAAAAGGGGACAAATGAAACCACGTGAAAAGAAAACCGAGAACAAGGTCTTCCCCATCGTCGGAATTGGGGCTTCCGCAGGGGGGCTTGAGGCTTTCGAGCAATTCCTGCGCAACATGCCACCCGACAGCGGCATGGCCTTCGTCCTGGTCCAGCATCTCGACCCCACACGTAAGGACATCATGGCCGAGCTTCTGCAGCGGGTTACCAAAATGAAGGTCTTTCAGGTTAATGATGGGACGAAGGTTGAACCGGACTGCGTCTACGTGATCCCACCAAACAAAGACATGTCGATCCTGCATGGCGTTCTCCACCTCATGGAACCATCTGCTCCGCGTGGGTTGCGTCTTCCCATTGATTTCTTTTTCAGACACCTGGCGGAAGATCAGAAAGAGAGGAGCATCGGGATCATCCTTTCCGGCATGGGAACGGACGGCAGCCTGGGGCTGAAAGCCATCAAGGAAAAGATGGGCATGACCATGGTACAGTATCCTGCATCGGCCAAGTTCGGCGGGATGCCCGGCAGCGCCGTCGATATGGGTCTTGCCGATTACATCGGCCGCGCCGAAGACCTGCCGGCAAAACTGTTCGCCTATGTCAAACACACGGCTGCCTCCAAGGCCCGGTTAGCCACCGAGGAAAAGACTTCAGGCGCCCTGGAGAAGGTTTGTATCCTGCTGCGAGCCCATACGGGCAATGATTTCTTCCTCTACAAAAAGAATATGCTCTCCCGCCGCATTGAAAGACGGATGAGCATCCATCAGATCGACAAGATCGTCCTGTATGTCCGTTTTCTTCAGGAGAATCCCCATGAGCTCGATTTGCTCTTCAAGGAACTGCTGATCGGGGTGACTGATTTCTTCCGGGACCCTGACGCTTTTGAGGGATTGAAAGGAAAGGCCATCCCCATGATCTTGAAAAACAGAACGATGGATAACACCCTGCGGATTTGGGTCCCGGGATGTTCCACGGGGGAAGAGGCCTATTCCATGGCCATCATCCTGAGAGAGACGCTGGATGAGGTCAAAAGCAAATCCGGGTATAAGATCCAAATCTTTGCCACCGACATCGACAAGGACGCGATTGATAAAGCCCGTCAGGGCATATACCCGGGCAGCATTACTGCTGATGTGTCTCCTGAGCGTTTAGAGAGATTCTTCGTCAAAGAGACCGGCAACTATCGGGTCAGCAAGGAAATCCGGCAGATGGTGATCTTTGCCTCCCAGAACGTCACTACCGACCCGCCCTTCACCAAGCTCGACCTTGTCAGTTGCAGGAATCTCCTGATCTACCTGACACCCGAACTGCAAAAGAAGCTCCTCTTCCTCTTTCACTACTGCTTGAAGCCCCAGGGGATTCTCTTCCTCGGTCCATCCGAGACCGTAGGAAGCACTACCGACCTCTTTACCACCCTGGACGCCAAATGGAAGCTTTATGTGCGCCGGGAGTCCGCTGCTGCCATGATGCGGGGACTTGAGTTTCCCTCATCCCTTTTTTCTCCTGAAACGATTGAAAGGGAAGGGATGAGAAGAGGTGACGGTGTCCTTGTGGGCAGCATTCAAGATCTGGCGAACCGGCTGTTGATCGAGAACTTTACGCCACCAGCCGTGCTCATCACCGATCAGGGTGACATCCTGTATGTAAGCGGGCACACGGGGAAATACCTTGAACCTGCAGCCGGGAAGGCCAATCTGAATATCTATGCCATGGCGCGTGAAGGGCTGCGCTATGAACTGGGAAGCGGGGTGAGCAGGGCTTTGGCCGAGAATGAAGTCGTTATCTTGAAGGGACTCAAGGTAAAGACCGACAGCGCCAACCAGACTATTAACCTCACCATCAAGCCGGTGACCGAGCCGGAAGCGCTGAAAGGGCTCCTGCTGGTTGTCTTTGAGGATGTGGCTGAACCCCTGGCGACAAAACGCTCCCGCAGCAAAAGAATGGTCCCGGAAACCTTCCATGACGACAGGGTTGTCGAATTGGAAAGAGAGCTGCAGTATACCCAACACAATCTTCAGAAAACCCTCGAAGAAATGCAAACTTCCCAGGAAGAGATCAAGTCAGCCAGCGAGGAGCTGCAGTCAACCAATGAGGAACTGCAGAGCGCCAACGAAGAGTTGACCACATCCAAAGAGGAGCTGCAGTCTCTCAACGAGGAGCTCATGTCAGTCAATGCAGAGCTGCAGACCAAGATCGATGAATTGACCCTGACTCACGACGATATGAAGAACCTCCTCAACAGCACTGACATCGCGACCCTCTTTCTTGACGGTGATCTGAACGTGAGGCGCTTTACCCCCCAGGCGACCGGGATCATTAAGCTGATCAACAGCGACGTCGGGAGGGCGATCACCGACATAACCACGAGTCTTCAATATGACGCTCTGGTGGACGATGTAAAGAGGGTGCTGGAGACCCTTGTTTTTAAAGAAACCCAGGTGATGACAAAAACCGGGCAGTGGTACACGGTGCGCATCATGCCTTACCGCACCTATGAGAACGTGATTGACGGGGTGGTGATCACCTTTGCGGACATTACGGCATTGAAGCGACTGGAAATATCGCTAAGGGAGAACGAGGAGCGCTTGAAGGTTCTCCTGAGCCGAGATAATCCGGAGGCGCGAACTTGACAAAGGATAAACCAAACCCACCGGACTATTCCGAACTGCGCCGCCAGGCGGAAGAGCGGTTTGCGGCAAAACAGCGGGAGAGCGGTCAGCCTCCGGGTTACGTTGAAAAATTGTTGCACGAATTACAGGTTCACCAGATTGAGCTCGAACTTCAGAATGAGGAGCTTCGCGGCTCCCAGGTGCAACTTCAAGAATCCCTCGTGCAGTATTCAGACCGCTATGACTTTGCGCCGGTCGGCTACTTCACTTTAAATGAAGAAGGACTGATTCTTGAGGCAAACCTTGCCGGGGCCGCACTCTTGGGTGTGGAGCGGAGCAATCTCATCAACAAGCCTCTGCGAGCTCTTATTGCCAATGAGTCCCGGGCAGTTCTTGATGATTTCCGTAAAGCCCTCTTCAAGACGTTGACCAAACAGCTCTGTGAAGTGAAGCTCTTGAGGAAAGGAAACCTCTTCGCCCATGCGCTGATCGAGGGCGTTGTCCTGGAGGATGCGCAGGAGAGCGAAAAACAATGCCGCATAGCAGTCATTGATATCACCGACCGGAAGCTTGCCGAAGTGGCACTTCGCCAGGCGCACGACGAGTTGGAAGAACGTGTTCGAGAACGCACCGCCGAATTGGTGGCTGCCAACAAGGAATTGCAGGCCGAAATCACCGAGCGCAAACGGGCGCAAGAGATACTGAGCAAAAGCGAGGAGCGCTTCCGCTCCCTGGTAACGGCCACGTCACAGATCGTGTGGACCACTGACCCAATGGGAGAGGTAGTGGATGATCTCCCCACGTGGCGCGTTTTCACCGGCCAGAGCGAGGAGGAGCTCAAAGGTTCGGGCTGGAGTCAAGCGCTGCACCCGGAGGATCGCCGGCCAACCGCGGAAATCTGGAAGCAAGCCGTAAAATCACGAACGATCTATGAAACCGAGTATCGCTTGCGTCGTTATGATGGAGAATATCGGCACGTTGCCGCGCGAGGTGTGCCGGTACTGGACCAAGATGGCAGCATTCGCGAATGGGTGGGGACCTGTACCGACATCACCGAACGAAAACGGGCGGAGCAAACCCTGAGGCGATACACGCTGCTCTCAAAACATGCTCGCGAAATCATCCTCTTCATCTCTCAAGATGGGCGCATTCTGGAGGCCAATGAAGCCGCCTGTGAAGCCTACGGGTATGGTCTGGAAACGATTCTAGCCTTGACTATTAACGATCTTCGAGCTCCTGAGACCAGACATCAAATACCGAATCAAATGGAGAAAGCATTCCACGAGGCGAATCTTTTCGAGACCAAGCAGGTGCGAAAAGGCGGCAGTGTCTTCCCGGTGGAGGTCAGTTCCCGCGGTGTCGAACTCGGTGAGGAGAGAATCCTCTTGAGCATTATCCGGGACATCACTGAGCGCAAGCAGGCGGAAGAGAAGATAAGCAGTGCCAAGGCCATGCTGCAGACGGTCTTTGACGGGATTTCAGATCCCTTGTTAATGGTTGAGAAGGACCTTACCGTCAGGATGCTCAACAAAGCGGCCTCCAGATACTTTCGCATAGCTGACAGCGAAGAGACGGTAGGGAAATTTTGCTACGACCTGGCTTCCGGAAAACATGAGCCCTGCAACGATTGTGTTGTGTGTTCGGCCATCCTGGAGGGAAAGAGTATCAGATGCGAGCGGAAGGGAGTCTTCGATTCCGGGCGTACGGAAGAAGTGGTCGTTTACCCTGCGGAAAAGACAGATGATGGGTTCTCCGGCGCCATTATCCGAATCAGTGACATTACCGAAAGCAGGAACATGGAAAAGCATTTGATGCGTGCGGACCGGCTCTCCTCATTAGGAGTGCTTTCAGGGGGGATCGCCCATGAAATCCGCAATCCTTTGGCGGGAATAAGCCTCTTTATCGACGTCCTCCGTGACGAAGAAAAATTCAGTCGAACAAGCCAGGAACAAACTATTTTCGAAGAGATCAAGCTCAACATCAAGAAGATTGACGGTATCATCAAAAGAGTCCTGAGTTACGCTAAGCAATCGGAGACTGCCACCCTGAGTACACTGGATGTGAGCCCGCTGGTTGAGGAGAGCCTGAAGTTCTGGCACTCAAGGATGGTGAGGGATGGGATTCAATTGAGATTATCCCTTGAGGAAGACCTTCCCGAGGTTCTTGGAGATCCAACTGAAATCCACCAGATCCTGACTAATTTGATTCAAAATGCCCTTGAGGCTATGGATAACGACGGCACCCTTAGCATCAGCGTTGAACAGGGAACCCTTTCCTTTGATAAGAAACGCCCTGCAGTCATAGTGAAGGTTCAGGATTCCGGACCAGGGATTCCTCTGGATCAGCAAAAGAACATTTTCAACCCGTTTTTCACTACGAAGCATACCGGGACCGGGTTGGGGCTTGCCATCACGCACCGGATCGTTTCCCGCCACGGCGGGCTCATCTCATTCGAGAGCATTCCGGAGGTGGGAACAACCTTTACGGTTGAACTTCCCGTTGCACCTGGAAATTGAAATGGCATAGTACTTGCTCTATGTTGTCGATTGAAAGAAGTCATCGTTTGCGCCCCTTGAGTCTATGCAAGACTGGAATGATGGTTTATATTCAGCAGCGAGAGGGTGGCTATAATCCCGTGAGGGTCCATCAGGTTTTGAGAAAAGATCTCTGCGATGGTGTGTGATCTTCTTGGCGTTCCGGAAAGGCATTCTTAGAGGCCAAAAAGAGCGAACCAGCGCAAATTTTGACCAGTCACAGGCGAGGATACGAAAATTTCCGAAAAGAGGAAGAATCACATATGGATTAAGTTGCTTGGGCTGCTTGTTATTGTGGGCGGCATCTCGGCTTTGATCTATCGGTCGGAATGGATCCGACTCTTCCTTTGCAGAGAACAGCTTCTGCATTTTTTGGAATCTCTTGGTCCCTGGGCGTCAGTGGTATTTGTTCTTTTGCAGGCCTTCCAGGTTGTGGCGGCGCCGATTCCAGGCGAGGCTACGGGGCTTTTGGGCGGCTTTCTTTTCGGCCCGTGGCTTGGGGTGTTGCTCTCGACGATCGGCTTGACTCTGGGCTCTTACATCGCCTTCGCTCTTGGAAGGTATCTCGGCAGGCCTGTCGTTGAACGCTTTGTAGCTCCATCGACGACGGAACGATTCGATTATCTGCTTCATCATAAAGGCGCGTTTTTGGTTTTTTTGCTGTTTCTCATCCCCGGTTTTCCCAAAGACGCTCTTTGTTACCTCCTTGGATTGGGGCACCTTTCAACCATGGAATTTCTCCTCATCGGCGGCGGTGGTCGTTTGCTGGGGACGGTCTTACTCACTATGGAAGGGAATTATTTAAGACTCCACCAGTATGGCCGGTTGTATATTCTCGTTGGAATCACCTTGGTTATCATTCTCATTGCCATGGTTTATAAAGATAAGCTGGAGAGACTTTTCCAGCATTGGCACAGCAAGGATTACCGGAAAAAGGATGCTAAACCCTTACCGAATCCCGAATAGGGTGTTTCAGGAGGCTGTCTTCATGCGAAACATCATCTGCCTTTCGCTCCTCATCCCTGCTCTTCTGTTTCCGATTGTGGTTTTTGCTCAAGCGCCTGAGCAGATTGCGGGGATTCGCCTGGGAGCAAACATCGATCAATATAAGAATATTCTCCAGATGGATACCTCCCTGCCCGTTCGCCACATGGAATACATATCGGAAGTCGAGCTCAAGCCCTCTTTCGAAGGCTACCGGAGCGGCTACATCTTTTATGGGAACTGTGATAAGCCCGGTCGCATCGTCAAGCTCAAGCTCAAATACGAGCGCAGCGACAAGCAATTTTTTGATGAACTGCTGCAGCGTTTCAAGCAGAAGTTCGGTGAGCCGGACCAATATCGCGGAGATGCTTTTCGCGCATTCATCGCCTGGAAATGGTCCTTCAGGGACAAAGATGGCAATAATATCAGTCTGATCCTGCAGCACAACAGCGCAGATGTTGAGGAATACACCAGGGGAAATTCGGTGAAACTGTCTGCAACATCGCTCATGGAAAAAGAAACGAAGTGTGATGAATTGAAAAACCCGGAACCGAAGCAAACGCAGCAGGAAAAACCAGGGAAAGGCTCCTTGGGGCAAGCGGATTACCAGCGGTTCCTTCCCGAATGAAACATCGTCAGGCAGTTTAGCAAGGTGCTTCCTTCTGCGACGGTGCCATAAGGGTTCACCGTGGAGCATACAGAGAAAAAATGAAAACCTTACTCCTTAACCCCCCTTCCTTCGAAAAATTCGACGGGGGGGCAGGCTCTCGCTGGCCGGCACGCCGAGAGATAAGTTCCTTCTGGTATCCCGTATGGTTGTCCTACCCTGCAGGCCTCATCAAAGAAAGCCGCTTGCTTGACGCTCCGTCCCACGGGGTGACTCCTGAGGAAACCGTCCGGATCGCCAGGGATTACGAATTTGTTGTCGTCTTCACCAGCACCCCTGGATTCAAGAACGATATCTTACTCGCCGAAAGAATCAAGGATACCAGCCAGGGAGTTAAGATTGCCTTCGTTGGTCCACCCGTGTCGGTGTTGCCGGAAGAGACGCTCAAGGCTTCAGCCGCGATTGACTTTGTGGCCCGGAGGGAATTTGATTACACCATTGCCGAGTATGCCTGGGGAAAGCCAATTGAGCAAATAAGCGGGGTCTCGTTCAGGGGGAATGGGCAGGTGATCCACAATCCTGATCGCCCTCTCCTCGACGATCTCGATTCCCTTCCTTTCGCCGTAGAAATTTACAAACGTGACCTCGACATAACGAAGTACAATGTACCGTTTTTGCAGCACCCGTTCATCGCGTTCTATACCTCCCGCGGGTGTCCGGCCTTTTGCACCTTCTGCCTCTGGCCGCAAACCTTCGGCGGTCACAAATGGCGCTGTCGGAGCAGCGAAAATGTTGTGGCCGAGATCCGGAGAGCCTTCGAACTTTTTCCCAACGTCAGGGAAATCTTCTTTGATGACGATACGTTCGCCTGGGGGAAGGCCAGAGTTCTGGAGCTTTGCGGCAAACTGAGGCCGCTCAACTTTACGTGGTCGTGCACCTGCCGCGTACACGCCGACTTTGAGATGCTCAAGGCCATGAAAGAAGCGGGTTGCCGCTTGTTGATCGTAGGCTTCGAGTCGGGGGATCCGACCATTCTGAAGAACATCAAGAAGGGAGCCACGGTAAAGCAGGCACTTGCCTTCATGAAGCACTGCAAAGAGCTCGACATCAGCGTTCATGGTGATTTCATCATCGGGCTTCCCGGAGAGACTCCCGAGACCATCATGCGTACGATCGGCTTTGCGGAAGAACTGGATTGCGAGACCATCCAGGTATCCATCGCTCATCCCTATCCGGGGACCGCATTTGATTCCTACGTGCGCCGCCACGGCTACCTGACCGATGATGATATGGCCGATGAACTGGGCCACCAGCTTCCCAATCTTCAGTATCCCGGGCTTTCCAGGGAGGAGATCGTCGAGGCGGTCGAGTACTTCTATGGCAGGTATTATTTTCGCCCTAGAATCGTTTTCAGAATCCTGCGACGGGCGCTGTGGGACCACGACGAACGCACCCGTTTGTTCCGTGAGGCCAAAGAATATCTGCAATTGCGCGCCAAGAGGAAACGGTTCTCCAGGGCCAAAACGGCGCCATCCTAACCGACAACTCCATTGCACCTGTGTCCCGGACTCGATGCATCAGGCTCAAGTGATTATAAACGGGGATGATTTTGGCAAGTCCCAGGAAGTGAATGATGCCATCATCCATGCCTTCAAAGCGGGGACGCTTACCAGTTGCAGCTTGATGGTGACTGGGGACGCTTTTGAGCATGCGGTGCGCTCAGCCAGGGAAAATGTCGATCTGGCCGTTGGCATCCATCTCGTTACCGTACAAGGCAAGGCGGTCCTGCCCCATGCTGAAATTCCCAATCTCGTCGATGGGAAAGGTCATTTCCCCGAAAGTCCTGTTGCCGCCGGCCTGAAATATTACTTTTCACGAGTGGCGCGCGAACAACTGACCAAAGAACTCGCTGCACAATTCAGGAGATTCCACGCCACCGGACTCAGACTCTCTCATGTTGACAGTCATCTCCACATGCACGTCCATCCGGTGGTCTTCGCCGCTGCCCTCAACCTTGCCGAGCTTTACCAGGTCAGGCGGATGCGAGTCCCCTATGATGATTTCCGGATCGCGGTGCGATTTCAGAGGAAGAGCTTGCCGAGCAAGGCAATAGTCGCTCTGATCTTTTGGCTGCTTACACGACGGATGAGAAAACCCCTTCAAGATCGTGGCTTCTCCTTTACCGAGCGCGTTTACGGTCACCTTTTGAGCGGTGGGATGACCCTCGAATACGCCCTTTTTCTTCTGGAGCATCTCTCAACAAAAACCAATGAGATCTATTTCCATCCCGCAGTTGCCGAGAGCTTTCCTGCCTCGAATTTCCAGCAGCTTCAAAGCGTCAGGGAGCTTGACATCCTTACCAGCAGCGCATTCAAGAAGCGACTGCATGGTCCTGGCATTATTCTGACAGACTATTGCAGACTGGCAGGCGGCGAATGATCACCATCATCCTGACGCTTTTGAGCATTGTGTCGATTTGCTACTATTTTACCTGCATCGTTGCCGCACGGCGGTTCTTCTCGCGGCCACCGGTTGCGAGAAGCTCGCCGTTGCCTCCCGTCTCGATCATGATCCCTCTTTACGGCAAGGATTTTGAGGCCTATGAGAATTATGTCTCCTTCTGTCGCCAAGATTACTCAGATTACCAAATCGTCTTTGGTGTAAACAACCTACAAGACTCGTCGATTCCTGTTATCCGAAAATTGATTGCTGATTTTCCCGATAAGGATATCACGCTTGTGATCGATGCGGGGGTCATCGGGCAAAATCCCAAAGTTAACAACCTCAACAACATGCTCAAGATGGCAAAACATGATGTATTGGTGCTCGTTGACAGTGATATCAGGGTGGCCGCGGATTATCTCGCACGGGTTGTCTCTGAGCTTGCGAGCGAGCGAGTGGGTCTCGTTACCTGTCTCTATCGGGCGGGTAAGGCGCCGAATTTTGCAGCAAAGCTCGAAGCGGTTGGGATAACAGGAGAATTTGGGCCGGGAGTCCTGGTTGCGTGGCTTATCGAGGGCCTTGCCTTTGCCTTGGGCGCAACCATTGTGACCACGAGGAAGCACCTTCAGGCTATCGGAGGCTTTGGAGCCATCGCGGATTATCTTGCTGACGATTTCATGCTCGGCAACCTCATGTCACAGGCCGGCTATGAGGTCAGGCTTTCATCATACGTTGTAGAAATCGTACTGCCGCCAACCACGTTGATGAGCATGATCAAGCACCAGGTGCGCTGGGCGCGAGGTATCAGAGCATGTCGTCCCTGGGGCTATTTGGGTTCCATCGTGACCCATGGGACGGTCCTCGCACTGCTGTTGGTCCTCGCCAGCCAAGGTTCGACGCTTAGTCTCTCGCTCCTGGCAATGACGCTCGGTGCCCAGATGGCAATGAACCGCAGGGTAGCCATCGCCAGGCTGGGCGACAATCTCTTACGGCAGCACTTCTGGTTGGCGCCCCTGAGAGATCTTCTCGGCTTCTTGTTCTGGTGTCTAGGGCAGACGGGAAAGAACGTGGAGTGGCGAGGAAGGACCTTCAAACTCGTCGACGACGGGAAAATGGTGGCTAGTGGCTAGTAGGGGCGACCGGCCGGTCGCCCCTACTAGCCACTGTTTTTCGAGCGTTTAGGATGCCGAACCATCCTGAATCGCCTGGCTCTGCAGGCGCATTTTCTGCAGAAGGTTGTCGAACGAGCTGGTCTGGATGACACGGCGGAAGGTGCTCCGGTAATTTTCGACGATGCTCACCCCGTCTATGTCCACATCCGCTATGAGCCAGCGGCCATTTTTCTGGACCAGATGGTAATCCACCGGAATGTGCTCGTTTGCCCGCATGATCGTGGTCGGGACTTTCACCCCTTTATTCTCCGTAGACTCCTGACCATATTCCACCGTCTCCTTTTGAAGAAAGTTCAGAACCATGCGGGTGTAAGAATCCTGGAACAGGCTGGTGAAGAGTTTTTGAAACTCCGTGCGTTGAGCCGGTGAAAGCTTATCCCAATTATCTTTTAGCGATTCCTTAGCCATCTCCTCGGCAGCAAAACTTTCGGAAATAAGCTGCCGGATCAGGCGTGTCCGTTCCTTGACTTGAGCCTCTCCATGGAGGTCTGGCCGCGTCTGGATGTCCATGGCTTTGTCCAGGACAGACTTTACGGCCGCCGAACCGCTTGTCGAAGCCGCCATCCTTTGGGACCAGCCCAGCATCAAGATAACGCTGAAGCATATGATTAAGCATGTCCGCATCTTCATTCTTACGTCCTTCCCTAAGCGAAGCCCGGCTACGTGTTATTGATTCAACTGGTCCGCGGGTTCTGACCATTTTTCTCCGGCGGCATAGGCCAACTTGGCCAACGCGACATGGTAGTTGTAAAGAGAGACGAGATAGTCGCCCCGGTTTTTGCCATAACGGTCAATGGCATCAAACATATCCTTGGCGGTGCCCGTGCCGATGTCGAAATTAGCAAAGGCCGCGACAATCCATTTGCGGGCTGCAATCATGCCCTTCTCGAAAGCCTTGAAGGACTTCTGATATTCCGTTGCATCCTGATAGTACTTGGCAGCCTCAAGAGGAATGTTCCGCTCTGCGTATTCTTTGGTATGGAGCAATTTCTGATGTTCCGCCTTCGCTTTGTTCACTTTACCGGTGCCGATGCCAAAGTCGAAATGCCAGTTGGTGCCAAGAAAAAAACCCCCTGTGTTATGGTTGAACTCGTCGCCGAAATAGGAAATCGGCATCCTCTCCCGGCCGGGCGCCCCGGCGAGTGAACCAACCGCTCCCAGAAAAAATGATGGATAGAGATCGGCCCTGGCAGCATCGACAAGCGCCTTGCGCGCCTCAATGCCATTCTTAAGCTCCTCCAGTTCAGGTCTGTTAGCCAAAGACCTTTCCATGTATTCGTCCTGGCGATCAAGCTCTCGCGTGTCTTTGGGAAGCTCCCTCAGCTCAAGTTGAAATTCCTGGTCCTCCTTGAGCCCGATGTTTTTCTTGAGGGCCAGATAAGCAACGTGGGCTCCTGCCTCGGCTTTCGCTTTGAATTGCATGACGTCAGATTCAAAGGTTTCAAGCCGGTAGAGGTCAACGTCGCTGACATTGGGGGAGCCAAGGTTGAGCAAACGCTGGATGCGCTGGCGTGCGTCCTGGATAAATTGGTTGGCGTCATCGGCAGCGCCTACTCCCTGTTTGGCAACGATCACCCCATAAAAGAGTTCCTTGATATTCAGCACCACTTGCGCGCGTTTCTTGTCCTTGGCCGCTTTCTGTGCTTCCACTCCGTATGAGGCGGCATCCTGACGATAGGAAATTTTACCGAAAGTGAAGATCGGCTGGATGACGGCAATATCAAGCGAGCCGAAGATGCCGACACTGTTTTTATCGTTGTTTACGAGCTGTCCGACATATTTCCCTCCACCTGCGGACTGGCTCAGGACGGTTGGCAGGTCTGCATTCTGGGATGGGCCGGTCACCGCAAACACATCCAGTCGAGCCCATTGCCCGGCCTTTGCCTGGGCCAGTTCACTTTGGGCCGCAACAACGTCTTGTTCTGCCTCTTTCATTTCGGGGCTCTTTTCCAATGCCATCTGAATCATCTGATTCAACCCCAGCACCGGAACTTCAGCCGTCGCAGCAAAGCCACCTGGAAAAAGCAAAGCGACCAACAAGAGCAGCAACCAAAGTCCCTTCATTCCCAAAACGAACATCCCCCTCATCTCGATTTTGAACCAAACTTCACCATTAAGACGCGCCAGAATATAGCCCAGGCGGGGTCAAATGAAAAGCAGTAAACCTCTCGCAGAGTGAGCAGAAAGCCAGGCGCGACCAACTTGACACTTGGCAATACTTTTGCTAGCAAAAATCACCTTTTATCCAAATGAGAGAAGAAGGGAAGATATGGCAGGTGCCGGGAAGCGAATTCTGATCGTCAATGCGGATGACCTTGGTTATACGCAGGGTATTAACCAAGCCATAAGGCAATGCTCGGTTGCCGGGATCCTGCGCAGTTCCACGATCATGGCCAATGGTCCTGCTTTCGATCACGCCGCGGCCATGGTCAAGAGCAATGAGAACCTGGATGTCGGCGTGCATCTGGTGCTTACAGAACTTCCTCCGGTCTCGCCCTCGACAAAGATTCGCGGGCTGGTTGATGACCGAGGATTCCTTCCGGGCAGTCCCTGGGAACTCAAGGCTTTGCTTCTTGGAGGAAGAATCAGCAGGGAGGCGCTTCAACAAGAGCTGAGGAGTCAAATCGTCAGAGTTCTGGACTGTGGTTTACAACCTACGCATTTGGACAGTCACAAACATGTGCATGTCATGCCCCAGGTCTTGGAAGTCGTTATCGAACTCTCGCATGAATTTTCCATCCCCTGGATTCGCAATCCCTTTGACGAAACGGCCTTTTTCCGCTTCCTTCATCTAGTGGACAGGAAAAGAAAGCGAGCATTTTGCATCCAGCATTTGAAGGCGAAAGTGATTGGAGCTTATCGGCCTTCCTTTCTTGGACGTATAAAGGGATCCGGTGTGTGTCTACCCGACCATTTCTTCGGGATTTCAGTCACCGGCATCTGGAATGAGGCCGTCATGATCGAGCTCCTTAACGAGCTCCCACCAGGAATAACCGAATGGATGGTCCACCCCGGCAATTGTGACCAGGATCTGCTCCGGTCGGACACCCGTCTGCACGAGCAGCGTGAAAAGGAGAGAGACTTGCTGACCTCTCCGGCATTACAGGAACACCTCGCCCGGCAGCGCATCACCTTGAGCAGTTACCGATCATAAATGATTGAAGCGTCGGGCTCTTGATTCTTTGCTGACCGACAGCCCTCGATCAAGGCGACAATCTCTGCGCAACAAAGGGAAGATTTATCCAGAAAATAGTCGGCACCGCACTTGGAGGCAGTCGCGCGGTATTCAGGCAGGTCAAGATTGGAAAAAATGCCGATTTTCGTTTCCGGATACCTCGTTTTTATTTCTCTTGTCAATTCGAGCCCATTTTTCCCGGGCAGTCGTATGTCGAGAAAGATGATATCCGGAATCTTCGAACCGATTTTTTCGATGGCTTCGTTTCCATCCCCGGTCTCTTCGATCGCAAGAGCCGGCAGGTGGCTCTTCAGCATGCCCGTAAAGGATTTCCTGAAAAACTCGTTGTTTTCAATTACCAGTACCGAAAACATCTTCAGTTCTCCTTTCGGACACCGAGAACCCGGATTGGAAACCACTCTTCTGGATTGTTAATAACACTGCCTATTCGTTTCAAAGTGATTCGTAAATGGGGGTTTCTATGTATTCTAGGATAAATGAGAGTGTATTTTATCACTATCCCTGTTCTGGGACAGGACTTGGAGCTTGTTTGAGAACTCCTTTCCGTTATTTCGAACGAAGCGTAGCGCAGTGAGAAATTTGAAAAATTGCCATTTGCGCCAACCAGATTTCTCGCCTTCGGCTCGAAATGACAATTCTCGGGCAGCCTTCCCGGGTCCTTTCAGTCACTGTGAGATTCATCAGCGCCTGAGCGTTTTCCAGCCATTTCAATGCCATATTTTTTGATTTTGTAATGGATCGCCCTGCGGCTGATACCAAGCAACTCCGCGGCATCCTTTTGCACCCATCCCGCCTGTTGCAGGGCGCGAATGATGGCATTGCGTTCACTCTCGTCGAGAGAGAAGGCCTCTGTTCCACTCGCCGCTGCACCCTTGGACCGCACCTCCGGAAGTCCCGGGAGGTTAAGTTCGCTGGGGCGCAAGGTGCCATCGCGACAGAGCACCACCCCACCCTCCAGCGCGTTTTTCAGCTCCCTCACGTTGCCTGGCCACGGATAGTCAGTGAGCCACTTCACGGTTTCGGGCGGCAGCTTGGCCATGGAAAGTTTGTGACTTTCGCAAAAGGCTTCCACAAAGTTTTGGGCAAGGAGGGGAATGTCCTCTTTTCTTTCGCGGAGAGGCGGGATCTTGAGGGTGACCACTCGCAGACGATAATAGAGGTCCTCACGAAAATTCCCTTCCTCAACCTCCTCCGGCAGGTCCACATTGGTGGCGGCAATCACTCGGCAGTCGATAGGGATCTCCCGGAGATCTCCGATTCTTCGGATCTTGCGATCCTCAAGGAAGCGCAAGAGCCGCATCTGCATCTCGGCGGAAATGTTTCCAATCTCATCCAGGAAGAGGGTTCCCCGATCTGCCGCCTCGATCAATCCTTTCTTGTCACGGATAGCATGAGTGAAGGCCCCACGCACATGCCCGAAGAGCTCACTCTCGAGCAGCCCGGTTGGGGTGGAGCCACAATCCACCACCACAAAAGGATGATGCCGACGGGGGCCGCGCTCATGAATCAAGCGGGCCACCCTTTCTTTTCCTACGCCACTCTCACCCAGTATGAGAACGTTAATATCGCTCGGCGCGATCCGCTCAATCAGGTCGTAGAGCTCTCGCATCGCCGGACTTTTGCCTCCGGTCAGGACTTTGTTCAGCGGAGGCAAGGCTTCTTGAGTTGGACGCGGCGCTCGTGTACGCAGGATGTCCTGGACCTTGAGCAGGAGATCGCGACCTTCGAAGGGTTTGGTCAAATAGTCCACAACTCCGGCCTTGACTGCTTTCACTGCATCGGGAATGGTCCCGTAAGCCGTCAAAAAAATCACCGGAAGCTCCGGACGCATGGCGTGGGCTTCGCCAAAAAGGTCCATACCTCCCATCCCGGGCATCCGAACATCTGAGATAAGAAGGTCTATGGGGTGGGCTTTCAGGATTTCAAGGGCTTCCCGGGCGCTGATGGCGATGCGAACGCGAAGTCCTGCCGAGGAAAGGCGGGCTTCGAGGACTTCCAGAATATGAGGATCATCATCTACGATCAGGACGCTCTGCTTGGCGGGCGCCGTTTGGTCCGAGCTCCGGTCTTTCAAGGCGAAGAGACTCCTTGTTTGCGTTCTTGATACTTCAGATGAATGGCTTCAAGGCTGTCAATTTGATGCTTGAGGCGCCGTATTTCCTTCTCTCGAGCATCAAGTCTCGACTTAGTCCGATCCAATTCCTTTTCTTTAGCCTGGAGAAGGTCTTTACAACCGCCAGGGCTGTTGTACACGATGATCTTCTTCACGGGCGGCTGATTCTGCGTGAGGTGCGTCTCAGGTGCTCCGGGTGGAGTGAGACGCTGCAGAAAGGGAGTGAGCATTCGTGGGTCTTCTTCCGCCAGGTTAGCAGGCAACTGCCGGCTCCAGCATGTCCAGACGGACATGGCCTCACTGAATTCCTCCGGCGATTGAGCCAAAACCAGACGGGTCGAGGCCAGGGCGAAGAATGCACTCCGCCTCAGGCTCTCGGTTTCTGCACTCTCGGTGAGCGCCTCAAAGACCGCTTGAGCTTTCTCATAGTTGCCGTCATCAAAGGCTTGCATGCCCTCTTCCCAGGTTTTGAACTCGCTCTCACGCGAAAGCGAACTTATTCCTGACGATTGCGGTTTAGGAAGGGTATTGCAAGCTGAAAGTCCAATCCCGGCAAGGAAGATCAGTATCAGGCATAAGCAATATAGCCGACCTGAGTGAATAATCCACCCCATACTCATTCCTTCATTCCTTGGTCAGAGCGGGAAGAGTAAAACCAAAGGTGCTTCCCTGTCCGACCTCGCTTTTTACCCATATCGTTCCACCATGCGCTTCGACGATATATCGGGAAATGCTGAGGCCCAAGCCCACGCCATCCACCTGATCCCGAGTCCCAGGGGCTCGATAATACTTATGAAACACAAGCGACTGCTCTTCTGGAGGGATTCCCGGGCCACTGTCGGAGACGGAAAACTTCAACTTGAGGCCATTTGCAGAACTCTCCGGCTCCACCAAAACCATCACCTCACTTTGCGGAGGAGCGAACTTAATGGCATTACCCAAAAGATTCAAAAGCACCTGCTGGAGGTTATCTGGATCTCCCATGATTAAGGGCATCCCAGTGGGGATGTCCGTCTTGATGGTGATGCCTCTGGCCTCTGCGGCCGGAGCAACGCGCACAATGCAATTGGACATGAACACCGAAGGGTCAAGTGGTCGCAGATCGATCTTGAGGGCTCCTGCCTCCATGCGAGAAACCTGCATGAGGTGGCTCAACAGGTCTGAGATCCGCTCAATTTCGCCGCCTGCAATCTCCAGGAACCGACGTTGCCGCTGGTTGATGGGACCCATCAGCTCCTCTGCAATCATGTTCACCGACTCTCTGATGGAGGTGAGAGGAGTTCGGATCTCGTGGCTCAACATGGAAATAAAGTCTGAGCGCATGCGCTCTTCTTCCTTGAGCAGTGCCGCCATCTCGTTAAAGGCCCCAGCCAGTTCCCCAAATTCATCCCGCGAAGCGATGTGTATAGGATCACTCAACCCTTCATGAGAGATGGCGCGAATGCCCCTGCGCAGCTCCCGCAGAGGTCGGTTCATAGAGTGGGTCAGGAAGATGCTTCCCAGCAACCCTACCAGGGTCGAGAAACCCAAACCCACGAAGCCGAGCCGGACAGCCATCTGACCCCGTTGGTTGAGGGCCCGCATTTGCGACTCGATGCTCTGCTCGTTATCCGCTCTCGCTTTGGAGATGCTTTGGATCCAGTCATTGATAACCGTTTCCGGAATCCAGAGCGTTTTTGCCGCTTCTCCTTCCTCCGGCCCTTCCCCCGCGCCAGGAAGCTGAGCCATATAGTCTCGATAAAGCTGCTTCCAGGGCTCGTCAGCAGCGTCGCCCGCGGTTTCCAGAAAGAGGATCTCGGTGAGGCTTCCCTCGAACGCTCTTTGCGCCGCGACAAAATACTCCTTATAGTCTTCTTTTTTCAATAGGTCATATTTGCTCTCGCTCTCCGCCATCCAGAGCAAGCTGTCAATCATCTTCTTGGATGCCGAGGAGATTCTATAGTTCTTGTTCACGATGTTCTCGGAAACGTTCATGATCTGCTGAATGTGAACAAAGAGAATCAGAATCGTGCCGTAGAATATCGAGACTAGAATCAGGTACCACAAAAAGAGCTTGGACATTATACCAAATTTTATCTTCATATTTCCCCTGAACTGTGCCCAACTATTCACTTTGTCCAAAGACTCCAGCGACTCTTTCCCTTAGCCTGGGGTGGATAGTCATCCGTGTCGTCGAGGGAACCGACGCTATGGAGGGCGATCTGTGGAAAGGGAATCACCCATCCATGCTCGTTGCTCGCCTCCACTGCAATCCTCGGGATGATCCTTGTCAGTTTATCATAATGCCGGCCAGCCTTCCCGCCGACATCCACGAGTATGGCAAGATCCAGGGAGGAAGGCTGAGCTTCCTTGAATTCGACACTGACATTGAGAATGCTTTTGGCGAAGTCTTCATTCTTGAGCCCCTGCAGCACGGCCTCCCGGAGTTTATCGGGAATTTCGCGGGTACTTTCACTCCGGTGCTGATAGTCGAGGCGAAAAGTGGTGCTGAGGCGAAAGCCCATGGAGATGTTGTTTGGATTCTGTCTCAGAAATTCCGCCGTGGGATAGGTCTTGCGGCTTCCCCCTACGAGTGTGAGCTCCACCATTTCAGGGGTCTGCATGGTCACCTGACCCAGAGTTCCATCCGCGAGCATCACCCATTGGGATTCCTTGCAGGGAAACCAGGGTTCAGCCGGATCATAGGCGCGCGATCTGAGATCCATGAGCTCCCGTACAGGAAGCCTCAACATCCCTCCTTTCAAGAGGGGATTGACCAGTTGGGTGCTGAAGTTCAAGGACTCCACCCTCCATGGAAGTCCGTGGTAGACAATTCGCTCATCCTCTCTCACCGTTCCCAGATTCAACAGAAATTTTGCTTCGGTCCAGAATTTTGGCAGGGTTTGTCTCGCGGTCCAGGCTATCCCCAGCAGAAACAGGGCGGCGATACTGAGGAGCACCCAGTCCCCCGAGGCATAGAGCACCAGGAGTGAGGCTCCGGTGGCTCCGAGAACAGTAACTGCGTAATAGATCAAATCGGTAAGGCGCGTGTAAAAAGTGCGATCACCTGATTTGTGGAGGGGGCTAAAGCGGTAAATGAACCGATGGAGAAGACGAAACAGGAACAACACCAAGACGAACGCGCACAGAGCGAAGAGCAGGTTTCTCCCCCGGCTCTTGAAGAAAGCCTTCATCCCATTCTGGAACGATTCCAGGAAGGGCTTTTGTTCCTTGAGTTTTTCGCCGATTTGAAAGCCCACCACCGCCAGTTGGCTGGAGAGTTGCTGCTCTTTTTGCCGCCACTCTTTTTCCACTCTCTGCAACTGGGTGAGGAGCTCCTGGTCCTGGGTCTCGCTGATGAGTTTCTGAACATTTTGGACAGCCCCTCTGGTTGTTGCGATCTGGCTTTCGTAATAGGCCGCCTGGCCGCGCAGGGTTTCGATCTCCCTCGGGTGGGCCGTCATGTTCTTCAATTCTTTAATGAGCGGCCCTAAAACCTCCTGGAGCTCTTCCCGCCAGTCAAAGTGCTCCCTGCGTTTCGCGGTGAAAGCTTCAAGATTCACGCCGGTGGCAATCTGTTCGAAATCCCGCGCGAGGATCTGGATGCGAGCATTCACCTCGGCCAGTTCTTTCAACACCCGCGCCTTTTGATCTTCGGTTTTGAGAAGTTCGAGCTCTTCTTCTTTCTGGGTGACCTGCTGTTTGAGGTCATCAATGGATTCTAAGAGTGTTTTCATGGTGAGAATCGCGACATCGTCATGCTGCACCCGAGATGGTTCGCTCGGAGTGGCGCCCGTAACGTCCTGCGGTTCTCCCCATACGAGATGGGATGCCGAAAAAATGAGCGTCCCAAACATGACACACAGGGCAGTTAAGATTATTCGTGCTTTCATCGCTTTATCTCTATTGGCCAGGTTACTATTTCTTGTCGATCGAGTTTTTGGTGATCCATCATTGCCCATTTACCCGTCGGTGAGCGTATAGACTTTGGTGAACCATTTGCTGAAGGTGGAATTATAAACATTCCTGTCATGCATTCCATACTTTCTTCTCTTCATGTCCTCGCTATTCCTGATCTAACCTGTTATTTCCCACCTTACAGCAACAGGAGCCTCAAGACAAACGCTGTTCGCAACGCCGTCTTCCTCCCCCCGCTCATTCTTTGAGACCCAGAACGGATGAGATGTAATTTAAGTGAAAAATTACGGCTTAAAATGATCAAAACTGAGTAAAATCGTCGCACTCATACGCTGCTCTTCTTGGGCTTGTGGCACTTTCTGTTACAGAAATAATCATCTTCTTCTCGTCAAGCAAGAATTTATTAAAATATATCATACACCTAGCTGCATGAGAAGCACATATTTCTTCTTGGCATAAGTATTGCTTAATAGGCGCGCGGCAAAATTAGGACTGATCTAGGGCCTTCGAAGCCTGTCTCATGGTGAATCTTTTCAAATTGCTGAAGCAGGGATCCTGTCCTTCTCCGGGTGATAGGAGGTCCCCTGGGGTGGGGGGAGGCAGGATCGGCGGGCCGGAGAGCAACGATTTGAATCCACAAAGGCTTCTCGAAGGTGCAGCTTCATCAATCGTTGGAGCCGGTTGAGCAGGAGGGGAACGATGCATCGGCTACTCAAAAGCGCGAAGGATGCCAGGCCAGAAGAAGTTCTTGTCGGTGAGGCAGGGCGCTTGGCGTTGGGCGTGCAGATCTTCGAGAACCTCATCCGGGCCTGGATGATTAAAGCGACGAAAAGGATGGCTCGAGTTAAATTGCCGGAGGTGCAGGCAGACAGGCAATTGTCTAACCGCAACCTGTCGTTCGTAATAACTTGCGCGGATATCGCCGTAAGGTTCGGAACACCGCGGACCATGCGTAAATGCTTCTTTCGTGCATTCATTATGGCTTCTGTTCTACGGACACAGGGCATACCAGTAGAGATGAATGTGGGCCTGTGTGGTTTCGGGGATTCCCCGGGAAAGAAGCGTGTTGACGGTCATTGTTGGCTGACGTTCGATGATCACCCATTCGCAGAGTCAGGAGAGCCCAGGAAGGAGTATCCGGACTTCGTAGGGGTTGCCCCCAACGGGGTTCGTTATTGGCTGGGTCTGGGACGTTCAGGCAAAGTGGATATGCCGTAATGGTTGGGCTGGAAGGGAATTTGTAAGTGAGGGAGGGACATTGATCCATGAGCAAACACAAGAGCGAGGCCCAGTTGTTGAAGCCTCGCAATGACCTTGCGTGGCGGGAAATACGTGGTGAGTTTGTTGCGGTCGATATGAATTCTGGTGATTACCACACTTTTAATGAGGTTGGTGCGTTCATTTGGCGAAGAATCATTGCGGGTAGAGACCCTGAATCGATTCTTGATGAAATAATGGCAGAATATAAAGTGACCCGTGAAAAGGCTGGTAGTGATTTCGATGCATTTGTCCAGGTCCTGAAGAGTAATTGCCTGCTACAGTAATGCCGCCGCCCACACGCAAGGGTGAGCTACGACTGTTCCACAAAATCAGTAAATTTCAGAAAGGTTTGAGTGAGTTTGGCGGCATTTGCCAGATGCGTTTGCCGCTAGCCGGCCGTGGGGTGGGCCCACGGAGTGTAGAATCAACATACCCAGAGAGGAGAGCAGAGTGAGGGAAGAGAGGAAAGATCGCGAGCAGTTTCTGAGTCACGTCCTTGAGGAAAAGAAGGACTATGAAAGCCCGGTAGTCAAGCGCTATTCCCCGCTGGAGCATGTTCGTCAGTGGGTCGACAAATCCTCAGAGCTTGTGTTTTAGCAAGTTGTAGGGGCGAGGATCCGGGTTTCTTCAAGAATTCGGAGAAACCACTTCAACGAAAAGCAAAACCGGATAGCATTCGCGTTGACGGCATCCTGAGAAGGAGCCGTCAACGCCTTGTTAGGCGATGTGGCCGCATGGCAACGCTATCATTCACTGGGCACAGGAACGAAACATCACAGAGAGGAATACGCCATGAGGCTCATCCTATTCATGATCTTCGGCATCATCAATATGTTCATCGCCCAGAAAAAGGGATTCAATCCCTGGGCATGGCTACTGGCTGCAGGTCTGTTGGGCCTGATCCTGCTAGCTTGCCTGCCTTCCGCAATGGCTCAAGGAATTGATGAAGCGACTCGCCACAGACGCAGGAAGACCGACACTAGCATAGGCATTGCCATCTCCGTGCTTGGTCTTCTCCTTGCCATGGTATTTACTCAAAAACGACGGGTTCGAGCTGAGATTTCTTTGTTTCATGCGGCTTTCATTAGTTTATTGAACTTCCATTGCATGGTATGTTCAAATTGGTTGCAGACTAAATGGTTTGTAAAATTACTTTTCAATTGAAATATACTCCAGGACCGCCCTGCGCAAATGTCTTTTTTCCGAGCACGAATCAATACGAGATAGGCGATAATGGCTATTCCAATTGATTTCTCGATGCGGTCGAGGTTCTTTGTGACTTGATGTTCGCCTAAACCCAGACCACTTTTGAGCTCTCTGAAGAGAATCTCAATGGACCATCTCCTTTGGTAGACGGAAATCACCTGTCTTGCTGTCAACTCTACGAGATTGGTCACCAGTATCTTGGTTTTTTTCGGGCCCACGTTACGCCCTTTTTTGCTCAGAACAATGGTGACATCACCGATGTGACGAAGGCGAGTACGCTTTCTGAATACCCAAAAGGTCTTTCGGCCTTTGTTATCCACTAACCGAGGAATCCATGTTCTTTGAAAAGTTTTGAGTGGGATATGCTTGACCAAATTGCTCAGGCTCTTTCCGTCTTCCATATTCCAGGTTCGGGCAATGGCAAACACAAACCCCCAGCGTCGCTCCGGGTCTGCCTGATCCAATTGCTTTATGAGTTGCATATTGTCTTTGGAAGCAAACGCTGCATCGGCTGTGACGATCACAACTTTTGCCCAACTGGGCGGCTTGAAGCCTTTGAGCATCTCGCGGAACAGCTCATTTTCCGTTTTATAGTCAGGATCTCCTTTGGGCAAGACAATGCGAAAATCTACAGGAATGCGATAGACATCCCATTGGACCATCAACAACACAAATTTGATGCCGAAGAAATAAGCGTGCATCTCGCTTGTCTTCCCTTTCTGTGCTGCCGGGTTCTTTTTTCCTCGCTTGTCCTTTTTACTACCGTCGCCAGCAACGTAAACCACTTTGTCTTCAGGTTCGGGAAATGATTTGATGGCTCCTTCCGCAAACCACGACAGGAGGATGTTTAAGCTCCAGTATCCAGCGGCAAGCAAACGCCGAAAGTGCCATTCGGCAATATGAGAGGGCGCCATTTGGGAAAGCCCTTTCAACGTCCTTGGGCCGGTAAGAATCATCTGCATCAGGACCAACCAGCAGAAAACCAACTGGTGTCGGTAACGAAAGACCGATGGCATGCCCTTGAACAAAACCCTTACGAAGTCTGGCAAATATGTAAACCCAGTGAATTTTACTATTGTTTCCATCATGGCTGAGACCTCCCTGCAAATTGGTGGTCTCTAACCATATAGAAAAAGATTTGGATTGTCCCGTGAAATGCGAACAGCTAAGCATCATACTCGAACAATTTCTCTGACCAGATCTTAATAGACTGCCTCTTCCCTTGCCTCGCCTGCCGCCGAGGAGGAGTGCCTGTCGTTTTTGAGTAAATATAACACAAAACCCTGGTTGTCCAATTTGCCATCAATGATACCAGTGTAAATACTCAAGGTATCTGTCTTTGGAATAAGGCGCCCTGCAATAAATAATCGTCCAAAATTGGGAGACCGACGCGGTTTCAAAAACCGCGTCGGTCTGGATGTCACTGACAAATATTCCTCGCCTGCGGCCTAATTTGGCGAATCAATCCACTCCGGGGCGCCCAGGGCCATCCAATGGCGGCGACAAACAATCTCTGGTCTCCCTTTTAATTGGACACTGCCCGCCCGTATGTCAGCAGATGAGCCTCTCATTGCAGTTTTCGGAAGCTGGTTTTTCAAGAAGCGGTGATAAGATTGGGAAGGCACCCATTGCCACGAGAAATCCACTCGAAGGCCGCTATGACGTTCGAACAACGTCATTAGTGTTGCCTGAGAGCAATGGACATGGTACTTTTCACGCCTAAAAAGCTTTTTATAGGAGAATAGCATGGCCTTGTCCGCACAACAGATCATCGAATCCTTTGAAGGTTTGCCGGAATCGGAAAAGCAGAGAGTTGCCTATGAAATCCTTCGCCGCAGTGTCTATCTCGATGTTCCTCCGCTCGCTGACGAGGAGCTTGTCGCTGCAGCAGAAGACCTTTTCCTAGCCCTTGACGCGAGAGAATCGGAAAATGGCTCATCCGAACCGGGGAGCGATTTGGTTAGTTGATCTTGGGCTTGCAGCCAAAGTGCGTCCATGCCTGGTTCTCAGCATCCAGTATGAAGAGGAGGACCGGTCGCTTGTAACTGCCATTGCTCATAATACAAGCCCGCGCTCCTCTTGATTTGAGGTGAGTGTCAAAACGGGCTTTCTGCGTTCTGGTGTATTTGATGCGCAAAATATCGTGACCATACCGAGAGGAAAGCCGCTCAGAAAGCTTGGCAAACTCAATCCTTCCCAAATAGCAGATGTTGAAACAGCCGTCCGTCTGTGGCTTGGTCTCTGACCAACCTACATCAGATCGGAAATAAACTTGCTAACCTGGCCAATTTGTCCTGATGTAAGGGGAGGTTTTGTTATGCGACAATACCCAGGTCCGAAGACGTAAAAAGCCGAGCCCCATAAGATTTATGTGCCGGCGATGGCGAGTCGGAAAAGACTTCAAGGGATCGAGAGAGGCGACTTATCAAGAAGGTCTTCTACACACTCGCCCAAATTCTTCTGCCTGTGCTCCTGGTTTCCGGCAGCCTCTTGGGAGAGGAATACAGAATGAGCGATATCAGCGAAACGGCAGAGCGCTTGCAGCAGCACATGAAAATGCTGACGGTCACCATCGGGGAACGCAGCGTTTATCGACCAGAAAACCTTCTGAAGACCAGGGCCTACATCGAATCCTTTTACCGGGACTTGGGTTTGCCCGTCGAAAGTCAGATTTATCGCTACAAAGATCTCGAAGTGGCGAACGTTATCACCCGGATTGACCTTGGTGAAAACCCATCGCGTCTTTTTGTCCTCGGGGCCCACTATGACTCGGTCGCAGGGACCGTGGGAGCCGACGACAATGCCGCCGCCATTGCCGTGCAACTCGAGACGGCAAGGCAGCTCAAGGATATGACCGGCGCCTCGAAATCGAATGTTTCCGTGAAGATCGTCTCGTTCGCTCTGGAAGAACCCCCCACCTATGCAACGCGCCATATGGGGAGTAAGGTCTATGCCAGGCAGGCCAGGAGGGACGGCGCGAAGATCGAGGGGATGATCTGCCTAGAGATGGTGGGATATTTCTGTGATGAACCGGGGTGTCAGAGCTATCCTTTTCCGTTGATGTTCATGAATTACCCGAAGGAGGGCAACTTCATCGGCATTGTTGGAAACTCGAGCTCACGTGGGCTGACCCGCTCCCTGGAGCATGCTTTTCAGAAAAACCCGAGTCTGCCGGTGGTCACCCTCACGGCCCCGCTCAATGGATGGGTGCTGCCATCCGTCAGGTTGAGCGATCATTCGTCCTTTTGGGACGAAAATTACAGAGCGGTCATGGTCACGGATTCGGCCTTTTATCGGAACCCCCACTATCACCTTTCATCCGATACCATGGATAAGCTTGACTTTCGACGCATGGCCGAGCTCGTCAAGAGCCTGCTCATCTTTTTCGGGTCCTGAACGCCATGGACGTGATTGAAATCGAGGCCCGGACGGCTCTGGTCCGCTCCAAAATTCCCGGCGTCAGCTACGTAATCAATCCCTACCTCGGGTGTGCTCATGGATGTTTGTATTGCTACGCCGTCTTCATGCGGAAATATTCCCGCTGCCACACGCATGCCCGATGGGGTGATTTTGTGGAGTGCAAAGCAAATATCGTCGAGCTCCTGCGAAAGGAGCTGAGTCGTAAAAAGAGCCCGGGGTCCGTCATGGTTTCCAGCGTCTGTGACCCTTACCAGCCGGTAGAGCGGCGAAGGCAGCTCACGAGGGGCTGTATCGAGGTTTTGCGTGAGTTCGAGTGGGAGGTGGAAATCCTCACACGATCGCCGCT
>JADGQM010000280.1 GCA_017881795.1 Syntrophobacteraceae bacterium
ACGGCTTCGGGATCAGCCACAAAGGTAAAGGGTGGCAGGATGACTTCGTCGCCGGCGCCAACACCACTGGCGGCAAGGGCTGAAGACACCGCTGCGGTGCCGCTTGAACAGACATGGGCATAACGGACGTTAAGGCGCTCCTGTAAGGCTTCTTCAAGTTGTCGCGCCTTCCAGTGGCCTTTGCGGGCAGCATCAAAACCGTACCGCATGAAGACGCCCGTATCCAAGACGTCCATCACCTCTTTCCGCTCTTCCTCGCCAATCAACTCGAAACCAGGCATATCTGCACCAATCTCCTAAAATGTTCCTTGCGCTCGCACAACCGCAGATCCCCACAGGGCAACGCTCAGGTAGCATATGGCTGGATCACTGTCAAGCGCTCACGACAGCACTCATGGCAGAGCAAGGGCAGCGTTGTCAGTTCTTCGTGTCCTCGATCTGGCCGCTCTTCTTCAGGCTCTTTGAGTGCAAAAAGGCGAATGCCTTCTCAAGTTTATTCCTGTAAATCATGGCGACCGCCACCACGATCACGGCGACAACCAGAAGGATGGAAAATCTCCCGTACTGCTCGACTCGCAAGTAGTTGCCGCCCAGGGTGAGGAGGATTGTCCCGAAAAGCCGACCAACAGTCCCAACAACAAGGAATTGAGCGGTCGAAAGATGCCCGAGTCCCAGGATATAGCACAGATAATCCTTGGGAAACCCGGGGATGAGAAACAGCAGAAACACCAGCACCAAACCCTTGTGCTGGAGAAGATAGTCGAAACGCTGCATCGCCGCTTCGGGTACAAACTTCTCGGCAAAAGGCCTCCCAAAGATCCGCGATAGGGCGAAGGCCGCGCAGGAACCGAGAGTAAGCCCAACCGTCGAGAGTACAATTCCGAGAAAAGGCCCGTACAGATAACCTCCAAGAAGGCCGGTTACCTCTCCCGGGATGGGAGCGAGAACGACCTGGAGCGCCTGCACCGTGATGAAACCAACGAAAGACCAGGGACCAAGCGATTCCAGGAACCGCAGCATGCGCTTCTTGCTGATGAAAAGACGCAGAGTATTGGACTCATAAAGCAACAGACCAAGCCCTCCAACAATCAACAGCAGGATTAGGAGCTTGATCCAGACGTAGTTTTTCTTCTCTTCGTTAATTTCTTAGAACCTCTTCAGCTCTCAGCGAATGGTCGAGTCGGGAGTAAAGGTCAAAGGAGATGATATTAGCGTCTTCTTGATCCTGTTGTGATGCGTTTTCCGGCTGCATGGGCTTGCCCAAAGACCCGCTTTTCCCGGTTGAGCAAGCGGGCGAAAACATCAGGATCCTTTAAGAAGTTGCTCGGAAAGCATCGACTCGGCTACTGATTCGCAGTTGTCCGGTCAGGAGAAGTCGTCTTTGTTTCCAACGGTTCAGTCTTTACGCTCTCCAGCTTCTGCAATTCAGGGGGTTTTTCCGCGACCGGCTCTTCTTCCTCCGTGGCCTTCCTGAGATTTTTCAGGCCCTTTCCGAGGGATGCTCCGATGTCGGGAAGCTTCCCCGGCCCGAAGACGATGAGTACGATTACCAGAATAACGGCCATATCAGGCATACTGAACATGATAGCTCCTCAGCAAAAGGGTTTTGGACTGTTTGCGCCACGCCATTGATTCGTCACCATCTCGCCTTGTGTCAGGCAATCCTCAGGATGATACCCTAACACAAATACCCTTATCCGAAAAGAGACGCGGCAGACAATCTCTGTGTCTCTGTTTCTGAAGCTTGACTCCAATACCAGGTTTGAGTAATGTCACCCAAAAAGAGCAAGAAGCTCTTAAGAGATTGGCACCAAATTTCTGCTTCAAGCGCAATCGGGCCATGAAGGCCAGCGGCTGTTCCCATGAAGGGCTTAATCGGCTTTTTTTTGCCTATTCCTTTGAGGAGGGTTGCCCATGCATATGGCGGATGCGCTTATTTCTCCAACCGTTGGTGGGGCAATGTGGGTGGTCACCGCGGGTCTCACTGCCTATAGCGCTGGAAAACTCAAGGAAAATATCGATGACAGCAGGGTGCCGCTCATGGGGGTCCTGGGGGCGTTCATCTTCGCCGCCCAGATGATCAACTTTTCCATTCCGGGAACCGGCTCCAGTGGCCATTTGGGAGGCGGGATGATCCTGGCAATTCTTCTGGGTCCTCACGCCGCCTTTCTCACCATGGCCTCCATCCTCACGGTCCAGGCCCTGTTCTTTGCGGACGGTGGGCTTTTGGCTTTGGGATGCAACATTTTCAATCTTGGGTTCTTTCCCTGTTTCCTTGCTTATCCTTTCATTTACAGGAAAATCGTCGGGGAGCGGCCAACGCCGCGGAGAATCCTGGTGGGGTCCCTTGTGGCAGCCATCCTGGGGCTGCAGATGGGGGCTTTCGGAGTGGTCCTCGAGACCCTTTTCTCCGGCATCTCGGAATTACCTTTTGGCGCCTTTTTACTCTTAATGCAGCCCATCCACCTGGCCATTGGCGTAGTCGAAGGGCTTGTCACCGCTGCCGTGGTGACTTTCGTCTGGAAGGCGCGACCCGAAATCATGGAAACGGCCATCGCTCCCAGGGCCATAAAAGCCTTTTCCATGCGAAAGGTTCTCGGAGGACTCCTCGTGATTACGGTGCTTACCGGAGGGGTGCTCTCGTGGTTCGCTTCGACCAATCCTGACGGATTGGAGTGGTCAATGTTCCGGACTTCTGGTAAGGAGGAGCTTGAAGCGCCGCAGAAAGGAGTGCATGCACTGCTGGCGGCGCTTCAGGAGAAGATTGCCTTTCTGCCGGATTACAGCTTCAGGAAGTCCGCAAAGGAAGAGCCGGAGAAAGCAGGCGAAGCGCAAACCCGCGGAAAATCAACCAAGGAGGAATCCTGGCCTGCCGTCAGCGTTGGGACTTCCTTGTCGGGTCTTATCGGGGGCCTCATGACGCTGATTATCGCCGGCTTCATCGGCTTTGGCTTGAGAAAATATCAAGGCAGGAAACGATAGCTCCCGATGGCAAATATTGAATCGTCTTTTCTGGATGTCAGTTACCTTGACACCCTGTCCTATCAGACGACTATCATCCATCGACTCGACCCGCGCATTAAACTCATCACCACCCTCTTCTTCATTGCGACCGTCCTATCTTTTGGCAAGTACGAAATAGCAGGGCTTATTCCCTTTGTCATCTATCCTGTGGTTCTTATTGCCCTCGGAAACCTGCCAATCGCGTATCTTTTGAAAAAAGTCCTGGTGGCTGCGCCGTTCGCGTTTTTTGTCGGAATCTTCAATCCTCTTATGGACCGAGCCGTTCTGGTGCAACTCGGACCGTTGGAGCTTTCCGGCGGTTGGGTCTCTTTTGCCTCGATCATGATCCGTTTCATCCTGACGGTGACCGCGGCGCTCATTTTGATCGCCAGCACCGGTTTCAATTCGGTGTGCATGGCTCTGGAGAAAATGGGCGCTCCCAAGAGCCTGGCTGTCCAACTCTTGCTTCTCTACCGGTACCTTTTTGTGTTGGGCGATGAGGCTTCCCGTTTGACGCGAGCGCGGTCCTTGCGCACGTTCGAAAGCCGTGGGCTTGGTTTCAAGGTATTCACCAACATGATCGGGCAGTTGCTGCTGCGCACTCTGGATCGAGCGAAACGCGTTCACCTGGCGATGCGGTGTCGCGGTTTCGATGGCGAAATAAGGGTTAGCCGCCCTCTTAAAATCGGCGGACGCGACCTTGGCTTTATGCTGGGGTGGTCCGGTCTTTTCGTTCTCATGCGCCTCTATCCTATTCCGCAATGGATGGGCGGCATGGTTGCAGAGTTGCTTAAATGAGCCATCACATCATCGAAGTCAAAGACCTGCAGTATACCTATCCCGATGGCACCCCAGCCCTGCGTGGCGTCTCCTTTCTGCTCACTCATGGGGAAACGGTGGCGCTGGTCGGGGCCAATGGCGCGGGTAAGTCGACGCTCCTTCTCCATCTCAACGGCTGCCTGATCCCTCAGGCTGGGATGGTGCGCATCGGCGATTTCCCTCTGACCAGGAAAACCTTGCCACACGTGCGACGCACCGTCGGGATGGTGTTTCAGGATCCCGATGATCAACTTTTCATGCCGGTGGTCTACGATGACGTCGCCTTTGGTCCTCTCAATCTGGGCCTTCCTCAGGAAGACGTGGAGGAGCGGGTCATGAACGCTCTCTCTATCGTCGGCGCAACCCATTTGAAAGACCGTCCCCCATACCGGCTGTCCGGAGGAGAGAAGCGCTCGGTTGCCATTGCTTCGGTCCTCTCCATGGCTCCGAGCATTCTGGTTATGGATGAGCCAACGGCCAGTCTTGACCCGAAGGCCCGCCGGCAGCTCATCCACCTGCTTAAGACGTTCACGCACACGATCATCATCGCTACCCATGACCTGGATATGGTCCTCGATCTGTGTGCTCGCACCATCGTGCTCAAGGAAGGACAGGTGCTGGCTGACGGCCCTACGTGGGAGATCCTGCAAAATGAAGAGCTGCTTGACTCCGGCCATCTCGAAAAACCACTGCGGCTGCAAGGGTGTCCTCGATGTGGTGGGGAACGGGAGTGCCCTTGAGATCACGATTCCGATGGGGTGGCGGCATGGCTCTCAAAAGGATTTTCATCCTCATGATTTCAGTGCTCTTTCTTTCCCCTGTGGCGAGTGTGGCTCTGGCCGCTGAAGAAGCACAGCAGAAAGAGCCTGGGACGGTGCAGGAGGAGATTGCAGGTTCGGGGATGAGCGAGGAACGACCCAACGCAGCGGATGCCGAACTCAAGGCACAAACGATCCTTAAAGGATCGGAAGGAGATACTGGGGAGAGGGTCGAACGCCGGCCTGAGGTCGAAAAGGAAGTCGCGGGGAAGAAGCCTTTTGATATCGACTTTGGGTTGGTAGGGTTCTACCAGGGCGGCGCGGTCGGCAAAATCGAGGGAAGTGACATCGACATGAACAATTCTGCCGGTTTCGGAATCGTGGCGGACCTCCGGATGACCTACGGGCCGCCTGTGCCTCTTCTTGAACACGGGCGGCTGTTTATGCATGTGCATGCCGGTGAAGGGCTGGGCGCAGATAATGCTTTAGGTGGCAAGCTCTTTGCTAATCTCAATGCTATAGCAGACAACAGCAACTCCCTTCAAACAAACTACGATAAGGTGTATTGGCTTGAAGAAGCTTATTATGCACATGAATTTTATGAAGGTAAGTTCACCTTCTTTGTTGGAAAGACATCACCTGTCATCTTTATTGATACGAATGCATTTGCGAACGATCCGTATAATCAGTTTGTTGGTAGACTATTTGTGGATAACCCGGTATTCGACAGTGAGGCGGAATTTGCCCCTATCGTCGCAGCTTCGTTCTCTCCGGCTGCAGGGATAAATATCACCGCGCTTGGCGTATCATCGAGTTATCCCGATGCACCATCAAAAGAAGAGCAGAAGAGCATTTACTCACAAATCTTTGTTCAGCCCTTCGCTGCCGTTCAGCTTACCTACTCTCCCAAATTCGGCGGTTTACAAGGAAATTACAGAACCTATTATTGGAATGCCTCCTACCCTCATATCAATTCAGCCGGAGATACCAGCTCGAACGGCTGGGGACTTGGGCTTAGTTTTGACCAGAGGATCACTGAAAGTCTCGGATTGTTTGCCAGGTTCGCCTACAGCAGTAAGGATGCCTACGACACGGATTGGTTCTGGTCGGTCG
>JADGQM010000061.1 GCA_017881795.1 Syntrophobacteraceae bacterium
CGCGCCAGATCCGACTGCTACGGCCACCAGCGCGGTGTCCAACGTCGGATAGTTGGCCAGCACCGGCAAAATGATCCCGGCGGAAGTCATCATGGCAACGGTGGCGGAACCGACTGAAAACCTCATGACGGCAGCAATGATCCAAGCCATGATGAGGGGGCTCAGGGCCAGGCCCGTCAAAACCGCTTCGATGCTTTTACCCATGCCGCTGTCCAGAAGCACCTTATTAAATGCGCCACCGGCCCCGATAATGAGCAGGATCCCGGCGACCGGCCCGAAGCAGCCGTCCGTCAATTTGAGCAGGTCGTCGCGGGTAAGGCCCCTGGCGAAGCCGAGCGTCCAGTAAGAAACAAATGCCGAGATGAGCAGGGCGGTAATGGGATTTCCGATAAACGCCACAAGGGGCATATAGGCTGCATCCTTGGAGGATGTCAGTTCAATAATGGTCTTCCCTACCATAATGAAGAGGGGCAGGAGAATCGTGAAAAGAGTCGTGCCGAAAGCCGGAAGCTTCTCGTCCGGAATACGCTCATACGTGAAAAGACCTTCCGGTGGCTTCAGCTCAAGGCGCTTTGCCCAAAAATTGCCATACAGGGGGCCCGCGACAATCGCTCCCGGAAAACCACAGAGCAATCCGTACAGGATAACCTTGCCCACGTCGGCGTGCAGCGTGCCGCAAATGGCCATGGCCGCCGGATGTGGCGGGACGATGCAGTGGACGGTGATCAAGCCTGCGGCAACCGGAATCCCGATCTTGACCAGTGACATCCGGGCTTCCAGGGCGACACTGAAGACCAGCGGAATCAAAAGGACAAAACCAACCTGGAAGAACACGGGGATGCCACAGATAAAGCCGACAATCATCATGGCCCAATGGGCTTTGTTGCGTCCCAGCACTTCGATCATCGTCCGAGCCAGGCGTTCGGCCCCTCCGGAGACCTCCATCATTTTGCCCAGAATGGTCCCTAAACCCAAAATAGTTGCCAGAAAGCCAAGGGTTCCGCCCATCCCCGCCTCAATCGAAGAGCAGATCTTGCCCAACGGCATTCCTGTGGCAAAGCCCAGAAACATACAGGCTATGATCAGCGCCAAAAAGGCATTCAGGCGCGCTTTCATGATCAAAACCACGATAAGTACGATGGAACACAACAAAATACCCAGCGAAGTTAGACTGCCCATAACATCTCCTTTCCGGTTCTCTCTTCTGAAAGCACGCGAGCAGACCTGCTTTCAATAAGGTTTGCTGTAAAGCGAGGCAGATAGCCCGTCTCTTTGTTTATGCTCATTCTTCTGTCTCTCAGTTCATGCCTGCGCATGGCCTGGGTTCTCCTCTTTCTTCCTTGTCAGTCGCCATTACTGCTCTTTCTCTTTCGCTTTGCTCGATCATCCCCACGTCGGCAACGCAAGTGCGCTTCAATGTTAACGATCATGCGGTTTCTAAAATCACCCCCTTTGATCCTTCAGTTTGTTGTTTTGTGTTCCACAAATTACCTTGATCGATTTCGATTATGTTTGTTGGTATTCCAATGTGTTCTCTTTGCCAAGAGAATTTTTGCATTGAGCGTTACTTTTTTGTGAATCGTAACTAACGGCAATTACTAGGTGTAATGGAGTGTGACTCGGTGCTTGATGGCAAAATAGACTGTTTTTATATGTTTGTATGAGTTTTTTCAGTCAATGGTGAGCGAAATTATTTGCTGGATCTTGCCGTTCACCTGAGGAACGTTTATTTCGATTGCTATGTGGTGAGCCACCGTCGGGATCGCTTTGATTCAGCCAAGAGGTGATAGGAGATCGCTTGGGCAGTCCACTTGCTTAATGACGCTTGGTTGGACAGTTGCACTTCCGCGGTGGATGTTGTGATAAAGATTTTGTCAAGCGCGATGGGACTTTTCATGGGCCGATGATGGGATGGTGGAGAGATTCGGTCAGACAATGAAATCTTCAACTCTGTCCAAGAACTTAAAGGAAGACGATGCTTGGTGTGGTGAGAATGGGATTTGTGGCGAATTTGCCGGTAGCGGTGAGTGTGGCTGCATATGGAAGCATCCTAGGGGTGCTGGCGGCGCAGAAGCAGATAACCTGGCACCTGCTTTTGACAATGAACCTGTCCATATTTGCGGGCGCCGCCCAATTTGTGATGGTCGATATGTGGATTCCGCCGCTTCGGATTGTGGAGATCACCCTTGCCGTCCTGGCGATCAATTTACGCTATGTGCTCATAGGCGCCTCGCTGCAGCCCCTATTCCAAGGAAAATCTCTGCTGCATAAGCTCCTCATGATGCATCTTGTGGCCGATGAAAACTGGGCGGTTACCATGGCCGCTTACCGAAAAGGAACGGCTTCAACCTATTTCCTGTTTGGCGGCGGCATGTGCATCCTGCTTGCGTGGTGCCTGGGGACGCTGACGGGTCATACGCTTGGCGCCGTGGTGCAAAACCCGGAAGGATACGCCCTGGATTTTGTGTTTGTCGCAGTGTTTACGGCGCTGCTCATGACCTTATGGCGAGGGAAGCCGGACCTCGCGCCGTGGCTTGTCGCCGCAGTCTCGGCGGTTCTCTTCCAGCAGATGCTGCCGGGGAAATGGTATATTGTGATCGGGGGAATCAGCGGCGCACTGGTTCCGGTGTTCTATCCTTCAACTTCGGAATCCGATTCAGGGGAAACGTCATCATGACGGCCATAGCTTCCAATGCTTCAGTGCTTCTCACCATCGGTCTTGCCGCCATGGTGACTTATCTACTGCGTTTTGGTGGGTTGATGCTCGCCGGTAGCCTCCCCCGGTCAGGAAGATGGAAACGCTTTATGGATGCGCTTCCCGGAACGATCCTCCTGTCACTGATCGCTCCGGCGATCGTTTCCGCCGGATTATGGGGAGGAGTCGGCACGCTGGCAACCGCATTGTGCGCTTATAAAACCAAGAATCTGCTGTTGTCGATGTTGTTTGGCGTTGCGATTGTGGCTCTTTCACGGCAGTTTTAGTTTGGCGCCTGTTTCGAGGCCAAGAAGTGCGCCCAAAAGGGAGCGGCAAAGGCCCAGAAAGCCTGTGCTTTCTTGAGCGATCTCAAACACCTGTGCTCGGAGAGCCGCTCGAGGCTTAAGCCCAGGTTCCCGTTCGATACCACAAAATCAAAAGGGGGATGGAGAGCGAGACCCGAGCAATGGTTATGAATTTCTGCCTTTCCGTCAGGCGTGGTATGAATTCGAGACCTGGAAACCAGATGAGCGCCATCAAGGTGACGTGCAGTGCGTCCGGGCTGCCTTTAAAGAAACCAACGAGACCATAATTAATCAATCCTGCGAAACAGATGAGGATCAATACCCCTTTTACAACCCACCATCCGACCGCAGCCTGCTGGTATTTGGGAATCTTCAGGAGATAAAATCCACCAATGATAAAAAATAAGCATTCTGCATTGTTTGATAGATGACCCCAAAAAGTGCCCTCATTTGCCCAAACCTGGTAGCAAAGATACAAAAGGCACATGGCAATAAACAACCATCCCAGTGGAATCTTTCGGGCACACACGCCGAAGATCAAGTGGGTGTCAATTTGTTTCTTGAGCCATGGCGTCTCCAACATGGAAAGGAACGCTTTATTGACATCAGTTTCCATTCTTAATCTCCCTGCCGGTCAGCGGTTTTCCTTTGCCCGAATCATGCGGCGACATGCCGGAAGAAAGCAAGATTCCTGCCAAGATTTTCCAAATGAAGATGCCTTTCTGAACCGCGGATTACATGGATTACGCGGATTACACGAAGTACAGAGATCACGGCTGCGCTGGACGGTTAAGCTGGGTGCTGGGTGTGAACAATCCGCTTCCATTTGAGTGCAGCATACTTGAAGTTCAAGGGCAGGGCCAGTTCCAGGCCGGTAATCGCCAGATATCCGATCATCTGGGCGATATGGCTCTCATTGAAAGCCGATGCCCCTTTGCGTCCACAATCACCGTACCGTCGACGGTCAGATCCGGAACCAGATTTCCGATGAGCTGATCCCGGTAGATGACGGGGAAGCGCCGCTGCTGTTCAATACTATGCCCGAGCGCACGCAGTTCGATGCACAGCGCCTGTTCGTAGAGCTTCTCGTCCAGTCCCGGCTTTAAGGTATTGAGTATGGTCATTGAGGCGCCGATGATCTTGCCACTCAAATCTTCATGAATCATCACAAAACTCCTTCCCCCATCCATCCATTCAGTGAGATCCGTGAAATCTGTGAAATCCGCGGTTCCATCATGCGCTCTTTTCCTGGTCCGGGTAGAGAGTTGTAACAATATCATCTTCATTTATCTTTCGTGCTTAAAACTTAACGATGCTTATTTTTCTGAAGGAGATGAAATGCGAGAAGCAAGGGTTCAGATAGATTTGCTTTTGTAGGCCAATCGCGATCGACATTCCGGGTTGGCTTATTTTTGATCAGGCTTTGGGGAGATATGGTGATGAAAGGGATATGGCTCATTTGCGTGGCTATATTGGTGTTGGGCTTCATCGTGGCGATGGGGCGATACGCTGATAACAAAGAACATGGAGAGAGAACGGTCATGAATGAAGAATATGCTATGGCTACCTTTGCTGGTGGTTGTTTCTGGTGCGTGGAGGCCGACTTTGAAAAACTTGATGGGGTTGTCGAAGTCGTTTCCGGTTATTCCGGCGGTAATGTTGAAAATCCCACCTATGAACAGGTTTCGGCGGGAAAGACAGGGCATATAGAAGCTGTTCAGGTCATATATGATCCGAAGAAGGTTTCTTACGAGAAGTTGCTCGAGTACTTCTGGAGGCACGTAGACCCGACCGACCCAGGGGGACAATTTGTTGACCGAGGATCTCAGTATCGAACGGTCATCTTCTATCATGATGAAGAACAACACCGTTTGGCAGAAGAATCAAAGCAGGAGATCGAGAAGTCCGGGCGTTTTAGTAAGCCGATCGTTACCGAGATTATCCCCTTCTTCAAATTCTATGATGCTGAAGATTACCATCAGGACTACTATAAGAAAAACCCGTTACGCTACGAGTATTACCGGTTCGCTTCCGGCCGCGATCAATTCCTTGAGAAGGTGCCGGGTAATCAAAAGGAGACAATGGAAAAAAACTCGCGCGATGCCAATTATGTCAAACCGGGTGACGATGAGCTTCGGCAAAAGCTGACGCCCATGCAATATAAGGTGACTCAGCACGAGGGTACGGAGCCACCCTTTCAAAATGAATACTGGGATAACAAGAAGGAAGGAATATACGTGGACATTGTCTCTGGTGAGCCGCTCTTCAGTTCGCTCGACAAGTACGACTCGGGGACCGGGTGGCCCAGTTTCACCAAGCCTATCGAGCCGGGCAACATCGTTGAGAAAAAAGATCGAGGCCTCTTCATGGTGCGCACCGAAGTGAGAAGCAAGAACGGCGATTCCCATCTCGGGCATGTGTTCCCCGATGGACCTCCTCCCACCGGACTGCGATATTGCATGAACTCAGCCGCCCTGAGATTCATCCCCAAGGAGGAGTTGGCGAAAGAGGGATACGGCCAATACAGCAGTCTTTTTTGAGAGCGCACCGACACGGGTAATCGATCGATTCTGTCAGGATGAGAAAAGGGAAGGAGCTATCCAGAGCTGAGGGGAAGCTTGATCGTGAATGCCGCTCCCTTCCCGGGTTGGCTGGCAACGGTGATCGTGCCCTTGTGGCGGTCGATGATGCCATAAACCGTTGAGAGCCCGAGTCCCAGCCCTTTTCCTTCTATTTTTGTGGTGAAGAACGGATCGAAGATATGGAGCAGTTCGTCCTTCGGGATGCCGCAGCCGGTGTCCTGGATTTGCACTGCCACCAGCCCCCGCTGGTGATCCGTCGAGCATTCGATGGTGAGAGCTCCCTCCTCAGGCATCGCGTCGATCGCGTTAAAAATGAGATTGATGAGGCACTGTTGAAGTTGATTGAAGTCGCCGAGCACTTTTGACGGTTGGGCCGGCAACCGGGTGTCGATGCGGATGTTTTGAAGGGTGAGTTTGTGATCACTCAGCATGACGCATTTGGAAATGAGCTCGTTAACATTGACCTCGTTGAATTCCAATTTGGATTTGCGGGAAAAGGCAAGGAGATTGGAGACAATCTTTGAACAACGACTGAGCTCACCTTCCATGAGCCCAAGGTATCCCTGGAACTTTTGGGTGGACTCTTCGTTCAACGGTCCCCTGCCGAGGATTTTGAGCATGAGGCGGACGTAATTCAGGAGCCCGGCTAGCGGGTTATTGATCTCATGAACCACACTGGCAGCCAGTCTGCCCAGGGAGACCATTTTGTCCTGGTGCAGCATCCTGGTCTGGTCAGCATACTGTTGGGTCAACTGTCTGATGCTGGTCAGATCGCGAAAGAAGACCACCACGCCAAGATTCTCGCTCTCTTCACAGAGCGTCACGGCAGAGACCTGAGCCGGAACTTTGTCACCAGTTTTTCCAATAAGCATGGTTTCATAAAGGAAAAGCTGGTCCTTTCCACCAAATTCCTCAGAAGCCATGGTATTGAAGAATTTTTCGGCCTCACCGGGGGCAAAAAACTGGTTGAGAGCCATCTTCCCCGCGACCTCTTCCCTGGCATAGCCCAGCATTTCCGCCATCCTTCGGTTGTAGATGACGATTTTCCCCTCCCCATCGCAGGCGGTGATGCCGTCCATGGAGCTTTCGATGAGCATCTGCTGAAAGTGGAAGGTCTTGGCCAGTTCCTCCGCGGTGCTCATCCATCTTTCTTCGATCAGGGTGGTGTAATCGCTCAGTTCTTTACGCGTCGTGTAACGTTCCTGAGCACGTTTGATGGCTACCTCGAGGGCATTGTCGTTGATGGGTTTGGTAATGAAGTCAGAAGCATCCAGTTGCAGGGCGGTGATGGCCAGCTCCAGATCGCTGAAAGCGGTGGCCACGATGACCTCTTTATCGGGGTCTGTTCGTTTGATCCTCCGGAGAACCTCGATACCATCCATGCCCGGCATACGGATGTCGGTGATGACGATCTGGGGGGCTTCCCTCTTGCACAATTGCAGGCCGCTTTCCCCGTCCGCTGCGGTCACCACTTCATAGCCCGCATCCTCGAGGGTAATGGCCATGACCTTGCGAATGCCCGGGTCGTCATCAATCAGGAGAATCTTCCAGACTTTTCGTTCAGTCAAAGCAGGACCTCATCCAAAGACTTCTATGAGATCAGTCTTTGGCCGGCTGCTGACGGATGTGGCATTCCCCACAGGCAACAGGACCAGTTTTTTTACCTTCTTTGTCAAGCTGCCGATGACATCCCCTACAGCTCTCGTGAAACGCCTTCATCAACGGGATTTTTTTGCCCTCCCCGACCACCTTATGGCATTCCGAGCACGGCTGTCCCTCTCCACTCCAATCATTAACCTTCTGGCCACCTTTGTATTCATACGCGTGGTGGCATTGAGTGCAATCGGGGTACAGCTCGGCATGCTTTGCGTGGGTGAATTTTACGGGCGGCCTCTGCAGCTTGTTGAACGCTTCCTTGTGTTCCAGGACAATAATATCTTCTTGAGCCCCCACCATGCCATGAAACACCGCAAAAAGCACCGCGAGCATCAAGCTCGACAGGAAGATCATCATCCCCCTCCCCATATTACCGCCTCCTCTTCTGGTGACTGTGACTAAGATTCTTCCCCCTGTCTCGCGGGTCCTACTCATCAGCTTCTTCCTTCGGCTGAAATTCCTCCGGAATGATCATGGTTTCCGTGATGAGCTCCTTGAACTGCTTGACTTTGACTCCCAGATCGTACTCTTTGCTCAAGTCGCGAATTTGATCGAAACAATTATGACAGGGGCTAATCACTAGTGTGGCGCCGGTTGCCCGAATCTGTTCTGCTTTTACCTTGCCGGACTCCATTCTCCTGCGTTTGAAGGGAGGTCCCATGGGGATGAACCCACCGCCGCCTCCACAGCAGTGATTGTGCTCGCGGTTGGGTTGCATTTCAACGAAATCGTCGGCGAGATAGCTGATAATCTCTCTGCCATATTCAGCCAGATCGCCGCTTCGGGAGAGGTTGCAAGGATCCTGATAAGTGACCCTTTCTTTGATGCGCTTTTCAGGATCGATCTTGATTCGGCCTTCTCGCAGATACTTGGCGAAAAGTTCCACCGAATGAAGGACAGGAACAGGGGGTTCGCCTTTGGGATAACCTAGCCAGTATGGACCTTCGTACCGAAGGTGTCGGTAGGCGTGCCCTCATTCCGTGATCGCAATGTTTTTTGCCTTGAGTCTTATGGCGGCATCGTACGTTTGCTTAACGACGTGAGTCATGCACTTGGTATCGCCGGCAAACATGGCCAGGTTGGTGTCGTCCCAACCTTCCGAGCTCATGGTCCAGTCTTCGCCGGCGATATGAAAGATCGTGGCCGCCATGCCGATGTCCTGAGGGTAATACATCGGCTCGCGGGCGTTGACCGTGTACATGATGTTGGCGCCTTCCTTGTCCATGGGAATCTTGAGACCGGCTATTTCCTCTCCCGTCTCCGATTCCATCCAGGTGCAGGTTTCCAGCCAATCCTCCTTGGTCATAGCCATCTGATTGCCTTCGGCCCAGTAGTTGGCCACGGCCTTCTGGAGCCCTTCCGGAACCACTCCCTGGGTATTGCAAATGCCTCGCGCCGTGGAAATCATCAAGGCCATGTCGATGCCGAAAGGACAAAACTGGGAGCACCTCCTGCAAACGGTGCACTTACCCCATGCGATATCCAGAGTCTCCTCCAGAAATTCCCTGCTCACCTTCCCCTTTTTCTTGTACATTTCCCCCAGGGTTTTGATGACCTTGTAGGAAGGCATGTAAGTTGGATCTTTGTCATGAGCCAAATAAAAGAAGCAACTCTCGGCACAGAGGCCGCAGTGAGCGCACAGTTCAAGCCACATTTTCATGCGTGCGCTCTTTGCGGCATCCAAGCGCTCTTTGATCACTTCCGTATTGACCGGTTCACCCATCTTCTGATTCTCCTTTTTCTCTTTTTCTAATACCCCTTACCTCTTTACCAGGTTACGGTCCCTCTTCGTTCTCCGAATTCACTGCCAATGTGAGCTCTCGAAAAGAAGAAGAAGATCATGTGCGAAAGCTTGGTAAAAGGAATGAGGATCAACATCAGCTCTCCACTGAGCATATGCAGGATCACCATCAAGTGGTAGTTGATCCACTGATGGTACGCCAGATATCCGGTAAGGAAGGGCAAGGCGACGACGACCAGAAGGAGGTAGTCGGCGGCCGTGGTCACGATCCTTGCGTAGGGAGCAACCATCCGCCGGATGATGAGAAAGAGAATCAACGCGAGCATGAGAAGAGACAAATAATCGGCCACATCTTCCGGCAAACTCCACCAGCTAATCTGCCATGATTCGTACCAGAGCACACTATGCGCCAGAAGGAATATCGGGACGCCTAACAGCAGGATGTGGAATGCATAAGTCATGATCGAATACACGGGATACTGGGCTACCGTGCGATTGAGCGGCAACAGCCAGTGAAAGATGGACCGTAGGGCCCAACTGGTGCTGAAATGGTCATAGACCACCTGGTCCTTTTTCAGGCTGAGATTGACGAGGGCTGCGATCCGATAAATCAACCCTGCAATGAAGACGATGAAGGCAACCCACAACAGTGGACCGCGAATAAATTCATACATGCCTTAGCCTCCTTCTTTGGCTGTCCCGAGACCAATAATGCAATATGCTCCAAATATTCAAACCTGTCGCCCCGGTATCTTTGCGCCTTCGAAAAACGAAGCTCGGGCGACCGGTTCTGATGCACGCTCAAAAAACCTGCACCGTTTGACCGGTGCACAAACAAAAACACCCTCCCCATCGAGGCGATCCAACTGCCTGGACTCACTGAGGGAAGGTTAGAAAACTGCCTGGAGAGAGCATGGCCTTTGTGCCCCGGCTGCCATGCAGCCTTCAGGTCGAGGCAAGTACTGGATTCGCAGGAACTTATCAGGAGATGCGACGGGCAAGGAATGGTATTCTCAGCAACAACATCAAGTGATCAAATACGCGATAGGGATTCAAGCTCATTTCTCTCAATCACCAATTAAACCACAAAACGCCTGCAACGGCCACATAAAAATATTCACAACCTTATCATTGCCCTAAACGTAAGATCGGGAAGATTCCCAGAATCAGACCAACCATTGAGAATCCCTGGCAAAAAATGATAGACCCGCAGATGCGACGAGCCTCTGCGGGTCAGTTTGCAGACGGTTGGTGGGTGAGTCAATAAGTTAATCTTTGATGTTGTTGTGCACCTTGCAGGCCCTGACCGTGTTTTTCATGAGCATGGTGATGGTCATGGGGCCGACTCCTCCGGGCACAGGGGTGATGGCGCTGGCGATTTCCGCCGCCGCCTCGAAGGCGACATCACCCTTGAGAATCCTTTTGCCGTCTGCGGTCACACCGACATCGTTCACGCCTACGTCGATCACCACGGCGCCCGGTTTGATCATGTCACCCGTCACATATTCCTTTACTCCAGCGGCGACGATCAGGATGTCCGCTCGGGTGGTATGGAATTTCACATCCTTGGTGCGCGTGTGACATACGGTGACCGTAGCATTGGCGCTCTTGGCCTTTTGCATGAGCATTGCGGCGATCGGTTTTCCGACGATGTTGGAACGGCCGACGACGACGACTTCGGCGCCGGAAATCTCGGTCCCGGAACGAATGAGCAACTCCTGTATCCCTGCCGGGGTGCAAGGCAGGTAGTCGGGTTCACCGATCAAGAGTTTCCCCACATTGACTGGATGAAAGGCGTCCACATCCTTGCTTGGGTCGATAGCGAGCAGGACGCGGTTTTCATTGATATGTTTGGGCAGCGGCAACTGCACAAGAATGCCATGGATTTTGGGGTCTTTATTATACTGATCGACGAGCTGCAACAGTTTTTCTTCGCTCAAGTCAGCGGGTTGATTGTCCTGAATGGAATAGAATCCCAATTCATGCGCGGTCTTCTGCTTCCCTCTCACATAACTTTGGGACGCAGGATTTTCCCCCACGAGAATCGTCACCAGGCCCGGAACCACCCCGTGCTGTGCTTGCAGGTTCTCGACTTCCGTCTTGAGTTCCGCCCGGATTTCCTTGGCCACATCGGCCCCTTTGAGCAACTTGGCCGGCATCTTCATCCCTCCACAATGAAAGCAGGGCATCGTCTGCCCTGCCTCGGTTTACGTCAAGCGCCATTACACTTCTTCTTAAAATAGTCCCATCACCCTGCCGGTTTTGACATCCACATCCACACGGCGAAATGCCGGGTCAGAAGAGGTCCCGGGCATCAGGCTGATGGCTCCGGCGCAGGGACACAGGAATTTGGCGCCAGAATAGATGAGCACATCGCGGATGGGCAGGGTCCAGCCCTTGGGCACACCCTTCACCGTAGGATCGTGGGTGAGACTGAGATGGGTCTTTACCATCATCGTCGTATAGTCATCGTACTTTGAATCAGCTTCGAGCATCTTGGCCTTGGCTTCGGCTTCGGGGGTCCAGGCCACGCCATCGGCGCCATAAACTTCCCTGGCGACCGTTGCCACCCGTTCTCTCAGCTTCATTTCCACGGGATAAAGGAACTTGAAATCGTTTTCTTCCTTGCAGGCATCCATCACAGCATCGGCAAATTCCAGTGCCCCTTCACCACCCTTGGCCCAATGATAAGACGCCGCGCAGCGGGCTCCGGCAGCCTCCGCATACTTGCGCACCAGAGCAATCTCTGCCTTGGTATCGGTGTGGAAGGCGTTGATGCAGACAACCGGGTTGATTCCTGATTTCCGGATCGTGTTGATGTGGTGCACCATGTTTGCGACGCCCTTTTCCAGCAACCCAAGATCTTCTTTCGTATAAGCGTCGGGCAGGGCGATGCCGGCAACGACTTTGGGCCCGCCGCCATGCATCTTGAGGGCGCGGATTGTCGTGGTCAGTACGGAAACATGAGGTTTCAGACCGCTGTAGCGGCACTTCACATTCCAGAATTTCTCGAAGCCGATATCTGCGGCAAAACCACTTTCGGTAACATGGTAATCGAACATCTTGAGGCCAATCCGGTCGGCAATGATGGAGGACTGACCCACGGCGATATTGGCAAAAGGACCGGCATGAACCATGCACGGCTGGTATTCGGCGGTGCACATGAGGGTCGGATTGACGGTGTTGCGCATCCAGGCGGTCATGGCATTTCCCACTTCCAGGTCGCCCGTCGTCACGGGATTGCCACGTTTGTCAAAAGCCACGGTGATATTGTTCAAACGCTCTCTGAGATCGGCCAGGTCTCTGACAATGGAGAGAGTAGCCATCAGTTCCGAGCTCACGGCAATCCCAAACTTGGATTGCATCAGGTAGCCGTCCATGCGGCCGCCCATGCCAATGACGATATTACGCAGGGACTGAGCGCAGAAATCCATGATCCAGCCCATTTCGACGCGAGTCGGATCAACATCGAGGCGGCGCATCTTGGTGAGTCGCTGCAGTTGCTCGTCGTTGTAGTTCCGCTCGTGCTGCATGCGCGCGGTCAAGGCCACCATAGCCAGGTTGTGAGCGTTCATGATGTCATTGATGTCGCCCGTGAGTCCCATAGAGAACTCAGTCATCGGGATGAGGAGCGAATTCCCACCACCGGCCGCCGTGCCCTTGACGTTCATCGTGGGACCGCCCGAAGGCTGCCGGAGGCATCCGCCGACGTTGACTCCGCGCATCCCCAGCCCTTCCAGCAGACCGCATGATGTGGTGCTCTTGCCTTCTCCCAGGGGCGTGGGCGTGATGGCGGTCACTTCAATATACTTGCCATCGGGTCGATCTTTGAGGCGTTCCATGATCTTGAGGAAGTCCAATTTGCAGAGCCGCCCCATGGGGAGGATTTCATCTTTTTTCAACCCCAGCTTTTCCTGCCACTCCCACGGAGTGGGCATGTTCTTCTCGGCTTCTTCGGAAATTTGCCAATCTTTGAGTTTTGTCGCATCGTAGGGCATCTTTGACCTCCAGTTGTTTTCCGGGTTAACCTCTCGTGGCTTCAGTACTTTGCTCAATAACACAGGCTCTTACCCTTGATCCTTTTTCACCCCCTTCTCAACACCAACAGGTTGAGAGTGAACATCGAATCGAAATGAGGCTGTTTTGCCAGGGATACAGATGATGAGACATGAGATGCGGAGCTGACGGTGGAAAATGGAAAGCGACTCGAAGTTTAAGGCAACTTCACTATGCCTTGTCTGCGGGGATTGCTGACCGAGCTAGCGCCGCGAAATCCTGAGGAACCCCTCCCAAATGAGCACGGCAAGCCTAATGGACGAGAGCCTGTTTGTCAATCACAAAAGGTGTTCCTATATGCCCCCTGTTAATGAGTGGTTCGGCCTAATCCCAGATTTTCAGGCCGACCCAGACGAGAGCATGGGCTATGATCCCTGCGGCCACATCATCCATGACGATGGCCACGCCACCCTTGAGTTTGTCCTGAAACCAACTAACCGGCCATGGTTTCCAAATATCCAACAGGCGAAAGCTCACCATCCCCAGGATCAGTGTCAGGGGAGTGATCGGGAACCCAAACACGGTAATCAAGAACCCAATGAGCTCATCTATGACGACTTCTCTCGGGTCGGTTCTCTGCAGTTCGCGTTCCGCCGCAGCCGCCGTATAGCAGCCGGCAAGGACAAGCATTCCCAGCACCAAAAGAGCCCACGGTTTGCTCGCCAGGCTCATTAGGCAGGCTGACGGGATTCCCGCAACAATTGTTGCCACGGTGCCCGGTGCAAATGGGGTCTTACCCAATCCTCCCAATTGCGCTATAAATGATGAGACGGAAGTGTTTGCCATGACAGAGCGTTCCCCCGATCAGTTTATATGAGAAGACAGAAGACAGAAGACAGAAGACAGGAGTCAGAAGCCAGAATGAGAGCGAAGTGTTACTCATGCTTTGTTGTGTCCTCCACTCTCCCGTTATAGGCCAACAGAATTGTTCTGCCAAAAACTATTTGAGTTGACACCATGCCCGGCGAGCAACTTTCTCCACCGATACACCAATTCGATCAACAGCGAACGAACTTCCGCTTGCTTGATCCCGACGATTATGCGCGGTTGGGGATCGATTCTGAGGATGTTCCCATGGGGACATTTGCCGCTGAGGATCACCCCACCTTCCTTCCCAGTCGTTTTGGGGGCAACGCCTACGGGCTTGGAATCATCGAACACGGGGTGCTGAGCGCCGCTGATACCAACTTCCTGGAGAGCCTGGATCTTCAAAACACGGTAGAACTTGGTCGGCATGCCAAAAGGCTCAACGCGATTTTTCAAAAGCTTGGGCTGCTTATCCGGTTTAGTCGCACCGGCAAGAGTTATTACCTCATCCCGATCAATCTGGTCGCCCACTCTCTCCAGGAGATCACCACCAAAGCCGATGAGATCGAGCGGCTCATCATTCAGTACATTTTTGAAACCCGGGCCGAGCGCCTTGACATTGGTCTGCTCACCAAGGGCCACGACCTCCTCGTACACGAACTCACGGCCCGGCTGTCGAGCCACCGGATTTTTCTTTTTGAGTCCCTCAAGAATCTCAACTCCTGGCGGATTCCGCTCGATATTGCCATCCTTCCCAAGGATCCTGTTGAATATCTGCTGGAACAGAAGCTTCCCAAGCCGTTAAAGGGGCGGCAGAAGCGTCGGCGACTCCACGCTTTTTCAGCCTATCTCGCAGGGAAAATCTACGATCTCCTGAAACCGGGTGGCCGGGTGCTCCTCCTTTCGCACTCCTTTGATCCCCTTGAAGACCGGACCTGCACCGTTCGGTTCAAAGCCGACGAGGAGCTCAGGGACTTTCTCCTCTTTTCCCACATTTTTAAAACCAGAAAACGTTATCAAGGATATTCAGCACAAGCTAAGCTCGATGTCTACCTTTCGGATTTGCATTATTACCTGAATAAATTTGCCTTTTTCGAAACTCACCTGAAGCGGTTGCTTGGCCACGACCGGGCGGAGCATCTTCCACCCGAGGCAATCAACGCGCTGCCTTATCTTAATATGCGCCTCCACCGGACGCATATGGAAGATCCTGAAAAACAATGGAAATTGCTCCTTGGACCATACTTTACAGCCAGGTATTCCCGGCGCAAGTTTCCCAAACACCCCCACCAGCAATGGAAAGAACGCCTTGAACTTGAAGCGGAACTGCCTGAGAGTCTGCTGGTTTTCGTGGGAGAGCGTCGTCAGCCGAGAGTGTCAGTACCAGACCTGGAGACAGACCTCCACCTGTCGGGGATGCAGGGTTGCAGTCTGCCGCTGGTAGCTGAATACCGGGATTCGTTTCAATATCTCCTGGATGTTTTGAGAGCGCTCATCCACATCCGTGATCACCGCTTGACCAAACTGCCCGAATTGGAGCAGGCCCGCCTCAGTAATCCCTTCTTGACCAAAAATGAGAGCTTCCGCACCATCGCGCAACTGCTCGGCCAAATCCCAAAACTCGAAAGAATCCAGGATACGCTTAACCCGGAACACATCGAAGGTCATGCGACTCGGGTTCTGGAGAACCTTTCGAAGTTGTCGCTTCTCGGTCTCTCTCGGGAACAGCTGCGAGAAATCCTGCTTATTGTCGTCGGATACACGACCATGAGCAGGGTGGTATTCGGAAAGATCCCCGCAAAGAGTTTAAAACCTCTTACCGATAAAGCAAAAGAGGGGCCGCCCCACAAGATCCTTGAACTGCTTCGTTTCTGTCGCCTCATGAGCATGGCGGAAATCGTTGCGGTTTGGAGAAATTCATTCACTCCGGAACACTCTCGCGAGCTGTTTCGCCTCTACAATGCTGCCGTCGCTGTAGCCACTTATCCATGGCTGGATTGGGAGAGACTCCATGATCTTCGAATCAGTGCGCTGGGTGGTGTGCAGAACATGGCCATCCGGGAGATGATGAAATTCTTCAACCTCTTTGAATTTCTTGGCAACTGGCAGGATCTTTTGAGGAAAGGCGAGCTCGAAAGAGAGGTGGCTTGTGACTATGAACCGGAAAAACTGCAGCAGATGGAAGAAGCCCTTGTGCTTTCGCGTTTGGCCGCAGATTTCAACCACCGGTTTTTGACCGGCGATCGGTTCGGCCAATCGAACTTTTTCAGGCAGTTTCTAGAGACTGAATTTCATGGGACCGGACATCTGTTCCCGATGCTCGGCGCGGAGGCCGGGTTCCTGCTGCTTTGGATCGCGGTCAATGTCTCAGACCGGCGCCTTGTTAATTTCAATCCCATGCTTGCGGGTATGCCTCAAGATCGTTTGGAGACGCGGATTACCAAAATCAAGGAAACCCTCCTGCAAATTCCACTTGACACGTTGGCTCCATCGCATTTCGACCGCATTAGAAGGACGCTGGCGGAAGGTCTCCCAGCATTTATCCCCGGTACGGGCATACGCTTTATCAATAATTCCGCTACCCGAGCAGCCGATGTCTCCTTTGTGGATGTGGAGGAGGATATCCAACAAATTGAAGCGCTGCTGGGGCACTTTGGGCGGCAGAAACTCAGCACCGTTTCCCTGAAGCACCTGAATGAACTGGAAAGGCCTTTTTCGGAGCTCGCAAGTTTCCACCGGAACCTTCAGCACCACGTCTGTAGCCAGAATGATGGATCGCTAAAGCCTCACGAGATTGCTGGTTTACCTGACAGGATTGGATCAAAAATTGGCGAGAT
>JADGQM010000281.1 GCA_017881795.1 Syntrophobacteraceae bacterium
TTTCCCGAAGATCGATGATGTACTGCCGCAGCGCCTCTTCCATAAAAAGAAGCGCCTGCGCAAGGTTGCCGACTTCATCCCGATATTTGACCGGCAACCCTTTGATTTCCACTGAGGTCTCGGGGGCCGAGAAGTCATGTTTGGGCAGATCCCTGGCGTAGGCTGCAAGCTGCTTGAGCGGCTGAGAAATCCGGCGCATCAGGAAAAAGGTGATGCCAAGGCTTACGACGAAGATCACGGCGATGAGCGAGGTCTGCCGGAAAACCGCTTTCCTGACCGGGATCATGAGCTCTTCCTTAAGAATGGTGGAGGCGATGTACCAGTCAAGGGTTTTATAGTACTGCACATAGGATACGTAAGGTCCCTGGGGTCTGCCTGATGCGTCCTTCACGACATATTCAAGCGGCTGGTCGGGGCGTTTCGCCGCCGCCTTCAGGTCATCCAGCAGGAGCTTGCCGGTGCGGAGGTTGACAACATCCGCCAGAGCTTTTCCTGAAAGTGAAGGATGAATGATCAGCTCATTGTTGCCGTTAAAGAGGAAAAGATGGCCGCTTTCGGCGATTTTCACATTGCTGAACGTTTGCTTCAGATCATGGATGACAGCATCAAGCCGTTTTTGCGCATCCAGTTCGATGTCTTCCACATTTACCGCGGTGGCGATCACCCATTTGAGCTGGGGATGATAGGTGAAGTAGCCGAGCTTTCGTGAAGATTTGGAGCGGTCGGCACAGTGCCAGGTGAAGATGGTGGTGCCGGCGCCTCTGAGTTTTGCGGTTTCCAGCATGGATTGGGAAACCGAGAAGCCCTTGATGTCTTTCAGATCGGACATGTTTCGCCCGATGAGGACGCCGTCCGGATGGGCCAGAACCGTACCATTTTCGTCGTAGACAAAGAAACAGGAGTCATCATCGCATTTCAGGGTGGTGATCCAGTCCAGGGCAAAAATCCTGGCCGCCTCATCCGACAGCATGCCCTTTGCTCGCTGTTCCTGGAACCGATCGATATTGGAAACGACCACCGCGATGAGTTTTTTCATCTCGGCTTTCCGCTTCTCCAAGGTGGATAGTTTGTGAAAGAGCAGGCTCCCATATTGGTTTTCGATGTTGAGCTTTACCAGGTAGATGGCGTTCCTGACTGAATGTTCCTCGGTTTCCAAAACCTTTGTCTCGAGGTCTTGCCTGGTGAAAAACATCAGCACAAGCGCCGTCGTTACCATGATGCCGGAAATCAGCAGGAGGATTTTGGTGTTAATGGAGCGAATCATCTTACTCGTGACCTTTCCGAGCCAGAATGGAAGCCAAGTTAATGTGGATAAGCCACCGCTCCAGTCATTTTTCAGGGTTCCGGCAGCACCAGAAAAGCATGAGTGGATGTCCTAAAGACACCGTATAGGCATTTGCATTTTCTTTACCACGAAGGACACGAAGAGCACGAAGAGCATTGTGAAAGCATTCCTTCGTGCTCTTCGTGGTGAGTTGTTAATTGAAGTCCGCCCACAGGACGTTAAGTTCAAGTCATACAAAATATGGACTCGAAATGCAGGGTGGGTAGGCGCGTCTTTTTGCGCCGTAACCCACCGCTTCAATTAAGCTTCATGAAGACGGAAGCAGAAAGTCAGCGTGTTTCCGCCCTCCTGCCGGTGATAGCAGAGCTCATCGACGAGGTGGCGGACCAGGTAGATGCCCAGGCCTCCGACGTGCCGTTCGGAGATATCTTCGCACAGTTCCGGATCCGGGCGCTCAAGGGGGTTAAAGGGAATACCCCAATCGGTCACACAAAAGCAGAACTTCTCATTACCTTCTATTGCGCATCCCACCTCCACCTCTCCTGTCTTTTCCGGGTAGGAATAATGGATGACGTTCGTCAGCACTTCCTCCAGGACCAGTTCGACCTTGAACACCAGATCCTGGACCATGTTCAACTGCCGTAGTCTCCCCAGCACGAACAGGCGGAAAATTTCCAAAGATTCCATTGTGGCAGGCAAACGCAAGGTTTCCATTAAGGGCTACTACCATGAAGAGTTTCAGACAAGACTGACGCCCAGCCGTTTTCGGCAGTCGTCACACGCCAGAGCGTGCTCCCTCAAAAGCCTCTCTTCCCATTCATGAACGCGCATCAGGATTGCTTGGACTATTTTAGTGGTGATCTCCGGGAAACGTTCCACGATCTTTTGAAATTTATCCCGCGACAGGGTCAGACAGGTTACCTTGGTCTTCGCCCTGAGGGTAAAGAGGCGTTTCATGTCACAAAAGAGCGACATGCTGCCAATGAATTCGCCTTCTCCAAATTCGGTGTACTCGGCTTCCCCGTCTGTCTCCCTGATCAATTCGGCTTGCCCTTCGAGGATGTAGTAAGCGTTGGCGTCAACTTCGTGTTCGTGGAAGATGATCTCTTCCGGTTGGAAGGTCTGCCGCTTGCACAGGTAGGCAAGGACTTTGAGCGGCTCGAATGGCAGTCCAGCGAACAGCGGCAGTTGCATTAGAATTTCAAGATTGGCCTGGTATTCACTAAGCGGCTGCTTTGGCTCCATGGACGAGTTCATAGAGCACCCCCTTCTTGGCTAATAGTTCTTGGTAAGAGCCCATCTCCAAAATTTTGCCCGCCTTCATCACTGCGACCTTGTCATAGCCTTTGATGGTATCCAGGCGATGCACCACCGAAATGAGCGTACTTTTGCCTTTCCATTTGGTTTCGAGCAGCGTCTGGATGCGCTTCTGAGAGGCATTGTCGAGAGCTGAGGTGGCTTCGTCCATAATCAGAATGGGTGGTTTCTTGAGGAAAACCCGGGCAATGGCCAGCTTCTGCCGCTGCCCGCCCGAAAGTCGGTCACCTTTCGTCCCCACTTTGAAGTCCATGCCGATTTCGACGATCCCCTCCAGGAGGTCTTCTTCAATGAGCAGATGGATGATGCTCTGGTTGATGCGATCCTGGGCGTTCGGATGGTCGCTGGTGGTTTTTCCGAACAAGATATTGTCCAGGATGGTCTGCGAGTGGATGTAGTCGGACATCCGGTAAAAAGCCAGAGCGCCGGGGTGATCCTGCTGGATCTTGGCCATGAACAGGAAGCGTCCTTCCAGGATGAGGTTGCGCAGCATCTCCGGAAGGGTGGCCATCTTGTGGATTCCAGGAGTGAATCGGAGCGCCAGGCGCAGCAGCAGCCGCTGGTCGTCAGGGGTGAGCTCGTGGATCCGAGAATGCCCGATGCGTTCGATGAGCTCTTTGTAGTCGTCAAGTTCATCGACAGAGATAGGGCTTTCCTGGAAAAATACTTCATCGAGCGGCAGATCGCCTAAAATGTCGAGGAACTGACTGGCCAATTCGCGCCCAAGGCTGATAAGGGGTCTTTTCAACTGAGCCTCATCCAGAAACTGCAGGAAATACGGGTTTTCAGCAAGCCGCTCTTGAGTAAATTCATCGCGGTTTGGACTGCCGAAAGTAAGGTTGGCTGCCACGGAAGAGTAGTCAAGATAGTGCTTTTCGTCAAAGAATTCGACATAATCAGCCAGCTCTTCGCCGAAGTGAGTCTGGAAATTCTCGCGAATGCGGATGATTTTGGTCACCAGTTCGGCTTCCTGGTTTGCCGCCAGGACCGCGTTCAGGCCAAATCGCAGGACATCGACAAACAGCCCCACCTGCTGGATGACCTCGATCATCTCGTCCAGAGTGGGGAGTCTGCCTTCCTTTTCTGCCTTCCCTTCCAACAGGGCCTCGCAGGAGTAGCAGAGGTTCTCTTTGAAGGAGCCATCGAAAATATAGGGAGACTGGGCGACAATGCCCATGTTCTCGGCGAGATCTCTTTTCGTCAGTTGCGATACCTCCTTGCCATCGATCAGCACACTGCCGCCGGTGTATGAATAGAGCTGCGCGATGCACTGCGCAAGGGTGCTCTTGCCACTGCCGGAAAACCCCACCAGGGCAAGCTGTTCTCCAGGCTTCAAGTCAAGGTTGACCTGCTTGAGCAACTGGATTCCACCGGCAACAGTGAAGGAGAGATCCTGGATATGAATGCTCCCTTCAAATTCATAAGGTTCGCGATCGGGCGGCGGTTCGAGGGCATGTTCGGGCTCAACGTCGAAATATTCCATCAGCCGCTGATACCCAGTGGTGGCGTCCTGGTATACCTGGTAGAAGTCCATCAATTCCTTCCAGGGATCGTAAAGCTTCTCATAAGCCGAAAGAAAGGCAACCAGGGCGCCCAGGTCGAAGCGGCCATTGATGGCAAGATACCCACCGACGAGGAAGAGAATGACCGGTCCAAGGCTCTGAAAGAGGTTATTCAGAACCTTGATCCCTTGTTTGTACATGTTCCAGACGATCCGGATCTTAAAGAGGCGATCCACGAACTCGCCGTACTTCCGGTTTTCGATGCGGTAACTGGCATTTCCCTGTACTTCATGGATGCCCGAGACGGTTTCACCGATTTTGCCGCTCAAGTCCCGGGTTACGTCCACGCGCATTTTGTTGGCGCGATTGGAATGTCTCTGAAGCCTTGGCACCACCAGGATGACAATGGGATAGATGCCGAGGCTAAGAGCCGCCAGCAGAGGATTTAGATAGAACATGTATCCGGCAAAGGCGAGCAAAGTGAGGATGTTGTTGACCGGCACGGCAATCGCCTGGCCCACCAGTTCGCCCGCGGAGACGACCTCGGTGACCAGCGACGAAACGACCATTCCCGAAGAGGCTTTGCGGAAGAAGCTGAGGGGCAGGGTGAGGATATGGGCGTAGAGCTCTTTGCGTAATTTGGCAAGAGTCTCTTGACCGAGATAAGTCTGAATCGCATTGATGACAAACTTGAGGGCGCTGGCAATGAGCACCGCTGCCAGATACAGGCCGCAATACAAAAACAAGAGATTGAGCTTCTTTTGACCAATGGCTTCATTTACAATCTTCCTCTGCATCTGCAGGGGAAATACTCGCGCCGCGATATTCACGGCAATGACGACAAGCAGGATCACCTGCAACTTGATACTGCTGGATTTCACCCAATAGATAAGAGGACGCTTGGTTATCATCTGACACCTCACTGTGTTCCAGGTTCTGATGGGGTCTGCCTATGATCACCGAAGATCCGGCTCCATGCCCTGGAAGCCAGCATCCCAGCATTCTTTTGAATTCTTTATATGTTTATTGACGAATGAACAAGCTTTTTATATGCTGGTTGATACACTTTCCTGGTGTGCTTCAAGGCCTTTTAAATCTTTACAGCGTTACCGCATGTGGCGGGAGGAGAATAAATCGATGGAGGTCACGCAAACCCAACAAGATGGCATTGTCATTCTCGGCCTGAAAGGTCGCCTGGATTCCAACACCTCGGATGACTTTGAAAAAAAGCTGCTGGGGCTGATTCTGGCAGGAGAAACCCGACTGGTGCTTGATTTTAAGGAGCTCGACTATATCTCGAGCGCCGGCCTCCGGGTCCTCTTAAAAGCCGCCAAGGAACTGAAACGTAATAACGGTCGGTTGGCTTTCTGTTGCCTCAAAGACTACATCCGCGAAATCTTTGAGCTCTCGGGGTTCGTCTCGTTTTTTCCCATCCATGCCACCCTGGAAGAATCCCTCATGGCCTCCTGATCGTTTGAGGAGGGGTTTCCGGAGAGATCTTGAATAGCTATGGGAGAGGGGGGCTCCTTCCGCCT
>JADGQM010000282.1 GCA_017881795.1 Syntrophobacteraceae bacterium
CATGGGTATGAGCCTCTCGGAATCTTAGCCTATGGGAGAACGCGGTCAGGATCGCTTGAGGCATTCCGTATGGAATTTGCAGTTCTTTGGGATGAGTATGCTCAAGAAGAAGATGAGAATCTTACAGATGACGCACAGGAGCTAAAAAGAGCGATCAATGACTTGGTTTCTTCAGTTGAGGTGCCATAGTGACAAAGCGCCTAACGACCGAATTGGAGAGCTCCCTTAGAAGAAGGGTTGCCGCAAATCCAACAACCACCATGAGATGTACCTTTTCTACTACGAGAACAAGAAGACCTCCGTCCGAACTCGCCTTAGCCATGGAGCAAAAGAATACAGCGATGATCTTCTTGCGCAAATGGCCAAGCAAGTGAAGCTCGACCGCTCACAGTTCGACGACTTCATTGATTGCCCGCTCACCGAGAATGGATATGTTCAGCATCTTATCGCCAAAGGCCATATTCGGCTGCCATCCAGCTGAACATTCCTTTTTCCCACAAAAAGAACCGGATTATTATCCGGCATGACACCGCATAGGAAGCACACAAACAGGAGGTCCGGAGAGATCCGTCAATTTCACCTCTGCTCGCCCCATCATCCAGGTTCTTAGCAGGAGGTCCTGACTCGCTAATGAGAGGGGCGGGCTTGCTACCGCTGGTACCGCTCCAAACAAGCCTATCTCTGACGGGAAGATGTGATGTGATTTGGGATTCTTGTTGACAGGGTTGTGGATTTACGGTTTAAGATTTAATGTCTACCAGGTGGAAAGAGGATGAGGCCATGAAAGATATCCCCTTAAATGAACGGATCATTTTTGCCTTGGATGTTGATTCGCATGACCTTGCCAGAGATTGGGTCATGCGGCTGGAATCGCATGTGAAATTCTATAAAGTCGGATTACAGCTTTTCCTCGCCGATTGGTTTCACACCATTGATTGGATTGTGGACCGAGGACACAAGGTCATGGTGGACCTGAAGTTCTTTGATATTCCCGAGACTGTTAGTTTGGCGGTAAAAGCTCTTTCCAAGAAAAGGGTGACATTTGCCACTGTGCACGGCAACAAGCCAATCTTAGAAGCTGCGGTATCAGCCAAGAACGGGATAAAAATTCTTGCCGTTACGGTTCTGACCTCGTTCGGGCCGGAAGACATGTTCTGGGAATTTGGCCAAGAAGTGGACGTAGAACAACTCGTCCTTGTTCGTGCAAGAAGGGCGTTAAATCTTGGATGTGACGGGGTGATATCGTCGGGGCTTGAGGCTCGAAGTATCCGTCAAGAACTCGGGGAAAGCTTTCTTATCGTTACTCCTGGTATTCGGCCGTGGCACAATGTTTCAGACCAGGAAGAAGACGATCAGAAAAGAGTGACAACTGCCTTGGACGCTGTCAGAAATGGCGCTGATTACATTGTAGTGGGTAGACCGATCAGTACCGCTAATGATCCTATAGCGGTAGTGGAATCCATGCAGAAAGAAATCATTCAGGCAATCCAATAATCACCTCTCGGCGCACCACGGAGGCGGTTTTACGCCATCCGCCCCAAACATCAATATCCTGCCATCTCAGGCGTCTATTTCCGCAGCGTGAGAGGTGTCTGTCTGGACTTGATTCAGTTTCGTCTCCAGGCACGACGTCCTGCCAGTGTGCCGATTTCGAGGGGTGTTCGCGTGGTTTAAGGAGGGTAAGCCAGAGCAGGTTAACCTATTTTGCATGAGGACTCGGAGTGATCCGGGCTTTTTGCCGTTCTTGGTCAAAGTTCGGGATGAAAGTGGGATAAAATGACCATCATTGAAAATCAAGAAATCCATTGTGTCTGTAAGATGGTGCCTGGGACGAGACTCGAACTCGTACAGAGTTGAACTCCGAGGGATTTTAAGTCCCTTGCGTCTACCTATTCCGCCACCCAGGCATTAGAAAGAATACGAGCTTCTACCACATCCCCCAAAATACTGACAAGAAAAATCCGGGCGCCATCCGGGCGCCATTTCTTGTTGACAAGCAAACTGGCGATTGTTTATACCGGTTAGGCGTGAGCAAGAGTATTGTAGCATTTGGATAAATGTGAGAGTAATGCCATGAACTGGGCGCTGTCAGAAGAGATTTTGTATTATTATTACGGCTATTTTGGGCGGTCTGTCCTCGCAGCATTACGCCTTTGAGTTGAAGGCTGTGGGCAGACCGCATGAGGCTGCCCACGGTTGTTTTGTTTGAAGCCGTGGTTTTTTCCGACCACGGCTTTTTTTTGTGGACGTTATCGACATAGGAGCACGGAGGGAGCAGGTATGAGAGGATTAGGAAAGTCTCTGGCATTGGTGGTGTTGGTTGGGGTCCTGCTGGGAGGGCTCTGGAATATTGTTATCCCGTCCCAGGTGGGCGCCGCGGAGCCGTACAAGATTGGCGCGGTCTTCTCCATCACCGGCGTCGGCTCTTTTCTTGGTGAACCCGAGAAGAAGACCGCCGAGATGATCGCCGAGGAAGTGAACAAGAAAGGCGGCATCAACGGCCACCCCCTCGAGTTGGTCGTGTACGATGATGAGAGCGACACCACCAAGTGCAATCTCGCGGTCAAGAAATTGATCAAGAAGGACGAGGTCCCGGTCATCGTTGGCCCCACCCGGAGCGGCGAGACCCTCGCCGTGGTGAGTGTTGTGGAAGAGGCTCACGTGCCGCTCATCTCCTGCGCCACGAGCTACAAGATCGTCACCCCCATCGAAAGCCGCCAATGGGTTTTCAAAGTGGCCGCTTCCGACGCTCATGTCGTGGCTAAACTCTTTGACTATATGAAAGCCAAGGGCTGGACGAAGATAGCGATCATGACGGATTCCACGGGATATGGAGCAAGCGCCAGGGAGGAATTTCTGAGACTGGCCCCCGAATCTGGGATCACCATCCTCGCTGATGAACGCTTTGGTCCTCAGGATACCGACCTCACACCCCAGTTGACGAAGATTCGCAGCACCCAGCCGCAGGCCATCGTCAATTGGTCGGTAGGACCCACTCAGATCATCGCGGTAAAGAACTGGCGGGATCTCGGTATGGATTCCATCCCGCTCTTCCAGAGCCACGGGTTTGGCAGCAAGAAGAACCTCGAGCTGGCCGGCAAGGCTGCTGAGGGAGTCATGCTCGCTCTCGCCCGGGTGAACGTGGGTCCCATTCTTCCCGACGGCCAACCGCAGAAGAAAGCGATCCTGGACTACACGAAGGCTTACGAAGATCGCTTCAAAGAGCCCATTTCCTCTTTCGGCGGCCATGCCTCGGACGCCATGAACCTGGCTATTGCCGCGCTGCAGGCGGTTGGACCCGACCCGGCAAAGATCAGAGACTATCTCGAAAAGACCACCAAGTTCGTCGGCATGCATGGGATTTTCAACTTCTCGCCGCAGGACCACAACGGACTCAGTAAAGACGACCTGGAAATGGTTGTGGTGAAAAATGGGGATTGGGCTCTCGCGACCTGGTAAGACCGATACGGTGTGAAAGCCTTGCAGAGGTGAATGGAACTTGGGTAGCGATTTACTTCAATACACGATCAGCGGGCTCACCATCGGCATGATTTATGCCTTGGTGGCGATCGGCTACAACGTTATTTACAACGTTACCGAGATCCTCAACTTCGCGCAGGGCGAATTCGTCATGCTGGGAGGCCTGTTCGCGGTCTTCTTTGTGGGGACGCTCCGCCTACCGCTGGGGGTGGCCTTCTTCGGCGCGATCATCGCCACCGGGTGCGTCGGATTTGCCATGGAACGCTTCATCATTCGGCGCGCCCGTGATGCCAGTGTGCTTTCGCTCATCATCATCACCATCGCGGTCTCCATCCTCCTCAAAGGGACGGCGATGTTCTGTTGGGGGAAAGATCCCTACGTTCTGCCCGCTTTCAGCCCTGGCGGCCCAATCCTCTTTGGAGGAGCAGCCATCCAGCCCCAGGCGCTCTGGGTCCTTGGCGTCAGCGCCCTGATCGTGATCTGCCTTACGCTCTTTTTCCGCCGCTCCGTTTACGGCAAGGCGATGCTGGCGTGCGCCGACAACCCCAACGCGGCGCGGATGACGGGAATTCCCGTGCGCCAGATGGTGCTCCTTTCGTTCGTTCTGAGTGCTGCCATCGGCGCTGCGGCGGGTGTCGTCATCACCCCGATTTCCCTCATGGAATATGACCGGGGGGCGCTGCTCGGGCTCAAGGGCTTCGGGGCTGCCGTCCTCGGGGGGCTCGGACAGTTCCATGGAGCCCTCTTTGCTGGCGCCATCCTCGGTCTTGCGGAATCATTTTGCGCAGGCTACCTGTCTTCCGGCTACAAGGATGCCGTGGCGCTCGTGCTGTTGCTTTTGGCGCTCTTTTTTAAACCCGAGGGGCTTTTTGGCAGCAGTGAGGCGGCGAAGTTGAAGAAGTTTTGAGTGGCTAATGGCCAGTGATGAGTCATGGGGGTGGCGTTTGGGATGGGTTGAGAGGCTTCTGAAATGAGCAGGAAGGATTGGGGGATTTTTCTCGGGACGATGCTTCTGATCGGTGTTTTCCCCTGGTTGGTCAAACCCTTCAAGGCGGTTTCCCACTACATCGATATCATGGTCTTCGCCGGTATTTTTACCCTGATAAGTATCGGCCTCAGCATGCTGATGGGTTATGCGGGACAGATTTCGATGGCCCAGGCCGCGTTTTTCGGGATTGGCGCCTACACCTCCGGTATCCTCACCACGCGTTTCGGTTTGAACCCCTGGCTGGTCATGCCTGTCGGCATGCTGCTTGCCGCCGTCGTGGCGTGGCTTCTTGGCATTCCGGCCCTGCGCCTGAAAGGGCACTACCTGGCCATGGCGACCCTGGGTTTCGGCGTGATTGTCCACATCGTCCTCAGCGAAGAAGTGAACTGGACGGGAGGACCCTCCGGGATGGCCGACATCCCCAGCCTGACCATCGCGGGCACCAGACTTACGAGTGAAATCGCCTACTATTACCTCGTTTGGGCTGCGGTCTTTCTCGTGCTTCTGTTTTGTTTCCTGGTGCTTCATTCGCGGGTTGGCAGGGCACTGCGCGCCATTCACGAGGAGCAAACGGCGGCCGAGGCCATGGGCGTGCCCACCGCGCGGCTCAAAGTGCAGGTGTTTGTGCTGAGCGCCGTGCTCGCTGCACTTGCCGGAAGCTTCTACACGCATTACGTCACCTTTCTCAATCCCGGGTCCTTCAACCTCATGTGGTCCATTCGGTTCATGCTCATGGTTATGGTGGGCGGCATGCAAAGTCTTTGGGGAGCCCTTCTGGGAACCGTTCTCATGACCTTCGTCGGTAATGAGTGGCTGCAAGTTTTTGCGGACTTTGAAATTTTGGCATACGGTGCTATCTTGCTCGTCGTTGCACTGTTTTTGCCGAGGGGGCTGGTATCCCTTATATCGCAGGGTTTCGGCTCCCGTAAGGTCCGACCATCTCTGGCTGATGGAAGCTCATGACAGGAACGATAACTGACTCTTCCGCCCCAATCCTCGAACTTCACGATATTCGCATGCAGTTCGGCGGCATTACCGCTCTGAAAGGGCTAAGCTACGACGTTCCCCCGGGGATCATTCAAGCGGTGATCGGCCCAAACGGGGCCGGCAAGACAACTTTGTTCCATTGCATCAGCGGACTGCACCAGCCCACCTCC
>JADGQM010000283.1 GCA_017881795.1 Syntrophobacteraceae bacterium
GGTAACGACGATGAAGATTCTCTGCAGAATGCGTTGGCTGAGACTCATATCAGCATCTTTATATTCGAAATTGGCATCATCTTCCCGCCTAAACATTTCGTCCCCCGGTCTCCGTGCGTCAACACTCTGGGGTGGCTTTCCTCAGCATTAAATATAAACCTCTTCCGTTGCAGATTATATCCTTTCAGAGCGCCATGAGAACTTCTCATTAGTCGAGGGTCTCCAGAAGCGGATTGCAGACTTCTGTGACACAGTTTGCGTCGCGATTGGAGCGGTATGCGAGGTTAATGAGATGAGAACACCAGCGGGTTTCCCTGAAATTGGCGCCACGGTAGCGGGAGTCCATGATTTCAAGGGCAAAATTCCTCACCACTGGTTCCATCCACTCGGGGTGATGAGAGCCAGCGGAGAGTGCTTCGGAAAAGTCAAAACGGGTCCGGCGGGAATCCCCGGAATGCAAAACGAGATGATCATCATTGACAAACAGGCTTCCCTTACTGCCCACAATGGTGCCGTAGTTGCTGCGGCAAGATGCTTGCCAGGTGAGATGCAAACGGGCTTCTGCCTCGGGGAATCGCATCACCAAGTCAACTGTCTGTTCGAGACCGGGGCTGCCTCCCGATGATGATTCCATACTTACGGCCATGGACAAGGGAAACTCCTGAAGGAGAGAAAGAATCAGATAGAGATTGTGCCAACCATGATCGATCAGAATTCCTCCCTGCGCTATCTCGAGGCACTTCCTCCAGTCTGAGGCGCCCCCACCGGAATTGGGAGATCGCAGAACGTTCAAAGCAATGGATTGAATCGTGCCAATCTGATTATCTCGAATCAATTCCGTTGCTTTCACCCAAAGGGGTGCATATTTCCAGTTGTTTACAGTGAAGACGACCCTTTGGGTCTGGTCGGCCAGGTGCTGAATTTCTTTCAGCCGTTCCGTCGATATCGACAGGGGTTTCTCACAGAAAACGTGCAATCCTGAGCCGCATGCGGCGAGCGCAAGTTCGGCATGAAAGCAAGGCGGCGTGCAAATGTCGACGAAATCCACCTCATCTTCAGAGAGCAATGCTTCCATGCTCGGGTATAGTCGTGCCTGAGGGAGCAGCCTTCTGCCCAGCTCAGCCCGCTCCGGCGCGGGCTCAACAACTGCTTCAATAGTGAAGGCCTCACTTCTTCGCCATGCGGGCAGATGAGCGTGAATAGCCGCATTGCCAAGGCCAATGATGGCGCCTCGAAGGGGCGGGCGGACCTCGCCGATGTCTTCAGTCATCCCTTCCAACCTCACCTGTAGGGGATGTGACGGGCCACATGGGTAAAGACCTCATCAAGGATCGCCAATCCCTCATCGGCCTCTTCCCGGCTGAGTGTCAACGGCGGGTTAATGCGAAAATTGGGCTTATAATTCATGCACAGCAAACCTCTTTTGAGCGTCTCAAGGAAGATTTGCCTGGTAATCGCCTTGTCAAGAGGCTCCTTAGTCCCGCGGTCCTTGACCAGTTCGATGCCGACCAAAAGACCGCATCCCCGAACCTCGCCAATGAATTCGTACTTCTCCTCGAATCCGCGGAGTCCTCTCAGGAGGTAATCTCCCACTTCTCGCGCATTCTCAACCAGTGATTCCTCCAGTATGGTCTGAATGGTTGCCAGCGCCGCGGTGCTGGCCAGCGGGTTTCCTCCGTAACTGCTTGAGGAAGAGCTTGGCTTTGAAAACGGTTTGCTTGCAGTAATCTCGTCGGTGGACACCAACCCCGAAATGGGAAACCCGCAGCCCATGCCTTTTCCAATGGTCATGATGTCCGGGGTGATGCCCGTATGGTTTGAGCCAAACATCATGCCGGTGCGGCCGAAGCCGGTAATCATTTCGTCGGCAATGAGAAGGGCGTCGTTCTCATGGGCGATTTCAAGCAATCCGGGCAGGAATTCCGGAGGGGGTATGACATTTCCGGCTGTGCCCTGCATGGTTTCAACAATAACTGCGGCAAGACTGCCTGCCGTGTTGTTCTCTATGATTTTGCGAACAAAATCCAGACAAAACATGCTGCATCCCGGATACGCCATGTCGAATGGACACCGGTAGCAGTCGGGGTAGGGGGCCAGGTGCAACCCTGGGTGAAGGATCCCCCAATTCTTTTTGAACGGATCGCCAATAAGCCCCAGCACGCCTCCTGTCTTCCCATGGAAGCCACCCCAGAAGCTGAGGATCTCAAATTTCTTCGTGTGGGATTTTGCCAGCCGGATCGCAGCCTCCACCGCTTCGGCGCCGCCGCTGTAGAGTTGGGTTCGGTTTAGAGCGCCAGGGGTTAAAGAGGCGATCAGGCGCAGCAGTGCCACCCGGTTTTCCGTCGTGAAACTCCCGACCGTCACCTTATCCAACTGTTCTCTGAGGGCTGTAACGTAATTAGGGTGGGCATGGCCGATGCTGCAAACGGCAACACCCGCCATAAAGTCCAGATAGGATTTCCCCTCCATGTCTACCAATCGACATCCTTTGGCCTCCTTGATCACCAACCGGGAAAGCTGGCTTACCTCCTGGAGTCCTGGAGCCACAAATCGCTGTTCTTCTTGATATAGTTTTGCGGAAAGTGTCTGGCCGATGTTTTCCGGCAAGCCTTGATAGTGCATAATTCGTCTCTTTTCCTGGTTATACGATTTTTAATATCAGAGACATGAACTTAGCTTTGAAATGAAGAAGTCATGTCTCTATCGCATTGAAATTTGGCCGCGACGTAAGCAGCAATGTTCCCGGCCGCAGAGCGACAGCAGCGCGAAAAGCTCGGCCAGTCGTTGAGATCGATCAAAACTGGTCCGTTTTTATCAGTCAGAACGGCATCCCCGCCATACACTTGCAACCCCACGGCTCTGGCAGCCTGCCGTGCGACGGCCCCAAGCCGATCGGACCTGGATGTGAGCTCTTCACCATTAGCGGCCAGATACGCCTTAAAGTATGCGCCCTCGCCCTGGCCAACCCCATAGAACTTGACCACAGGTCCTCTCACGTGTTCCTGGATGAGGATGTCTCGAATCTTTTTGTCGAAAAAATGCTGCATGGCCTGGTCCAGTTCTTCTCTACTCGTGACCGATGTGACATCGCCTGGTTCCATGGCATGAACATCGCCGCGCTTCAACCATAGTCTCTCTGAAGACCGCAGAGAGATTTTCTCCTTCGCATCCTTCAGAGTGACCACTCGATTGGGGGGGACACAAATGCCAGCCTTTGAGAGAAGGTGCGTCAGCGGTTTGCGATAGCAGTTGCGCACCGAAGAGACCGTATTGATGACTGTGGAGCCCTGCCGGTTCCAGTCGTGAAGGATGTTGAGCACCCGGTCCGATTGCGCCATGCTCAGGACCTTTTCAGACCTTGGGGCTAAAGTGCTGATCGACTCTGCACGCAGAGTGCGGACTTCCCACCCGAGGCGCGACAATTCTTCCACCGTCGCATCCATAATGGCTGCATCATCCACTATCTTGCCGGGAGAAAAAATCTGCTCGCGGTAGATGCCGAGCACGGTGAGTGGTTTCATACCTCGTTGATTTCCTGCAGATACGCTTCAGCCTTTACGATATCCTCAGGATAATCGACGTCGATGGTCTTGGGCACGGGAACACCGTATATCGGGTAACCTTCATCAATCAGGTGGCCTAAGAACTGCCGCAGGGCACTCAGATTCTTCCTCCTCGCCGAAGCAATTTCGGCAAAGATATCAGGGGCAAAATAATAAAAGCCGGCGGTTACAAACTGACTACCAAGGGCGGCATCTCCCATGGCGATTATCCGGTTCGAACGGTCGATAGTCGCCCAGAGAGGCTTCTCATCATCAACAAAGCGGGTGAGTGCGAGGACGCCTTTTGCCCCGGTCAGAGTCCGGGCATTTTGAAGGAAGTCCTCCACAGTCTGTTGCCCGAAAATGACGTCCACAGTGAAAAGAACGAAGGGTCCATCTGACAGCAGAGGCGCCAGGCAGAAAAGACTTTCCATGGAACTGGGTGTCGTCTTGACGACGATTTCCACCGGAATCGGCCAGTCGCCTGAGCGTAAGAATCCGGCCGTAGCGGGTTTGATGTCGTTAACGATGCAGACTATGGAATGGACCTTCAGCCTTGCACCCGCTTCGATAATCCTTGAGATCAGCGGCCTTCCCCCCACCGATACCAGCGGCTTGGGGGTTGCGATTCCCCCCAAAGCGAGGCGGTCACCCCTTCCAGCAGCGATGATTCCCATTTTCATAGAACAATCGATTCCAATTCCATAAGGCTCGAAATTTCACAGTCTGCCGGTTCGGCGTTTTCGGGAATTCGCGGATTGGGCCCTCTGAGCCAAATGGTTCTCACACCAAGTTGTTGTGCCGGCGTGATGTCCCGCTCATAGGAATCGCCGACGAAAATAGCTCGATCTGGAGCCAGATTGAGTGTTCTCAACGCGATCCGGAAGATCTCAGGGTCAGGCTTGCTAACCCCGATCTCAGTGGAATCCAAAATCACCTCAAGGGAATCAGTCAATCCGGCTTCCCTGCAAAGGGTAGCAACATTTCCGTAGAAGTTGGAAATTATGCCCAGATGGTAAACACGTTTCAAACGCTTGAGCAACTTAGCATTCCGCTGGAGCACGCGCTCAGTTTTCGCACAGAATTCTTGGGTGATTTCTTCCTCTTTCGCAAGGTCGTCTAAATTCATCGCTGCAAACTGCAGATGAACATGGTGCTTCATTAGTGATTTGAGGCCCATGGGGAGAACCCGTGGGTCGCGGCAGCACAGGTGGTCTGCATGGTAGAAGGCCTGCTTGATTTGGTTCCGAGGAAGGTCGAACCCTGCGTGTTCATAAAGTTCGTAAAACCGATCGAGCCAGTGTTCCCCATCAGAATCCAAGGTGCCGCCGAAATCGAATAAGATCGCCTGGCAATCAAAAAAGTCATGCATTTTCATAAGGCGGCAAACCTGACCACGACAAACAGTACTCCCGTCTAAGGCGTTCTAAGCGATGCGCTTCCTCTCAGTTGGGGGGGCACGGATTCTGCGGCTGCTGTGGCTTTCGGTTGTGCCCATCTCCTTTGCGGGTGTTGAGGTAATCCAGAAACTCTTTGCCCTCGCGCAAACGACGCGCCAGCATGTGCTTCTCAGTAGATATCTCGTGGAACATGCGAAATATTGGCTTGAAGCGAAAATAAAAACGGCGATACATTCGCTCCACTGCTTCTTCTATCTCATCAATGCCCAAATTTGGATAAGAGAGAGTAGAAGTCTGGATGCCGCTTTCTGCCACGAGAATATCATTGTTGATCCAGCCGTTTTGCAGCGCCTGACTGTATAGCTCCGTCCCCTGAAAAGGCGCAGCGATGGAGACCTGAATCGTATAGGGATCCAGCTCCTGCGCGAACCGTATGGTCTCTTCAATCGTTTCCCGAGTTTCGATGGGCAGACCAATGATAAAGGTGCCGTGGACCTTGATCCCAAGATCATGGCAGTCCTTCATAAATCGTCGCGTCCTTTGCAGGGTGATGCCCTTTCTTGCGCGATTCAAGATTTCCTGGTTGCCTGACTCAAAGCCAACTACCAGCAAACGCAGACCATTGTTCCGAAGTTCTCTGAGGGTTTCGTAGTCCACAT
>JADGQM010000284.1 GCA_017881795.1 Syntrophobacteraceae bacterium
TGAAAGCTATGTGCGGCAAGACGTCCGGGTGACTTCATGGAGCGACCTACACGTAACCGGGCGGTAGAGTCTTCGGCAGGCCAAGCCTGCCAAAGCAGAAATGCGCGGACCTGCCATTCAGAAACCGCCGGCAAACGATTCTTATCACCCACGGTTGCAAGGATCTTGATACAAGCGAGCCAGCGGGCAGTATAGAACTGTTCCGGATACTTCGCCATCAGCAATATGTTTTCCCCGGTGGGGTCAGTCTGTTTGCATCCGTGTCATTGCTGGGGCCTTATTCGCATGGTACGAGAGCGCTGTATTTAGAATGAGGAGAGATTACATGGCTGATTCCGTCATCCGTTCGCGTATCGACCCCAAAATCAAGGATGAAGCAAATCGCGTTTTGCGCAGCATGGGCTTGAGCATGAGTGACGCAATCCGACTGTTTTTGCATCAGGTAATTGTAGAAAAGGCATTGCCGTTCCCATTGAAAATGCCGAACGAGACAACAATTGCCGCAATGGAAGCTGCAGATCGTGGTGAAGGAGAGCAGACGACAATCGAGCAGACCGCTGAGGATTGGGATGCTACTGCATGCGAACGCTGATTGAGACTTCTCAGTTCAGGATAGATCTCAAAAGAATGCGAAATCCGGCAAATACAATAAAGCCGATTTGATTGAGGTTCTCAGGCATCTGGAGAAGGATCTTCCGCTTCCTCGGAAATATCAAGAACATGCTCTCTTCGGGAAATGGAAACGTCAGCGGGAATGCCACATTATGCCCGATTGGCTGTTGATCTATCAGCTTGAGCCCGAGCGTGTGATCTTGGTGCGCACTGGCTCTCATAGCGAGTTGTTCGGCTAAGCTGCTGTTTCTTGGCGACTACGCTGAACCTGTTGGGCTTCAGCACTTCAGCCTGGCCGAGGCGTATGGCAACCGGCTGGCGGTGATAGCGCCTCTTGAAGATCTCAAGGAGTTTTTGCCGCGTATCGATAATGTCAGTATTGCCACCCTGTATCCCGAAGATCCTCGGGCCTTGTCGAAAGAGTTCAATCAACAGACGGCACAACGAATTCTTACCGATACCGAGAGGATGATAAAGTGGTTCAAGCAACACATGAAGTCAGGCGTATCGTCGCCCGATACATTGAAAACCTGAGGAATTTGGGCGTACCCGTTGAGAGGGTCTATCTGTTTGGGTCCCATGCCCGCCTGGATGCCGACAAGAGTAGCGATGTCGATCTGGCCGTTATCTCGCCGCTCTTTGAAAGGATGAGTCTATGGGACAGAGCGGGTTATCTCGGAAAGGCGGCATGGGATATACCCTATCCGCTGGATGTTCTGGGGTTCTCGCCGTCACAGGCAAGGAAGGCAGCGCCTGGCACCCTTTTGGATCATATCATGAAAGACGGGCTGGAAATCGCACCATGACTCAGAGTTCAGGTTCAGCCGATCATAACACGATCGAGGAGGGCATGGAGCCTTGTGCGGTCTTGGGCGATTGCAGATTGTCCGGCAGGAAATATGAGATTGTCGGATCACGTCGGTCACCCTATAATGCACGCTGTGAGCGATGTGAAACCGAGCTTCACCCTCGTTTGCATGGCAACATTGCATCTCGATTTAATCCTTGACGCCAGTGGCGGATTCAAGGCTCACGACCAAATGAACCCGCGACCAACCGTGGGCCCTGCCTTTACGCGTTGACGAGCCGCTGTTGCCAACACTCTAAGTGTTTCGCGAACTCGATCAAAAGCTCACCTTTGTGACCGAGATGGCTGATGCGTCAACCATATGCTCTGGAATGTAATGGGGCTTTCCGCTGTCCTTGGGAGTACAAATAGACTCCTCGAAGCGGGATTTGCTTTTGAAGCGCCTTGACGCTCATCGGAACTGACCCACATAAATGGTTTAAAATCGACCCACCAATGAGCGTCAAGGTCGTCATGATAATCTGGCAAAACAAGGGCTGATATCGCCCTTAAACGGGCATTTTCGCGTTAGAAATTTAGCGTTTAGGGTCGAGGAGAGAACGTGAGGAGAACAAGATCTGGGACCGCTCTTCATGTGCACTGAATGATGGCCGGAGAGGTCTCGATCACAGACAGATCGAGGTGGCGCCATCCTCGATCCAAAGTGGATCGAGAGGGTGCGCTGCTGTGCTAAAAGTGTTTCGTTTCTGCCCGAAAAGCAACATCTGCCAGGCCCATGAAGGCATCCTCACTCTCATGAAGGATGGCTTCGAATTCTGCAAAAGTAAGCTGGGCTGATCTATGTGCAGCGAGGTGCTGCAAGGAAAATCCTTTATCTTCCCCATGGGGTGAGGCAAATGTCCCGGCAGGGTGAACGGTTGCCATACCAGATGTCAGAAAGGCAGTTCAGAGAGGACAGTTGGTCGAGGATTAACCCGAGGATGTGCGCGGACACAGTTGCTCTATTATGGGGGTGTTATCACCGGAGGAGAATAGACGCATAAAGGGCCGAAAATGTGGGTCCAGTGAAATGGTTTTTGGGTCAGGGGTGTGACGATTTCTGGACCCAGTACATCACGTTTTTGATGCTGATGATGGGTCAGGCAGATGGTAGCTCTCTGCAGCTCTTTAGAGCCTGAGATCTTGTTTCATAACGATCCCACCCTTTTTTCCTGCCCCATAGGTCATCTCTACCCCCTTCTTTGGATGTTGTCTCTGTTCTTCCTCCTATTCTCTCGGGTCAAGAACCGTTTTGACTGGTTCCGACCCGAAGGTCTTGGCTGGATCTGCCGGTTTGCCTGCAACGCAGTTGCCCTTCCTTCCGGTCGCCATGGGAGGAGGCTGGACGGCTAGTGACAGGGGCAAAAACCTTGACTCAACGCCCATGCCGCGCGTGCAAACGGTGCTTCAGGCCGGATGTGCGCCTGGGTGATCGGCAGAAGACCTGCGGCAATGGCGGCTGCGAAAGGGAGGGGATTGCGCTCAAGTGTTGCTTGGGCAAGTTCTCAATAGGTTGGGAGAGATGAGTCCTGGGATGGATTTTGCCCTGGCCTGGTCTATCCGCATTGCCGAAGCTTCTCCTGTACCCATAAATTGATCAGCGTGTTGGCCGAAATACCTTGCTCTCTCGCCAGTAATTGGACCTTCTTCGAAAGCGTTTTCTCCAGGCAGTAATAGGTTGCCTCAGATTCGACGCTGACTTCAAAATCAGCATCTTTGGTTTCTTCCCAAAAATCCCCCAAATCATGGCTGTCCCAAAAATCTCCGATTTCCCGGTATGACTGGGCGTGTGATAAGGATGATTTACTTTTTCTTGGCATAACGGGTCCTTTCAGCTGCTGTCATATCCCGTGCCGATAGAATCAAAGCACGATGATCCGTTCTAGGCACTTCTTTGGAATTTGTTCCTGGTCTTCCTCTTTTTAACCTCGGAGGCGGTGAAGTGTTTTTGGTCTTGCACGGGTTAAGCAATCCTTGGGGCGAGTCTTTGAAACCTACACCAATTCGAGGCGGAGCTCCCGCCCGACAAGCGCGGCGGCGCGTTGGAGCGTCTCGATTGTCACGTTACCCTTTGCTTTGAGAATCCGATCGACCTGAGCCCGGCTTGTATGCAACCGTTCAGCCATTTGCGTTTTGGTGATGCCTTGCTTACGCATTTCCTCGGCAAGCTGCCAAGTAATCACGCGCATAATCGCTTCGGCCTTCGCAGCGTCGTAAATGCCTTCCTCGTGCAAGAAGTCATCGAGCGTCGATCCCCAATGGGGATTCTTTTTGCTCATGTCTCCATCTCCTTCATCCGTTTACGCGCCAATTCGATGTCGTCCTGTGGGGTTTTTTGCGTCTTCTTAATGAAGCCGTGCAGGACGCCAAGCCGCCCTTCATCCACAAAAAACAGTATCCTCGCGATACGGCGGCTTGGTAAACTGCTGCGGACTTCCCATAAACCGCCGCCAAGCGGACGACATATTGGCATTCCAACCGGCCAGCCAACTTGCACCGTGGCAAGGTCGATCCCGATCTTGCGCCTGTCGTCGTCCGGCAAGCTCCTCAACCAATCCCTGACCGGCTCAACGCCACTCGTGGTGCGATAGAAGACAACGGGTATCTCGGTCAGTCGGGCGCCGGTCATAAAAGTCCTTCAAAAGCAAGGTATCGTAAAAAGTACGTTTCTACAAGGGGCCATTTTCCACCCTCGTCTGTTTGTCCTTGCGAGCAGTGGGACAGACGTGGAAGTAAGCGAAAAGACCAACATCGTGATTAATCGGCAGCATTGATCAAAGTTTGTGATAACATTGCAGGCCTATGTGACAGGAGAGAAGGGAATCTACGATTATGGATTCCAGACGAATCTTGACATTCAAACCCGCAACTCAAAAGGGAAAAAGAACATGGCAATGAAAGTTGAAATCCGAGAGAACAAGCTCTGTATCGAAATCGACCTGGAAAAGCCGACACCCTCAGCATCCGGCAAAACCCTCGTAGTGGCCAGCACTCGGGGAAATACTGTGACCACTGCAGAAGTCGATGGGAAGCCGGTAATTATCGGGTTGAACGCCTACATTAAACCCTGACAAGAAACCTTACCGCTTGGCACCGCCCTAACCTCCCTTAAAATAGCGTGGTTTTCGGCAATTCCATTTTCATGGTGTGGCGGGATTATTTGCGTTTCCGCCCTGGGCGACCAAACCCGTTGCGGCGCCGAAGGCTCGGGGTTTCATGCACCTCCTTCATCTCTATTTTGAGAATGCTCAGGAAAACGGCGACGGTGAGCTATGTCTCAATGGGCGCACCAATGAGGTCGCGAAATGGACGCTTCTTGCTTCCGGACAGGCAAGTCGAGAGCTGCTGCGAATGATCGCCGTGGCCTGCGGCGGCACCCGCCTGCTTCCGCGTCTCCCGTTTGCCCTGGAGCGCCTCTGCCGTGGTCCCGGCAACCCCTTACAGGTCGAATGCATCCTGGCAGTCCATCCCCGCTATCGAAGTCAACCGCAGGATCGAGGTCTTTGGGGCAGCGGCGTCCGTATGGACGAGAATGGATCGGTCAGGGATTTACGCCGCGAAGAATACCGTTTTCTCCCTTATGACATGCCCATTAGAAGAGCCAAAACCGGCATCGGTGATTCGTGGCTGTTTTTGCTCGGCTATGGACCGGAACCGAAACACCACGATGGGACCGATGATTTTGATTTCACGGATCCCCTTTTTCGCCTTACCCGCTTTCACTCGCTGTTCCTTGACGGGTCGCCGTTAACCGACCCGGTGGCATTCCTCTCCCAGATCCACTACCGGGGGGCCAAGAAAAAACGCCTGGGGCCGATGCATGCGCTGGAACGTCTTTCGCGCGCGCTCAAAGAACATTTTGCCATCGACACCACGAGTTGGATGGAAACCGAATGCGATTTCAAGCGCCAGTGGCTGAGCCTTGCTCCGTGGCAGCAACGCACTGTCCTGCCGGCCCTGGATGCCGCGCGCCACCTGCTCGACGCCTATCCAAAGCATACCAGGCCCTTGGATATCCCCGGTCTGATCCTGTTCGACCGCCCCGACCAAATGTGCACCGAGGAGCTTTTTCCCCGCTGGGCCAAGTTTATGGAGGAACTCTTCCCGGAAATGCAATTTCTGGCAACTGTAAACGATCAATC
>JADGQM010000062.1 GCA_017881795.1 Syntrophobacteraceae bacterium
GGGATGCCAGGGGTTTGGCCATTCTCACGGTTGTCAAAGCGGGTTTCATGTTTAGTGGTCGTGGCGGTACGGGGGTGGTGGTAGCTCGAACAGGGAAGGGATGGAGCGGCCCGTCCGCAATCGGAACGGGTGGGGTAGGATTCGGCCTGCAGATTGGAGCAGAAGTAACCGAATTCGTGATTGTACTCAATACCGATGATGCTGTGAGGGCATTTGCGCAAAAAGGAAATGTGGAATTGGGCGGCAATTTGAGTGTTGCGGCAGGACCAATAGGTCGGACTGCGGAAGCCAATGTTACTCCCATAGCGGCAGTCTACACCTACAGTCGAAGTCAGGGATTGTTCGCCGGCGCCTCGCTTGAAGGTACGGTCATTGCGACGAGGAACGATGCCAACGCCCTGTACTATGGCAAATCGGTAACTCCGCAGCAAATTCTAGCGGGAAATGTCGCTCCGCCAGCGGGAGCAACGAGGCTTGAAAACGTGCTCGTGGCGGCTCAATCCGGGCGGTGTGGTAACAACATGTTGGCATGCAAATAAGCAGCTTCGGGAGAGCCAGAGTAACTTGTGCGGCGGAAGGTGCTGAAAAGGAAACCAGGCCTTTGCGGGCCGCCCGGAAATCGGATGATCGCAACATGTTATCGAAGCTCGGACAACAGAGGCTGAGACGATCTCGATCCTGAGATTGTCTCAGTCCAGAGTATGGGGGCTTACAAATATTCTCGCTGATGACCTTATCCGGCTTTGAAAAACACTGGCTGTCGCCTCAAGAGCGGCAGACTGCGGTGGCGAATCGGTGATCAAATTGGTTGGAGTGTTGTCTTCCATCAAGAGAGCCGCATTGCTCGCAGCGCTCTTTTGGCCCCTTATTTTTGGGGGTTGTGCAACACCACCGAGGGTTGAACAGTTAACGCCGGAAGCTGCAAGCACCAACAATCCTCCGACGATTGTTGCAGCTCATAGGCAACTGTCCCCCAGCGAAAGCGAGGCTATCCTCGGTCGGCTTAAAGGGCAGACTCTGCCCACCGACATTCTGGAACGGCACGTAGCAGTAGAGGAGGCGATCAGTGGCAGCCCTCTGATTGTCGGCAACAAGGTGACGCTGCTCGTTGACGGTCCGGCGACGTACGCCGCCATGTCCAAGGCCATTCAAGGCGCCAGCGACCACATTAATTTCGAAACTTATATTTTTCAGGCTGATGAAGCCGGCCGTAATTTTGCTGACATGCTCTTACAGAAAGCGGCTGAAGGCGTGCAGGTGAATCTCATCTACGACGCTGCAGGGTCGATCCATACTCCCTCCGCCTTTTTTGAGTATTTACGTCATGGAGGGATTAAGGTGGTCGAATTTAATCCCCTTAACCCTTTACAAGCTCCCGGAGAGGGCTTTCTCACCCACCGTGATCATCGGAAGATACTGGTCGTGGACGGATCTCTGACCATTACCGGTGGTATTAACATTTCGAACGATTACTCCGGAAGTGAAACTTATCATAGAGAGAGCAGGCAATTGTCGTGGCGTGATACCGACGTCCAAATCGAGGGACCGGCTGTTGCTGAATTTCAAAAGCTTTTTTTAGAGACTTGGCAAAGCGAAAAGGGACCTCAGCTTGCCAAGAGAAACTACTTCCCGCCCCTCAAAGCCTCGGGCAAGGAGCTGGTGAGGGTGATCGGAAGCAGGCCTGGACAGAGGAACCGGGACACGTACATGATGTATGTTGCGGCCATCAATTTTGCGGTACGTTCGATTCATCTTACCAATCCTTACTTCGTTCCAGATGAGCAAATGCTGAACGCCCTTACCGATGCGGCGAAACGTGGGGTGGATGTGAAGCTGCTCTTACCGGCGAACAGTGACTCTGAGATGGCCTTTTATGCGGGTCGCTCGCATTACTCACGGCTCTTGCAAGCTGGAGTAAAGCTGTACGAACACCACGACACCATGCTCCATGCCACGACTGCGGTCATAGATGGGGTCTGGTCGTCGGTGGGTTCCACCAACCTGGATCTCTGGAGCTTCCTGAGGAATGATGAAGTGAATGCCGTTATACTCGGTCGGGATTTCGCGGAGCAAATGGAAGCGATGTTCTCAAAGGATCTCGACAATTCTAACCTCATCGATCTGCAAGAGTGGAAACACAGACCTCTCCATGAGCGTGCGAGAGAGTGGCTCTCACGGTTGTTTGGCTATTGGTTGTGAGATCGATTAGCAAATTTAGGGGGGAGAGCCTCTCTTTCACCGCGGACGCCAAGGCCCATACTTGGGTTTCTGTCATGGCTCAAGAGTCCCAAGTAAACCGGCAGCACAGTCGGGGCTCGGGAAAAGTGGACGACCGGGACCGACAAAGTCACGATGGCACGGCGTTGGTGCGTGACTGACCCCCGTCGGATGCCCTAAGCAATAGGAAGCCTCGCGCGTATAGCTTGCCAGGGCAGCCATGGCGATGCGGTGCAACCGGTTTTTTATCGAGATCCACACCCCCCTTGTTTTCTTGCCGAATGGCAAGGAGAACAAGGGGAGTCGGCATACTCTATGGTATTGCCGTCATCATAGTTTCATAACTCAATGAGTAATCCACTGGTTCGACCAGTGAGACTTGAAAAGCTTTGAGCGCTAAGGTAGTAAGAACAGCTCCTTCAATTTGGCCATGTTTCTCCGGGGAGACGAATATATGGTCGAAACTGGAACCACTGTTGCTCCCGGTAATTTGTCTCCATGTGTGTGCAGAGAAGAAAGTCGCGTGGCGGGTTGGAAAACCCGCCCTCCATTTTCCGTGGTCCCGATCCGCCATCGCCCGGATCAAGCGGGCTGGGGTCCATGACCAATTGAGCGTCCTGGGGCTGGTGTACTTCGAAGTGCCACGGACATGGAAATGCACTTCGGAGAAGGGAAATGGGCGACCGCTTTGAGTCGGCCCCACTCATCATGCCACCGCCTCTGGTGGGCGTGTCTGACTGCTTTTACCCCCACCACCAGCACGTAATCAACCATCAAGGCCGACGCGGCGAACAAACCTGCGAAAGTTCCGAGGTTCTCGCTCGCCACCGTATACGAACCGCCGCCTGTCGGATAAGCCTCAATCGTATGGCGATAGGAGAAGTAAACTATTGCGAGCACACCGACTCAAAGTGCGGCTCTCCGACGATTCTTCCTGCATTTTGCCAGATATTGGAACGAAAATGTCCTTGCCCGCTTTCATGGAACGTGCTAGGGAAAAGCCTACTAAAAGCCATTTTCTGTCACTCCCATGAAATCGAAAGGAAGTGATCCCCCATGACCTTGACCTCCAGCCAACGCGTGTTTCCTCATCCTCTGGCCGCTCTCATCATCCTCTCGTTGGCTCTCGCGGCGCCTTCGCATGGCGCACTACCCGAGGCGCCGACTCTCCCGGCGACGCTTGAGGAGGATGCTGCCAAAAAACCGGTGATTGATGTTTCGGCGAAAGATCTCTGTGTGCTCTACAACAACAAGAAAAACCCCATCATCGAGCGGCTCTCTCTGACGGGAGAATTGGCAACACAATGGGCCGCCGGAACTTCCAACCGCGGTTCGTACGGGAGCTGGGATCTTCCGGCGAACACCCGCTGGGGCGGCATTGATGTGCGACGCTGGCGGTTTGGATTTGAATCCAGTTGGCTCGATTCGTTCAAGCTTTGGGGGATTATCGACATCAATCCCCAATGGGACCCTTTTTACAATGACATCTACGAGCTTGCGATGAGCTATTCACAGAGTGAGGAGCTCGTTATAGGCGTGGGCAAGATCAAAGCCCGCTATTTCTCACAGGAGTATAACACGCGTAGCCGTGAACTGATTGTGTTCGAGCAGAGTCTACTTGTGAACACGCTGAGACCGCAACAGCTTACAGCCGCATGGTTAACCGGTAAAGCCGGAAACTGGCAATATGCGCTTGCCGCTTACGCGGGCGACTATGAGCCGGAGTTCACTGAGCTCGATGCAGGCGCCGTGATCCAGGCAAGTCTGGGATATGATTTCGCCTCCGTTTTGAACATGGACAAGGCCATCGTGAAATTTGATTATCAAGGAAGCACCAGCGCAAGAAACAGCGACGGTCCCGCTTTATTCAGCAGCGCCTTCTCCCTCAACACCACTTTTCAAAACGGATGTTTCTACGGCTACACGGACATCCTCGGCGGCATTGGCCGCGACACGCAGGGCGATGTCTGGGGCGTGGTGCTGACACCGACTTACTTTCTGATTCTCAACAAGCTGCAAGCCGTTCTGCGCTATCAATATGCGCACGGCGACGGCAACGGTCTCAAGTTGCCGACCCGCTTTGAGGCTCTTGCACCCGATATTCAAAGCACGAAGGGCGTCGGCAGCGACTACAACGCCGTCTATTTCGGCCTGATTTACTACATTTACCGTCATAACTTCAAGCTGATGACCGGTGTCGAATACAACGACATGAGTGGCGGCAAGAAGGACTTCTCCGGCTGGACTTATCAGGCCGGACTCCGTGTCGCCTTCTAAACTGCAGCGCATTTCGCAGCCTGGGTGTAAAGGTTGGCGGATGCCCGGGCTTGTTCTATCACTGCCGAATCACTTTCAGGTCTTGCTTTGTCGACCTCGCCAATCACACTGCCTGATCCGTCCACCCAACTAGTCGCCTGGCACCGCCTGGTTGCATATTATTCAACGATCATTACCTTTAAATCATAAATCCAGATTCAACCTGAAAGGATCCAGACCCATGAGATTGATCAATACGCTCTCGAAGCGCAATATAGTGAGAATGCTTCTGACGATTTGTATACTAACCCTGTTGGGCGGTTCAACCTATGTTGTCGTCAGTCGTTTTGGCAGCATTAATTCCCAACTTCAACATGGAATTGCTGCTGGCGGAGCTGAGACTATGAGCGGGATAAGGAAAACCAGCGGAGGAACTTCATCCGAGGAACGTACCGGGGTCTTCACCGCATACACGTCGCGGCCGCGGGAGACGGGCAGACATCCTTACACCACGGCTGATCAGACAAACCTAAAGGAACAGCGAAGCTGTGTGGTAGCGAACAATAGGCTGAAGCCCGGAACGAAGATTCAAATCGAAGGAATTGGTACCTGCGAGATTCACGACAGGGTAGGCAGAAGCAGAGGTACAAACCACTTTGATATCTACATGGGTAACGACGTGCAAGGAGCGAAGCAGTTCGGGACACGAAGGTTACAATATTCCGTGGTGGAGGGACCGAACAGGGGCGGATAACCAGTAACTATACCGGCATACCTGTTTTTCTCGTCAAGTGTGTTGGTTTGTGCGTGCGAATCTCTTATCTGAGGTGCGGTGGAAGCGTGCATTAGCATACTGCGCCGGAGTTGCTGAAAGAGTTGCGACAGACCGAGTACGATCTGGTGGTAGCCGGTTCCTGGCCGGCGGAAGATAAGCTGTACAAGTACGTGATGGGTGATGTCGCTCGCGAGATCGTCAATCGCGCTGAGATTCCCGTGCTGGTAGTTCGGACCGGGCAAAGACAAATTGGCCGCCTCTTCAAAAAACTCTCATCCGCTATTTTCCAGCGTCTCAAAGAGATCTCAGACGCATCAAAGAGTTGATTCACGAACTAGGCATTACCTGGGATGATTCGGGTAATTTGTTGAAGAACTGTGTCTTCTCGGGCGGAACCTTAAGATACTTAAGAAGACCGGCAGGGCGATCAGGACCAGCGGGAATTGGACGATGAGGCCTGAGATAACGGCGATGGCAAGGGGCTGCTGCATGCTCGAGCCCTGCCCGATGCCCAGCGCAAGAGGGAGAAGCGCCAGAATTGCCGCCAGGGTGGTCATAGCAATGGGCCGCATCCGGTTTTTTCCGGCAGCCACCAGAATGGCAGCATGCTCTCCGCCGGGAGGTAACTCGTCATACTCGGAAGCATAAAAAATGCTCACCTCGGTTACGATGCCGACGATCATGGTCATTCCCATCAGCGAGGAGATATTGATGTCCGTCCCCGTCAACCATAGTCCGATAAAGACCGCCGCAGCGGTGATCAGGGTGGTGGTGAGGATCGCTATGACCATTCGAAAACTCTCGTACAGAAACAAGAGAAGCAAGAAGACGAGGAACACCGCGCCCGCAAAAACCATGAGCAGCCCGACAAAAGCAATTTGTTGCTGTTCATAAAGACCGCCCAGACGGTAATAGACTTCCTTGGGCAACAAGCCGGGAGCATCCAGAACCGCTCTAATTTCACGGATTACCGACCCCATATCTCGACCGCTTATCCGGCCGGTGACGGCAATCATTCGTTTCAGATCGTCGCGATTGATTTGCGGTTGTCCGGTAACGACACGGATCGCTGCGATTCGCTCGAGCGGAAACAGATGCCCATCCGCGGCTCGGAGCTGCAAATGCCTGATACTCCATTCCGACGCCCGTACCGCTTCAGGAATCCATACTCTCACGTCAACCATCTTGGGTCCCCGCTGGATCTGAGTCGTGACGATTCCTTTCAGAACCTCGCCCAGGATCGATGTAACCGATTCGGGATCTACCCCTTCCAGGGAAGCTTTCACCCGGTCGATCTCGATCGTCAGAGCATCACCCGCAAAGATAACGCCATCTTTCACTTCCACCACGCCGGTAATTTTCGCAATGGCCCCGGCCACCAGGGGTCCCGCTTTACGGAGGACTTCGCCATTATCGGAAAACAGCTTGATTTCAATCGGTTGTGGAACGGCGGTAAGATCGCCGATGAGATCCTCCATCAACTGGGCCAGTTCTATTTTGAGCCCGGGAACGGAATGTTCGATTCGCGTCCGGACATCCTCCATGACGGTCTCGATGGGCGACCGGGGGAATCGCTTGAGACGCACGAAGAAGTCACCCTCATTGGCCTCGGTGAGCATGCCTCCAAGCGAAAGGCCGGTGCGTCGTGAATAGGTCTCAACCGCCGGATTTGCACCCAAAATTTCTCCTACCTGCTCCAGTAAACGATTCGTTTCGGTAAGGGAGGTTCCCGGCGCTGCCACATAATCAAGAACAAATCCCCCTTCATCCATAGAAGGCATAAATCCGGAGCCGATGCGGGAATAACCGAGCCAACCCGCCAGCAACAGCGGAATGATGAAGACCAAAATCAGCCAAGGACGTGCCAACAGATGGCGCATAAGGGCTTCATAGCGGTGGTGCAGCGAGCTCATGAGCGCGCTGCTTTCCTTTTGCGTGGCATCCTTCGAGCTCAACAAACGGTCGACTAATATCGGTTCTGCCAGCCAGGTCACGAAATATGAGATGATAAGACTGGCAGCGATAGTCAGAGAAAGAGACCTGAAGAAGGCACCGGTAACACCGGAAAGAAAAGCCAGCGGCAGGAAAACGACTATCGTTGCGGCTGAGGAACCGGCCAGGGGTTTGTTCATCTCCTGGACTGCCCGCATCACTTGCGAGTGATGATCGCCGGTGCTCTCTCGCATGCGGCGGATAATATGCTCGACCATGACAATGGTGTCGTCGATGATGAGCCCGACCGCTGCCGCCATGCCTCCCAGGGTCATGATGTTGAAGCTCATGTGCAATACGTACAGCAGCAACACCGTTGCGGCCAGCACACTGGGCACGGAGATGATGGCGATCAAAGCGAGCTTTATGTTGCGCAAGAACACCAACAAAACGATGGCGGAAAGCAGCACCCCGAGGAGGATGGCATCACGCACGCTGACGGCAGAAGCGAGAATCAGTTCGCTCTGATCATACCAGTTCGCAATTCGCACGTCCTGGGGCAAACGAAGATGAAATTCGGCCAGTTTCGCTTTGAGCTCATGGGCGATTTGAACCGTATTGCTTCCCGGCTGTTGAAAAATCTGAAAAATAACCGCAGCATGGCCATCGGCGATGACCTTGGTCCACTTCGGCGCTGTCGCTCGACTCACCGTGGCAACATCGTCCAGGAGAACCACCCCGCCTTTACCGGAACGCAAGACCGTTTGACGGATGCTTGAGAGATGGTGCAGTCGGGTATCGGAGACGATGAGGTAGAGCTTGTAATGATCTTCGACACGGCCCAGCGCTGTAACGAGGTTGCTGGCTGAAAGGGCTTTCGCGAGGTCACCCAGAGACAAATCAAAGGATGCCAATTTTGCCGGGTCAGCCGTTACCCGGTATTCTTCCTGATCCCCGCCAAGAATTTCAACTCTGGCCACCCCTGGTACCGTGGTGAGCAGGGGCCGTAGCTGGTACAGCGCGATATCTCGCAGTTCAACCAGGGAATGGGTCTCAGAGGTCATGCTGTATGCCAGGACGGGAAACACGGTAGGGTCCATGCGCCGGGCTTCAAAACGGGTTCCCTGCGGCAGAGAGGGAAGTACGCGATTGATTGCGGATTCCACCAGCAGCAATTTTGCCACCATGTCCTCTTCCCACTCGAAGCGAATCGAAACGTCGGCACTTCCACGGCTGGTGGTTGAGCGAATATTGACGACTCCGGGGACCGCTCTGACCGCTTCCTCCACCGGCCAGGTGACCTCGAAGGCCATCCGGTCTGCCGGACGATCGCCGCTGTCCAGGGTTACTGCAATGCGCGGGAAATTGACCTGCGGAAACAGCGAAACCGGAAGTCTGAATGCGCTGAGGCTGCCTGCGCCGACGAGGACTGCCAGTAGGAAAAGGACTGAACGGCGATGAGCTTGAAGCCACCGGGTCATGGCTATTTGCATCCCTCTGTAGTGACCTGCATACCGTCCAGGAGCTCATAATTCCCGAGAACGACCACCTGTTCTCCAGCTTTGAGATCCTTGCCCAGGATCTCGAATTCGTCAGCATTTTCAACGCCGATTTCGACGGCACGCTTCACTGCGCGGGCATCTTGGACGATGAAGACAACGTGTTGATCGCCTTCTGCAAGGACCACAGACTTCGGAACAACCATGCCATCCACAGCAGTGGTCGTGATTTCGCCGTTAACGGATTCGCTCAAAAAGAAACTCCCCGGAGAGGCGATGGAAACAAATACATCCACCAGACGAGTCGAAGGGTTCACGGCGTACGAGATCCTGCGTATGTGGCCGGTGACTTTGGGTGAAGCGGGCATGTTCGTTCGAGCGAGCAAAACCTCCTGGTCCGGATTCACTCTCGCGATATCTTCAAGTTCGACCCCGATAAGGACTTCGAAACGATCCTGTTCGACTATCTCGATCAGGGGATTCCCTGCCGGGACGATGGTCCCCTCCTGCACGTGCACTTTCTCGACTAGCCCTCCGATTGCGGCAGCTATTTTGCGTTCGCTGTCGACGCCTCGCTTCGTCAAGCTTGTAAGGCGCAGCCTGGCTTCATCCAGAGCCTGTCTTGCCTGAAGCAACTGTTCGTTAGTCGCCAGTCTTGAGTCAAACCGCCGTTGTACCTGCCGCATGTTCTCCTGCTGCGAGTCATAGGCATTGCGGGCCTGGTCGAGTTGCAGTGCGGTTTCAGGGCTTGGCTGAAGGCGAAGCAGAAGATCTCCCTTGGCGACCTTTTGTCCATTGCTTACCACGATGCTAAGCACCTGACTTTCAAAGGGCAGCGAGACCGTCTGCAGAGCGCCGGGTGCCGGGATGACGGTACCATAGACGATAAGGTGCTCAGAAATCGTCTTCTTTTCGAGTGGAATAACCTTCACACAGGCCACTGGTCCATTTGAAGCTGCTTTCTCGGCATCGTGTGTGGCATTGCCCGGTTCGTTCGGATGCTTCTCCACTCCCGAGTGCATCCAATAGAAGCTCGCTAATCCTATAAGAACCACCAAGCTGAATAAGATGCTCAAGGTCCTGAACCATCGTTTCATTCGACCGCCTCCTTGCTCTGAGCCAGCCCCAGGTATTCGCCGGCTGCAATCTCGAGGGCGACAAACTGATCGACCAATTGAAGCTGCAAACCCAAAAGGGCAATTTGGGTCGCAATCAAGTCATCACGGGCAATGTAGTAGGTCAGGACATCGGCGTTGCCCTCCAGCAGGGCGCTATAGTAGGCTTCGACCAGTCGCCTCAAGGTTGGCAAATACGCCTGAGTAGCTGCAATTTCGCGCTGAACCGAGTCGAGATTTGAGCGCAGCTTCGCGAGCTCGGATTGCGCATCGAAGAATCGCGCCCGATATTCGTCAAACAACTGCTGTCTGGTGGCGCGTTCGATGGCAATCTGGCCCTGGTTCCGGTCAAAGACCGGAAAGCTTATGGTGATCGCAGGACCACTGGAGATGACATTGGTGTTGTCGCGCGCCTGGGTAAATCCCATGGAAATCTTGGGAAACTGCCCGAGTATGGCGGCTCGAACGTGCGCCTCCTGGCTTTCGTAACCCATCTTGAGGGCGAGGAGATCGAGACGCCGCTCTTCTATTCCCGTCAACAGCTCAGGCGCGGATGGAACACTTTCCGGCGAGGGCAGTTCAATGCCTTCTCGAAGCCGGACGGCGTAATCCGGCGCGAAGCCGATGGAGCGGTTCAGGGCCAGGTGCTCCTGCTCTAAATTCTGTTCGATATCAAGCACGGAAAGATGCACTTTTTCCAAAGATGCGCGGCTGGCCGACAGGTTTATGATCGTCAAGTCGCCCAAATCAACCGCCTTTTTTACCACATCGAGATTTTGCCGCAGTGCGTCTTCTTCCTCTTTTGCCACGCCAAGCTGCTGTTGCAGCAATATCACCCGGTATGCGTTGAGCTTGGCAGCCTCGGCAATCTGCCACTCTTGCCACGCTACATCGAGACTTACCGAAGAAGCCTTTGCTTGCGCTGCGTCGATTTCGGCGCCCCGTGTGACCAAGGCGCGGATATCGTAGCTGATGCCCAATCCGTAGGCAACGACAGCTCCTTCGGTTGATCCACCGGTAGGGACCTGCCAATTAAGGGAAATATCAGGATTGGGGAGAATGCCCGCTTGATAGAGTTGTGCTGTGGAAAGCCCTCTTTTGTCGCGTTCTGCTCTGAGCCCGGGGTTGACCAACACCGCAAGGATTGCTGCTTCGTCAGGGGAAAGGCCATGCTCTTCGGTGAGCTCCACCGGCTTTAAAATGGGGTGCTTGATCCGTTGTGCTTGAATTCGCAGGTCAGCCATGCCGGGTGGGGCAAGTTTGCCGGCGACCACCTCAGGATCGAGCGGCATCCTGTGATAACTCGTGCAGCCTTCCCCCAATATCATTATCATTACCAGAAAGACTATTGACCTCTTCATCATCATGGCCTGGCTCACTTTCTTTCGCTGCAGTGTTGGGGAGGCGAAGGGTCACAAGGTGAACAAGCAAGCGCTTGCATGAGGTTTTTGGGCTAGCAGATGCTTGGGGTCGTGTCAAGAACGATCTCTCCTTATTGTGATTTCCTGTGGTCGGACCCAATATTGAAGTCATTCTCGGTCGCCTGGGCAAAATGGTGTGTCATGCCGTATGTTTCGTGCATGCTTATATTCTGGGTAGCCTATGAATGGTTTAGAAGATGAAAGAGAAACCAAAGGAAGGACCATGCGTGAAAAGAATTGCATCTCAAGGGAATATTCGAGGTTGCTCCTCATACTTGTGCTCGCGGTCCTGGTAGTATCGTCCGGTCTATTTGGCTTTATGACCGGCGAACCTCAAGCGAGCGCCGCTGACCAAGCGCCATCGTCAACTTCACCTCATAGTGAAGTTGAGAAAACGAGGGGCGAAGACAGCGCCGCAGTGGCCGAACAAACCCGAGAGGCCGCTCATTCTCTCTTCGAACGAGCTCCTCTAGGGTGGGATGCTGGCACGATCACGTTGATTCTGGGATGGATTGCCGCGCTGCCCCAAGAAATACCGGAATCCGTAAGGTATGTATCGGAAAATAGGATTGTGCTGGTCGCGCTCGGGGCTGCCATCTTGGCTGTGTTGGTTGCCTCTTTATTGTACGGATTTATAGGACGGAAAAGGGTTTTTGAAAGGGCTAAAGAGGTGATGCTGCCTCTGCTTGAGCGCACACTGAAAGTGTTCCGTATTTTTGTCATTTTCCTCGTCAAGACGGTGATTGCTTCGCTGGTTCCGTTGCTGTTATGGAGTGTGGTGGTTATAATCCTTTCACTGCTCGGATTGCTGGGGCCACTGCAACATATCATGTCCTTCCCGATTCTCACTCTCGGAGGGACCTCGCTTTCTTTCTGGATCATTATCAGGGCGGCAATCATATTTCTTGCTTTTGTATACGTTTCGCAGCTGCTCCGGACCTACCTGGATTACAAATTCTATCCGTCACTCGGCATCGACACCGGCTTGGCCTATGCGTTGAACCGATTGCTCAAATATCTGTTCATCGCCACTGGATTACTGTTTGCCCTGAGAATTGTGGGGGTCGATCTTCGTGTCCTGATGGTTCTTGCCGGCACCGCAGGGATCGGGATCGGCTTCGGTCTCCAGAATATTGTGGCCAACATGATATGCGGCCTTATTATTATCTTCGGACGTAAACTCCGCATGGGAGACTGGGTGAAAGTCGGAGATACTGTCGGCGTGGTATCCGATATTTATCTTCGTGCCACCAAGGTCCTCACAAGGGATAATATCGACTATGTCATTCCGAATACCGACTTCATCACGAAAACGATCGTCAATTACACCCTTACCTCACCCTTCGTCAGGGTGCATGTCCCAGTGGCTGTTTCGGACGGCACTGACCCGCAGGAAGTGACAAAGATTCTGCTGGCGTGCGCCGAGGAGGAAGCGGGCGTTTCACGTTATGATAAACCAAAGGTTTGGTTTGTCGCAATGGGGGACAGCTCAATCAATTTTGAGCTCCTGGTGTGGACGGATATCCGCAGGTTTTCTCAAAAGGAGATTCGAAGCCGCATCTATTTTAAGATATTGGAGGCCTTGCGCGATGCCGAAATTGAACTTCCATCTCCTCAGCGCGACATCCGCATTCGCTCCGCACTCCCTTTGTCTGCGTCTTCGCCGCGACCAGACGAGGAAAATCCGGATCTTGCCGCATAAATACACCATACTGGATACTATCGGAAGTCGAACGGAATTGATGCATACACCGGCATATTGCCTATCTTAAGCTGGATGACTAAATTATAAGTAATGGATCATTCAACAGGGAGGTGATTCACAATGATTTAGTCAATAGCGATCAACAAGGTCGTAGCCGTTTTGGTTGTGATGTTCATGCTTTCAGGATGTGTCGGGTGAGCACGACGGAGCAGAGGACATTGCGTGGTGCAGCGATAAGGGTTGTACGCGGCGCTGCAATCGGGGCCATCATCGGAGGATCTCCAGGAGTTGGGGTGGCTGTAGACGCCGGATCCGGAGCTGTGGGAGGGTGCTTTTATGACCAGTCCAAAAGGAGATAGTGGAAAAGGAAGCCTGGCAGGCTTGGTTCTCCCACCAGGCTTGCCTATTTATATCTGCGGGCCGGCAGCTCCATCCCGACTTTTACCTGTACCAATATTCTCTGCATTCCTCTGTCTTATGCTTCTCGCCGGTTGTACGACCTTGCCAAATGTTGAAAAGGTGAACTATGACTCTCCGAGAGCAGAGAGTTCTCCCCCAACTTTTGCGGCTGAAAAGCAGTTAACCTCCGAAGCAAGCAAAGCTCTCATAGAACAGATGGAACAACAAACCATACCTACGGACCTTCTGGAGCGGCATATAGATGCGGAGGAGGCGATGAGCGGCAATCCCCTGGTTGCCGGAAACAAGGTGGTGTTGCTCGTCGACGGGCCGGCCACTTACGCTGCCATGACCAAAGTCATAAAAAATGCCACAGACCACATCAATTTTGAGACTTTTGTTTTTCGCGATGACGAGGTTGGGCGTGGTTTTGCGCGGTTGCTGCTGCAAAAGGCGGCTGAGGGTGTTCAAGTGAACCTCATCTATGATGCCCTCGGGTCGCTTGAAACCGGTTCAGTTTTCTTCGAGCACTTGCGTCACGGGGGGATTCTGGTCCTCCGTTGGGTCCACCAATATGGATTTGTGGAGCTTCCTGAGGAATGATGAGGCGAATGCTGTGGTTCTCGGTCGGGATTTCGCGGACGAGATGGAATCGATGTTCAATGATGATCTAAGTGACTCGGAAGAGATTCGTCTGGAGGAGTGGCAAGAGAGATCTTTGAGTGAGCGCATGAAGGAAGGTTTCTCGCGGTTATTGGGGCGCTGGTTGTAAGAAAGTCTTTTTCTGGAGGTGAGAATTATGATCGAGCATGCTGACCGGCTTGCAGAGAATCCGTATCTGGTCCGCCACCGCCCTCCAGGAAAACATCCTGACAGAGGAATTCAGCTTTTTCTTACCCCAGCGATCACGGTCGTCCGCCAAGGTTTTCCTGACGAGCGTTGCGGATGGCACTGAGAGGATTAAGTTTAGGCTGTGCATGATGGTTTTGTCAGGTGGACTGTAACTTTCCATTCAAACCCGGAGAGATGATCATGAGGTGTCGACGCTCAATCCGCCCCGTGCTTTGGCGTAAGTGCTCAGCCTGCTCGGTAACCGGTTTCTCTTTGATAATATTGATCTTCATTCTGTTTATTTTTTCGCCCATCGCCGGGGATTCGTCCGCACAAGACATCTCCGATGCGATGGCGGCGCAAATTCGCAGCAGGATCGAAAGTGCTTCTGAGGGAAGGGTTTTCTGCACAAAGGAAGAACCTTGCAGATCTGCGCTTCTCCCAAAATTTTACACCGACCGCAACTTCGCCCAGGCCTGGCGCCTCGATCAGGATGCTCGCAGTGCTTCCGCCGGCATGCTCAAAGCCCTCCGTGGGGCCTCCGCCCAGGGTCTCAATCCCGAGCAGTACCATCTCCGGAAAATTGAGGCGGTTCTGTCAGGATTGGATCGGCAGGGCGCAGCGGAATCGGAGAAGGTCAGGGAGTTGACCGATCTCGAGCTGCTTTTGACCGATGCCTTTTTCTCGTATGCAACCGATTTGTCTATGGGCAGGACGGATCCTCAGAAGATCGACGCCAACTGGCATATTCCGCGGAACCAAGGCAGCGACCTTGTTGCAGCATTAGAGTACGCGCTGACAACGGGCGACGTGGAACCGGCACTGAAAGAATTCATGCCATCCAACCCGTACTATGCAGGACTGATCCGCGCTCTGGCAACCTACCGGGCAATTTCCGAGAGAGGCGGCTGGCCGCAGGTCCCTTCGGGAAAGATCCTTAAGAAGGGCGATACGGATGAGAGAATTCCAATCATTCGTCAGCGTCTCATGATGACGGGTGATCTTGGCACGACCACAACGAATGAGGCTAATATTTTCGATGATGCCCTCGAGGCAGCCGTGATGCACTTCCAGAAGCGGCACGGGCTTGAAGGTGATGGCCACGTTGGCGCTGTGACTCTGGCTGCCATGAATGTTCCCGCAGAGCAGCGGGTCAGGCAGATCGAAGTAAATCTAGAACGGTGGCGGTGGCTTCCCCGCGATTTTGGGGAAAGGTTTATCTTCATCAATATCCCGGGATTTGAGCTCAAGGTGTTTGGCAACGGGCAGACGATTATGTCGATGGCAATTATCGTGGGATTGTACGCCTGGAGCACCCCGGTCTTCGAGAGCACAATGACTTATGTGATCTTGAACCCCTACTGGAAAATCCCACCACATATTGCTGTCAAGGAGATCATCCCACGGCTCGGAAGGGACCCGGGGTATCTCGACCGAGAGCGCATTAAGATCCTCAGCGGCAATGGAAATGTTGTCAATCCCGGATCCATCGACTGGGGTGCGGCTCGGAGGGGTAATTTCCCTTACCTGCTCCGCCAGGACCCCGGCCCGAAGAATGCTCTCGGCCGGCTGGCTTTCATGCTGCCGAATCCCTACGATGTCTACCTCCATGACACCCCTGAGCGGCAGTTGTTCCAGCGGGCGGTGCGTGAATTTAGCCATGGCTGCATCCGCATCGAGAAGCCCTTCGACCTTGCCTTCTTCCTCTTCGAGGATGATCCCAAATGGAGCAAAGAAAAAATCCTTGTCGCCGTTGACGCAGGGAAAACGCAGAAGGCGGTCCTTGCCTCACCCATAGAGACCTTCGTCCTCTATTTCACGGCGTGGGCGGACGCCGACGGGACCGTAGAATTCAGACCAGACATTTACAGGCGCGATGAACCGTTGGCCGAAGCTCTTGCAGAGGCTCCCGCTTAAGACCGGCCTACAACACAAGACCATAGGTTCTGCATTCGGCATACGGACGGCATGGGAGGTGAAGTATGAAGATTACCACTAAGGTGTTATCATGAGAAGTCGATGACTCTTGCTCGCCAATGATTTCAGAGGTATCTTTGATGTCGAAACGAGCCTCGAGATGAATGTCATGAGAGCCAAAGTCATCCAACCAGGTCTTAAGATCCCTCAAGAGATGCTGGCTGGCGCCGACGCGGTGTGAATATGAAAAGAGGAGCAAAAGAGAGACATGAAACAATGCTTAACCCTTTCAGAGATAACGACACTGAGTGTATCCGAGTGCATA
>JADGQM010000285.1 GCA_017881795.1 Syntrophobacteraceae bacterium
ATCACTGCGCACGGCCGAGGATTGATCCGCCGGCTATTCTGTTGTGAGGCTTGGCTGCCCTGGATGAAAAGGAGGAAGGTTATGGATTTAATGGAAGTTCGAAAGATTCTCAATCAGATCAGTGATGCGGTTCCTTCCCAACAATGGAGCCAAGAATTGACCACGGCAATACAAAGGGCCTTGGCCGAGCTCTATCTTCTAAATCCCTACGATGATGTGGACGGCCTGCTGGGATCGCGTACCCGGGAAGCTTGGAAATTTTTCAAAGACGCCACGAATCAGGCTGGTCCTGACATGATTGAAGGGGAGAGTGCTGGTCAGCTGATGCAAGCTGTGGACAATCCGTTCGCATTTATCGGCAAAGTGACGGTCACTCTGCAATCCGATTTTGCGTTTCAGCGGCGCCAACGTCAGACAAACCGGGAGAACAGCGCCGAAGCTATCATTAAGGCGGCTAAAGCTCAGCAGTTAACTAAGGCTCAAATTGCCTATATCCTGGCCAGTGCCGAGCATGAATCCGATTCCTTCAACACCCTGGAGGAATACTCCGCTGGCGACCAATACGAGGGCCGGAATGACCTGGGAAATACTCAATCCGGTGATGGTCGTCGTTTTAAGGGGCGGGGTTATGTCCAACTCACGGGCAGGCGTAACTACACCAAGTACACTGAGATAACCGGCATCGCGTTAGCTAACCTGCCGATCATTTTGATGAATTGGCCGGCCTTGTCGGTTTTCGTCATCGTTGATGGCATGACGCGCGGAATCTATACCGGTCGGCGGCTGGAGGAGTTTGTGAACTCGAGTAAGGAGGATTTCTACAATGCGCGGCAGGTGGTCAACGGTCATGACCGCGCTGAAAAAATTGCCGACCAGGCGAAGGATTGGTTGACCGAACTGGATTGAATCATCAGTGGGACCGGGCAATCCGGAAGACGTGAAAGGAGGAGAGCTCATGGAATGGAAGGAGCTTGGGAAGAACGTTGTCAAGTTGGGAGCACCATTGCTCGGGTCGGTGATCGGCGGCCCTGCGGGCGGCGCCATTCCGGGGGCAAAAGGGATGTTATCTCCTGGACTATCGGGCCGATCCTGATCATAATCGGTTGGTGGTAAGCTTGGTGGGTCAGGCTGAACCCGTTCAGGAGGCATTGCTGGCGGCTTGCCTGGTTGCCATAGAACGGATCGATCTCAACACGCACAGGGGCGCCCACCCGCGCATCGGAGCGATCGACGTGATCCCTTTTGTGCCGTTGCGCAACATCAGCATGGGGGAATGCGTGGGGCTCGCACGCACCTTTGGCCAGCGCTTCCAGCAGGCAACGGGAGTGCCGGTTTACTTTTATGAGGAAGCTGCAATCCGGCCGCAGCGCAAGGCTCTGGAGGTGATCCGTAAGGGCCAGTATGAGGCCCTTCGGCGGGATGTGACCCAGCCGGAGCGCCATCCCGACCTCGGCGAACCCCGACTCCATCCCAGCGCCGGGGCCAACATAATAGGTGCGCGTAAGTTCCTCATCGCCTTCAACGTAAACCTGGCTACCCATAATCTCGAAGTGGCGAAGCAAATTGCCCGAACGATTCGGTCTTCCAGCGGCGGCCTGAGTGCAGTTAAGGGGATCGGCCTCGCGCTGGAAGGACGGGGAATGGTGCAGGTGAGCATGAATGTTGTTGATTACGAGAAGAATGCGCTGTATCGCATCGTGGAATTTATCCGCATGGAAGCCAAACGCTGGGGCGTCTCGATTGCCGAAACGGAGGTCTATGGCATGGTCCCGGCAGCCGCGCTCCTCGACAGCACTGCCTTTTACATGCAGACCGCCCAGTTTGATCCCAAACAGGTCATTGAGCTGGCCATCCTGGATCAACTCGGGGAGGAAGAAAAGGAATAAGCCTATGAACCTTGTCGGACTTACTCTCGATCAGTATGTGCGCCTGCTTGCGAGTGCTGCGCCGGCGCCCGGGGGCGGCAGTGCGGCGGCGCTGGCGGCAGCATTGAGTGCGTCTCTGTGTGCCATGGTGGCCCGCCTTACCGTGGGCAAGGAAAAGTATCGCGACGGCTGGGAAGTCATGGAAAAGGTGAGGGACGCGGCGGATGAGCTCGCGGGAGTGTTTCTGAACCTCGCGGAACAGGACGCGGAAGCGTACAACGAGGTGCTGTCCGCCTTGAAGCTTCCGAAGGAAACCGAGGCGCAAAGAAGCATTCGCCAGCAGGCCATCGAGAAGGGGATGGAGCACGCTGCAGCGGTCCCGCTGGCAACGCTGGAGCACCTGAGTCGGGTCCCTGACCTCGTGCGGGAAGCCCTGGAGCGCGGCAATCCCAACTGTCTGACCGACGCCGGTGTGGCCGTGCAGTTGCTGCGCGCAGCCGCTGTCGGGGCGGCCGACAACGTCCGTATCAACCTTGCTGGGATCAAAAACGGCGAGGTCGTGGAGGCCATGTCAACCCGGATGGCAGGATTTCGCGCTCAGGTCGAGAGTGCTGCCAGGGAGCTGGAACGAATTGTCGATCAGAGGCTGAACAGCTAGTCCACATGGGCGCAAGTCTGTGTCTCGTTGCGGTGGGCAGGATGAAGCCCTGCCCACCCTACGACTTTTTTGCTTTTGAGGCAGTAGAGTGGGCACGTCTTTTTGTGCCCACCAGGAAAGGGTGCGGATGTACGCCCAGTCGTACTCGTGCTTAATTGCGTAAGTCTCTGACTTTTTATGTACAGGAATCATGTCTTCGCGAAGAGGGAGAGCGGGGTTGCCCAGGGCCGTTTTGACTCACTGTGCCTCCTTAGCACTAGCCACTAATCACTAATCACCTTGGGGCTGGTAAAGGCGGTCACTTCCTGCCACCATGGTTCGCCCGGGTAAACGGGCCAGGTGTTGTGGCCGGCGTTTTTGAACACCCAAAAGTGCTTGGGCGTCGAGATGGATTCATAGAAGGCAAGCGTTTGCTTTTTGGGGATGATCTCGTCCGAGTCGGCCATGAGCACCGCTACCGGCTTTTGGTAGTGCTTCAGGTTGGCTGCATTGTCATATCTGTCCTTAACGAGCCACTTTGCCGGCAAGAACCAGTAAATGGACTGGGCAAGGTCCGGTAAATTGTTCCATGGCGTTATCAGCACCACGCCGTCAATCGCAAGTGAATTCTCGGAAGCTACCCCCGTCGCTACACCGCATCCCAAGGATTCACCCCAGACGTAAAGCGGTCCGTTAAACTGTTGTTTCAGGGCCTTCACGGTGGCAACCGCGTCGGGGACCAGGCTCTTTTCTCCCAGAGCGCCGTTTCGAGCTCCATATGTGGGGTATTCCGCCAGGAGCACCCGGTACCCAAGCGGTCCCAGGGCCGTTACATAATACAGGCGGTCCATTGCTGACCCCGCATTGCCGTGGAAAACCACAATCGTTCCTCGTGCCTCGCCCGAAAGGGGTTCGGCAATTAGTCCCCGGTAGTTCTCATTTGCCGCTGGCCACAAGCTTACACGGTAGTTTTTTATCCGGTTTTGGAGTGCTTCCAGAGAATAGATGTCAGCATAGTACAGCAGTGAGTTCTGGAACAGATACGCCCCCAGAATTGGACCAGCGAAGAAGCTGAGCAGGATGATGAATAAGGTTGCCGTGTGCGTTGCCATGATCGTAGCGGTCAGTGGTCAGTGGTTAGGGTCCGTCCAAAAATAACTTGCTTTCATTTTGACCTTGTTTCAAACCACGAAGGACACGAAGAAAACGAAGATCACGAAGAAATCACTTCGTGTCCTTCGTTTTCTTCGTGCTCTTCGTGGTAAAAAAAAGTTGATTTTTGGACATCTCCTTAGTCATTGGTGATTCCACAGTCACTCTTCAAGTATTCCTGGGCTCGCTTTGCTTCTCCAATTCCATACGCTGGATCACGTCGAAAAAGAGATCGGCCTCCTCGATACTTTCGAAAATGGGCACGTGGCGAATGGCATGCGCAATTTCAAAGACGCGAGCGACCTGAGGCTGCAGCCTGGTCAGAACGAGATTGCCATTTTGTGCCTTGATTGCTTCTCTGGCTCTGAAGATGGCCCGCAATCCCATACTGCCTATATATTCCAGAGCCTCCAGGTCAAAAGTCACCAGTTCCACCCGGTTTGCCAGCAGTTCGGTGAACTTCTCCTCAAATTGGGGAGAGGTGTTGGAATCGAGTCGTCCGCTCACGGTGACCAAATACAAGCCTTCCATTCGCTTCTTCGTCTCGATCGTTAACGACATGGCATCCTCCCTTGCCGAAGCAGTGGTTCCATTTATCGCTGTTTGCCCGTATTCATGACCTTTGCCCAGGCGTCGCGAAGGGTTACCGTGCGGTTGAACACCGGGGCCCCCTTGCGGGAGTCCTTGGGGTCGGCGCAAAAATAACCCAGCCTCTCGAACTGATACGAGCTGCCCGGAGCCGCGTCGGCAAGCCCAGGCTCGACATAGCAGGGCTTCAGCACTTCCAGGGAGTCGGGATTGATGAAGGCGCGGAAGTCTTCTCCCTCCTTGTCATCGCTGGGGTTGGCCTTGGTGAAGAGACGATCGTACAGGCGCACTTCAACTTCCACGGCATGGGCCGCCGAAACCCAGTGCAGGGTCGCCTTGACCTGCCTGCCGTCGGGGGCCCCGCCGCCGCGCGTTTCGGGATCAAAGGTGCAGCGCAGTTCTTCGATTTCACCAGTGTCCGGGTTCTTTACCACGCCCACACACTTGATAAAATAGGCATACCGCAGGCGGACTTCGCGCCCCGGCGCCAGGCGATAGAATTTAGCCGGCGGTTCTTCCATGAAATCCTCGCGCTCGATGTAGAGCACTCGCGAAAAAGGCACCATCCGCGAGCCCATGGCAGGGTCCTCAGGGTTGTTTACCGCTTCCAGTTCTTCCTCCAAGCCGTCGGGATAGTTTTCAATCACCACGCGCAGGGGACGCAGGACCCCCATCACCCGTGGGGCGCGCTTATTGAGGTCCTCACGCACACAGTATTCGAGCAATTGCACATCAACGAGGCTATCGGCCTTGCCCACGCCGATGCGCTCGCAGAAATTCCTCATGGCCTCAGGAGTGTAACCCCGCCTGCGTATGCCGGCCAGCGTGGGCATGCGGGGGTCATCCCACCCGGTGACATGCCCTTCTGCAACCAATTTCAGCAGCTTGCGCTTACTCAGGACGGTATAGCTGAGGTTCAGCCTGGCGAACTCGATCTGCTGCGGATGATAGATGTCGAGTGCGTCGAGAAACCAGTCATAGAGGGGACGATGGTCTTCATATTCCATGGTGCAGATGGAATGGGTGATTCTTTCCAGGGAATCAGACTGTCCATGAGCGTAATCGTACATCGGATAAATGCACCATTGATCGCCGGTCCGGTGATGAGATTCCTTCTTGATACGGTACAGCACGGGATCACGCAGGTTCAGATTCGGGGAAGCCATATCGACCTTGGCGCGGAGCACGCAGGCGCCGTCCTCGAACTCGCCCGTCCGCATCCGCTCGAAGAGGTCCAGATTCTCGGCGACCGGACGATTGCGATACGGGCTCGCTTTGCCGGGTTCAGTGAGGGTGCCTCGGTAGTCTTTGGTTTCGT
>JADGQM010000286.1 GCA_017881795.1 Syntrophobacteraceae bacterium
TTCTTTTTGGTCATCTTAATCCCCCTGTCCGGTTAAACCGGTCACCTCGATAGAGGGCGGCCTTCAACACATCGATGGCAGCAATTTCATGATATTTCTCGCGACGAAGACTCTCCGGCGCAACGTGATCAAACCGGCACCCTCCTGACAAGAACATCAGAACGGGCGCAAGAAAGTATAAGGTGATAGGCGATAGAAGCGTTGGTTCCAGCTTTTGAGGATAGTGCATCCTCCGGAGGTGGTCAAGAGCATATTTCGTCCCAATTTTTGGCAAGTTCCGTTGCGAGTTTGTTTATGTTTTCTCTTTCATTCATTTCATTCGCAGGGATGGCGCCTCAGGCTACAGTCGGCACCGAGTGGTAAAGAAAGGAGCAGAGACGACTGGCAGGTCCTCCTTTTTAATCTTCCTGCCATTATCCTGTATCTCGAGGAACAGTGCACCTGCATTCTGCATCATAAACGGAAGCGAAGGAACCATTTCGGTTAGAGCTATTGGCAAGCCCAAAGTTTGTATACCAGTTTGAAAGTGTAGTTTTTTCGGGTCGTAACATTCTGTAGGAGAGCATACCCTATTTGTTCTGCTCACTGCGGGTGCGGACGCTACAGACGTCATTCCGGCAGGTTTTTAGCCGGAATCCAGTGTCTTTGAAGCCGACAAGAGGCGCAAAAAGCTGATTCCGGCCCAAAAGCACTGCCGGAATGACGAAGCGGACGACCGTCCCTCCTTGAGGACAAATGGGGTATGGTCCCTTCTGTAGGTTGCGTTGAGTGGAGCGAAACGCAACGATACCGGATTCTGGTGAAAAAAAACATTTCAATGTTAACGAGAGCATTTACCATCTCAGGCCTTGGTCTTAGCTTCCATATTGACGTGGGTGGCGTCAGGTGCAGCCAAAGTAATGGTAGCTGCGGGCGCATTTGTGTTGGTCTTTCCCATGTGGTAAGTTATCAGTCAGCGATTAGCCGTAAGATTTTAGTTGAAGAAGGAAAAGTCGCTCAGTTTTGCGAAACTGGGTGTTTAAGGCATCGGTATTTCAGGAAGCTCGAAATGAGAGAAAAATACATAACCAAAGATCAACTCATAAGCGAATTGACAGCATTGCGCCAGCGGGTCATTGAGCTGGAACAAGACAGGGCCGAGCGTAAGCGTGACGAAGACGCGTTGCGGGAGAGCGAAGAGCGGTTTCGAGCATTCATGGACCACAGCCCGGCCACGGCGTGGATAAAGGATGACCAGGGACGCTACGTGTATCTCAGCAAGACCTTTGAGGAGCGTCATCGGGTTAGGCTGGAGGACTGGCGGGGCAAAACGGATTTGGAGGTCTGGCCGTTGGAAAAAGCCGAGCAGTTTCGAAAGACTGACTTTGTCATTCTGACCGGTGCTCAAGCGACCCAGACCATGGAGGACACCCTGAGTCCTGACGGAGAGCGCTGCCATTGGTGGAAGTTTAAATTCCCCATCGAAGATGCGTTGGGAAAGAAATATGTTGGCGGCGTTGGTTTGGATATCACCCGGCTGAAACTGATGGAAGAAGAGCTGCAAGGGGCTCGCGATGAGTTAGAGGAAAGAGTGGACGAGCGCACAACAGAACTGAGGATGTTAAATGATCAGCTTCACCGGGAGATTGTTGAGCGCCGGCGCACCCAAAAAGCCCTGATGAGATCGGAACAGCAACTCCGATTCCTCTCTTCTCGTCTTCTCGAGGCGCAGGAGGAAGAACGGAAACGGATCGCGCGAGAGCTTCATGACAGCATTGGTCAGTCTCTGGCGGCGGTCAAGTTCAACGTCGAAAACCTCCTGCAAAGAGGCGAAATACGGGATTCTGAGACTCTCACCAAGCCGCTCCAAACCATTGTTCCCATAATTCAGGGGGCCATTGAAGAGGCCAGAAGAATCTATACGGGCTTGCGGCCTTCCATGCTGGATGACCTGGGGATTCTTGCGACGATCCGCTGGTTTTGCCGTGAATTTCGAAAAAGTTATCCGCAACTTCGTTTTGATGAACAGGTTAAGGTGGAAGAAGACGAAATCCCTGAGGCTGCAAAGATAGTCATCTTCAGGGTGCTCCAGGAAGCCCTGAACAATATCGCCAAATACGGCGATGCCAAGCAGGTCAATGTCGCGCTTTTGAAGACGGCGAGCACGTTCGAACTGAGCATAAAAGACAACGGCAGGGGGTTTGATTTGCAGGAAGTCAGCTCGAAGAATGCTTACGAGAAAGGCTTGGGGCTTACCGGTATGAGGGAGAGAACAGAACTTTCGGGTGGCGCGTTTTGGGTTGACTCTGCAATGGGTAAAGGAACAACCATTAGAGCCTCGTGGCCTTTGAAAACGTCTTGATCGATGCGCAGCAAGAAGACTACCCATCTTGCTTCCAGACCGCGTTCGCGCATCCAAATGTCCTATATAATAGCTCGCCCTTTGAAATCCCCTATGAAAGCCGGAATCGTTGAGGATCGCTATGACCGAAACCAGGATCACCGTTGAGAGCCGCGCTGTGGCCGTACAGAAAGGGGTCACCCTGATGGAAGGCCTTGTGGCGGCGGGGCTTTTCCTGCGTTCTGACTGCGGGGGTCGAGGCCGTTGCGGCAAATGTCTGGTGCGTGTGTCCAGCGGCGATGCGCAGGGGCTATCAAAACCCGATGAGGAGGAAGAGAAAATCATCAGCGCCGAGGGATGGACCACCGGGTACCGTCTGGCTTGCCGCGCCCGGGTCCTCGGACCGATATCCCTGGAGATCCCCGAAGAAAGTCGCCTCGCCCAAGATGTGGTGACAAAGGGCCTGCCGCTTCTGTTGGCGCGGCTCGGCTCGCTCGACACGGACTCCCGCCGTGGATTTTCTGGCGCCTGGGGCGTTGCGGTCGACCTCGGGACGACGACCATCGCCGTCTACCTGTGCGACCTGGCCCAGGCTGCCGTCGTTGCTTCCACCTCGGTCCGAAATCCGCAATCCGTTTTCGGTGATGACGTCATCAGCCGGCTTAGTGCCGTTCGCCTCGATCAGAGCGTGCTGCCGCGCCTTCAAAAGATGGCCGTGAGCGCCGTAGACTGGGCCGTTTCAGGGTTGTGCCGACAGGTCGGCATCACTCCGCAGAGCATTGCGGACATCGTCTGTGTCGGCAACAGCATCATGCTCCACCTGTTTCTCGGTGTAGATCCTTCGTCTATTGGCGTCTATCCTTACCTTCCCAGCTTTTCCGAAGCCCGAACTCTCAACGCTGGGAACGTTGGCATCCATTCTCACTCCGGCGCTCGTCTGCGCACCCTGCCGCTTATCAGCGGATATCTGGGGGCGGACATCGTCAGCGCAGCCCTCGCCGCGGACCTGTCGCATGCCCTGCCGGGCACGATGCTGGTCGACGTGGGCACCAACGGCGAGATCATTTGCATTACGGAAGAGGGGCTTGCTGCCACCTCCTGCGCCACCGGCCCCGCCTTCGAGGGTGCAATCATTCGCCACGGCATGCAGGCCACCTCCGGTGCGATTGATGCAGTACGATTCATGCCGGATACGGGATGTCTCGAGTACACCGTAATTCAGCATGGAACCGGCCTCGCCAAAAGGCCGGAAGGCATCTGCGGCTCCGGGGTCATCAGCACGGTGGCTGAACTGCTGAAGGCCGGCGTCATCCGCAGGGCGGGGAACTTCAACTCTGCTTGTGAGTCCCCCTGCCTGCGGCCTGGCGAGAACGGCATCCTCGAGATGCTGATCGTTCCGGCTGACGCAACAGGCGCCGGCCATGCGATTACGCTCACGCAGGCCGATGTGCGCGCCGTGCAGCTCGCTAAGGGCGCCATGCGCGCGGGGATCGAATTGGTCTGCCGGGAGAACGGCATGCTGCGCCCGCGCAAGATCCTCCTGGCAGGGGCCTTCGGAAGCACCATAAACCGGGCGGATGCGCTTCAAATTGGAATGTTTCCGAAAATGGAGGTCGCTGACATCGAGGTGGTGGGGAATGCGGCGGGAGCCGGGGCGGTGCTCGCCTTGCTGCAGGACGACCTCTTCGAGAAAGCCGGGGAAATGGCGAGAGCGACTCGGGTGCTCGACTTGGCGTCCCATAAGGACTTCCAGAAGACGTTTCTCGACGCTCTCTCCTTTTGATTCCTGGGCTTTGGGACCAGCGGTCCTGAAGTCGGCGCAAAACCCCGCGGCAAACAAGAAAGAACCTGCCTGAAATAATTCCCCGGCCGAGTTGGCAATTGTTCACCGTCTCCAAAGTGACATGAAAGACAATTCTTCTGGTACCTTGCCCGACAATTGACTCGAAAATGTTCTTGACCGCCTCCAGTGGAAGCCATAGTGTGAAACCTCCGGGGTGCGACTCCTTCTCAGCCGGTTTATCGGTCCCGGGCACAACAATATTTATCTCTGCAGGGCTTCGAATTGCAGAGGTCAGCAATCTTCAGGCAGACCCACTGGTTGGAATAATTTTCGCTAAAGAAAAGGGACGGGAAGGCATGAGTGAAAAACTGGGAGGGATTTTCCATTCAAAGGGCAGCGGGAAATACATCTTGATCCCTGTTCTTTTCCTAACGGTCGGCTATGTCCTGCTCTACCTGACCTATAAGGACGTCAAGCGTGAGATAGTCGAAGACCTCAATGCCAGACAGGTGATCCACGCGAAGCAGGCAGTCAGTGGCATCGAGACTTTTTTCAACGACCATATTAACATGCTGGAGAATCTTTCAAGGAACGAGCACATCGCTGTCCTCGATGAAACCGGAAAAGCAATGATGCGTGAGTTCCTCTCATCCCACCCGGAAGAGATAAGCATCATTTCTCGAGAGGATAGCGTGGGCCGGACTCTTTACGCGGAACCTTATGAGCCGAAGGTGATCGGTCAGCCCGTGACAACAATGGAATATTTCGAGGAGGCAAAGCGCACCAATAAAGCCGTGGTAAGCGACGTTTTCACGAACCGGCGAGGATTTAAGAGCATCATCGTATATGTTCCTATTTTTGAGCAGGGTAATTTCGGCGGTAGTCTAGCCGTGCTTTTGCCTTTTGACTTCATTGCCAGGCGTTTTATCGAGGATATCCGGATCGGCAAGGACGGTTATGCCTGGGTGATCAGCAGAAATGGCATCGAAGTCTCCTGCCCGGTTCCCGGTCATGTGGGCAACTCCGTCTTCGATAATTGCCGGGAATATCCCGACATCCTTGCCATGGCAGAGCGGATGATCCGTGGCGAGCAGGGAACTGCGACCTACATGTTCGACCGTGTGCGCGAGGATATTGTCAGCAAAACAACCAAACACGCCGTGTTCATGCCCATCCGTTTTGGAAGCAACTTCTGGTCCATTGTGGTCGCTACTCCCGAGGATGAAGTGATAAGCAGTCTGAGAGGTTTCCGAAACAGGCTCCTCCTGGTAGCCATGCTTTTGATAATCGGCATGGGGTGCTTCTTCTATCTGATATTCAGAACCCGCCTCGTAGTCCAGGAAATGGAACAAAGAAAGCGGAGCGAAGAGGAGCTTGACCGCTATTTCATGGGCAGTTTGGATCTTTTGTGCATCGCTGACACCGATGGATATTTCAGAAAGTTGAATCCCGAA
>JADGQM010000287.1 GCA_017881795.1 Syntrophobacteraceae bacterium
CACCGGGGCGACGGTGAGCGTGGCATTGGCTGCGTCTGGGTTCGACCCCTGGCTCGACGTCGTCACCCGACCAATTGGGATGGTGTTCACGTAGGTGCCGGATGTGCTGGAGGTGACGGTGAAGCTGATCGTGCAATTGCCGTCTACACTGCCGGTGCCGGGCGGAATAGTGCCGCCGCTTAACGACACCTGGGTGTTGGGTGAGATCGAAGGGGTGCCGCTACAAGTGTTCGAGACAATCGCGGTGGCCGTGACGTTGGTCGGCAGCGTATCCGTGAAAGCCGTCCCGGTGGCGGCGACCGTGTTGGTGTTGAAGAGGCTGATCGTCATCGTCGAGGTTTGCCCCGGAAAGATGTTGATCGGGCTGAAGTTCTTGTTGACAGCAATGACCGCCAGCGCCGGCTGGGCCCAGAGGGCGCACACCATCAGCAGGACAAGGATCATGGGCAGGGCGAGGCGACCCGCTGCCGGTTAAGTCCTTTCTCCGCGATCGAAACGAGTCTGACCTGTCCACGATGCTGTCTTCATTTTTTATCCCCTCTCAAATCGTCCAAGGTGTCCGGAATGGCTGCCGCGTAAATCGGGGCGCCGAGGCAATAGGGTACCCCGAAGAACGGGTTGAAGAGGAGCCCCTGGGAAGAGATTGTCACGGAAAGACGCCCTTTTCCGCCCACCCTCAGCATAATTAACGTCTTTATACAGGAGGTTCTTGCAAAACTCATTGACCCCCGTCACCCCGGCGAAAGCCGGGGTCCAGAAGACCTTAAAGAACCTGGATTCCGGCTTTTGCCGGAATGACGTTACAGGGCTTTTGCAAGAGCATCACAGAAATAGTTATCTTTATACTTAGAACAAAAATACAAGCAAAAGGTGGAAGAATAAAAATATAATTTGCATTTTGTTCGTTGATCGGAGTAAGCTCAACTTCCCCTAAATACCTTTAAATAACGTAACCATCGAACGTCAGAAATAGAAGTTATGGCCATTTCTGGCTTAGGTCTCAGGCAAGAAATATTTGTCCGTGACATCCAGACCGACGCGGTTTCAGAAACCGCGTCGGTTTCCCAATTTTGGACGATTACATATTGCCAAGCGCTTAAATCACGTGAAATGAGGCGGGACGGCATTGGTTGTGTCAGGCATGGAGTCGTTCCTAAAAAAATCGAGAAGTGAGATTATGCCCGAGCTCGTTTTGACGTCTGTCCAAAACCAGAGGGCCAAAAAAGATTCGCCAGGCATTGTGCGAAGAGGCCGACGGTATTGCCCCAACCGCATTCGAAAGGGGTTGCAAGAGGAAGGAGGAGGTAACTATGGAGATCAGCAAGGTATGCGTTTTGGGGTCCGGCATCATGGGTGCGGGCATTGCGCAGGTGGTAGCGGAGGCCGGGTTCGACGTTACCATGCGTGACGTCGACAATCGTTTTCTGGACAAAGGATTGGCTACCATCAGGAAGAACCTCGAACGGGCGGTATCCAGGGCGAAGATCGATACCGCCGAGCTCGAAGCCATCATGAGGCGCATCAGCGTTACCACCGATCTCAAAATCGCTGCCGGCGAAGCCCATCTCATCATTGAAGCAGTCACGGAAGTCATGAGCCTCAAGAAAGAGGTCTTTAGAGAATTGGGCGGAATGTGTCAGGCCGAGGCGATCCTTGCGTCCAACACCTCCGGACTTTCCATCACCGAAATGGCGGCAGTGACCCGTAAGCCGGACCGGTTTATCGGCATGCACTTCTTTAATCCCGTTCCGATCATGAAGTTGGTGGAACTGACTCGCGGTTTTGTGACTTCCGATGAGACCTTCGCCGTGAGCAAAGCCTTTGTCGAAAAAATCGGGAAGACGCCCATCGAGGTCAGAGAGGCGCCCGGTTTTGCCGTCAATCGGATTTTATGTCCGATGATCAATGAAGCGATTTTCGCTTGCGCGGAAGGTGTCGCTTCCGCAGAAGACATTGATCGCGCGATGGTTCTGGGCGCCAATCATCCGATTGGGCCTTTGGCTCTGGCGGACATGGTGGGTCTGGACACGCTGCTGCTTGTCCTCGAAGGGCTTCATCAGGAATTGGGCGAGGACAAATACCGCCCCGCCCCTTTGCTTCGCAAAATGGTGCGCGCCGGATACCTGGGACGGAAAAGCGGGAAGGGCTTTTACGATTACAGCAAACGATAGACGTTCGAGGACGCAGGAGGGAAGGTCATGCAATACGATCTCACGGAAGAACAAGTCTTGCTCCAAAACATGGTGAGACGCCTGGCCAGGGAGAAAGTTGCCCCGGGGGCGGGAAAGCGTGATGAGGAGGGTGAATTTGCCTGGGACATGGTGGACCTTCTGCGGGAGAACGGCCTTTATGGCATCGATTTTCCCGAGGCGTACGGCGGCTCGGATGCCGGCATGATGGCTCTGGCAATCGCGATCGAGGAGCTCTGCAAGGTCGATGCCTCGTGCGGCCTCTTGATCGCCGACCATGAACTTGGCTCGCTGCCCATTCTTCTGGCGGCCAACGAAGCCCAGCGGCGCCGCTATCTTCCCCAGCTCACCACGGGTGAGCGGTTGGCCGCGTTTGCTTTAACCGAGCCCGCTGCCGGTTCCGATGTGGCCCGGCTCCGCTGCCGCGCCAGGAAGGACGGCGACTCCTATATTCTCAACGGGACGAAGAACTTTATCACCAATGGCGGTGTGGCTGATATCGTGACCGTCTATGCCGTAATCGATCCTGACCAGCCGACTCACAGGAATGCCGGGGTTTTCATTGTGGAAAAGGGAACGCCGGGCTTCTCGGTGGGCAAAAAAGAGAACAAGATGGGGATCCGCTGGTCGGACACCGTGGAGCTCATTTTTGAAGACTGCCGTGTTGCCGGGGAAAATCTTCTTGGGCAAGATGGCGAAGGGTTCCAGATCATGATGAAGACCCTCGACTTCTCCCGTCCAGCCGTGGCCGCTCAGGCCCTGGGCATCGCTGCCGGCGCCATGGAATATGCCGTCGCCTATGCCAAAGAGCGGGAGAGTTTCGGGAAGCCCATCATCGAGCATCAGGGCATCGGGTTCAAACTGGCGGACATGGCCATGCGCACCGAAGCCGCGCGGCAGTTGCTTTACAAGACCTGTGCTCTGTTGCAGGAACTGCCCAAAGATATGAGTCGCCTGAGCCCCGAACTGATCCGGATGAGCTCCATGGCCAAATGTGTGTGCGGGGACGTGGCCATGTGGGTGACCACCGAAGCCGTCCAGGTTCTTGGTGGCTACGGCTACATCAAGGAATACCCCGTGGAACGCATGATGAGGGATGCCAAGATAACTCAGATCTACGAGGGCGCCAACGAAATCCAACGGATGATCATCGCCCGGACGCTTTAAGGGGGTGTTCATCATGGTTTCGGCTGGTAGGGGCGACCGGCCGGTCGCCCCTACACAATCGGGTTAACTGGTGGTCGAACTGGTGGAAAATTCTCGCCGAGGTCTACTAGCCACTAACCACTAACCACTGCTTCCAGGGAGTCTAAATGGTGAGTCGAGATAAGGATGTCGTTATTGTGGCTGCGGCGCGCACCGCTATCGCGAAATTTGGTGGCGCTCTGAAAGACGTCAAGGCCTCCAGGCTGGCAGCCCATGTGATGTTGGAGGCTATCCAGCGCGCCCATGATTTCGATGCCAATCTGATCAGTGACATCATTGTGGGGGATTGCGTGCAATGCTTCGATGAAGCCAATACGGCCCGGACTGCCGCGTTGATGGCCGGTCTACCGGTAGAGGTCCCGGCCTTTACGGTGCAGCGGCAGTGTTCTTCTTCGATGCAGGCTTTGATCTCGGGCACCCAGCAGATTCAGTGTGGCGATTCCGAGATCGTCCTGGTCGGCGGCGTCGAGTCGATGAGCTCGGCCCCGTTCTACCTCGCCCAGGCGAGGTGGGGAATGCGCTTAATGAATCAGGAAGTGACCGATGCCATTTGGGAGCTGCTCTATTCCGGCAGTCGCCTGCTCGGCGACCCCATGATCATGGGCATCACCGCCGAAAATCTGGCGGAAAAATACAACCTCTCGCGTAAATCTCAGGATCAGGTTGCCCTGGAAAGTCACAACAAAGCGGAAGCCGCCATCAAGGCAGGCCGTTTTAAAGACGAGATAGTGCCATTCCCGATTTCAGGGAAAAAAGGAAAAGAGGAATCCTTCGCGCAGGACGAACATCCGCGCTTTGGTTTGACACTTGAAGACCTGGTCAAGCTTAAACCGGCTTTCAGGAAGGATGGCACGGTTACGGCGGGCAACTCTTCCGGGCTCAACGACGGCGCTGCCGCAGCCGTTCTCATGACTCGCAAAAGAGCCAAAGAGCTGGACCTGACGCCCATGGCAAGGATTGTCACGCATGCCGTTGCCGGCGTTGAACCGCATCTCATGGGCTATGGACCGGTGCCCTCTACGCAGAAGGCCTTACGCAAAGCAGGGATGACTCTGGGGGATATTCAGCTCGTGGAAGTTAATGAAGCGTTCGCAGCCCAATATATCGCATGCGAACAAGGTCTCGGCCTGGATCGATCCATTACGAACGTGAACGGCAGTGGCATTGGCCTGGGACATCCCGTCGGGGCCACTGGCTTGCGTATTGTCGTCAGCCTGATTTACGAAATGGCCCGCCGCAATCTCGAAGTGGGCCTGGCAACGCTGTGTGTGGGGGGCGGTATGGGAGTGACTACCATCATTGCACGCGACTGAAAGGAGGAGGATCTTGGATCAGACACTGGTTTTGGAAGAGCGGGTAGGGGCGGTGGCTATTTTAAAGCTCAATCGGCCGGACGTAATGAACTCATTCAACTTCGCCATGCTGCGGGAACTGCGCGACCGGGTCGAGAAGCTCCACTGGGATCGCGAAGCGCGCGTAGTGGTCATCACCGGAGCAGGTGAAAAGGCGTTCTGCGCGGGAGCGGATCTCAAGGAAAGGGCAACCCTCGGCGAAGATCAGGTAAGGCAGTTTATCTATACGATTCGCAACCTGTTCACTTTCATCGAGCTCATGAACAAGCCCGTGATCGGAGCGGTAAATGGCGTGGCCTTGGGAGGCGGCACCGAGCTTGCCCTGGCCTGTGATATCCGCATCGCTTCGGAGAATGCCACGATGGGGCTTACCGAGACGCGCCTGGCGATCATCCCTGGAGCCGGGGGGACGCAACGGCTGCCGCGACTCGTCGGCCGGGGGAAGGCGAAAGAACTGATCTTCACCGGCAGGCGGGTGGATGCGAAGGAAGCCCTCGAGATCGGTCTGGTCAATAAGGTCGCTACGGCCGAGAAACTGATTGATGCCTGCCTGGAGATGGCCGCCATGATCTGTGAAGCCGGCCCCATCGCCATCGGGCAGGCCAAGTACGCCATCAACTACGGCCTCGAGGTGGACCTTCACTCCGGGCTTGCCATCGAATCCAATGCCTATTGGGTCACCATTCCGACTGAGGATCGTCTGGAAGGATTGACTGCTTTTCGGGAGAAGCGGAAACCTTTGTATAAGGGCAAATGAGAAGACAGAAGACCGAAGACCGAAGACCGAAGACAGAAGTCAGGAGTCAGG
>JADGQM010000288.1 GCA_017881795.1 Syntrophobacteraceae bacterium
ACATCTCCCCTGCCGTTTCCCTGATTTCTCCTTGACGTGCGAGGCGCCGGTTTGTTACCGTCATTCGCTCTAATAACCCTCGAATATCGGACCAAAACATGGTGAAAACGGCAATCATTCTGGCATTTGACGATGAAGGCATGGAGCCGGTCTTTGGCATTCCCGCGGCGCGCAGGCTGGTCCTGATTTTGGCTCGGCTTGGCTTTAGCGATATTCATTTGGCCGGGCAGGTGAGCTCCTTTATCCCCATCCTGTCCGACCTGGTTCCGCGGCGATCCTTCCATTCGCTTGCGAGGGACGAATCACAGGAACGGATCGCCCGGGAACTGGGAACTCTCCGTGACGAGAGAGTGATGGTGTTAAAGGCCAATCATGTTGCGGACCGGAGCGCCATCGCTCATTTCTTACAATGCAGCGATGACTCACCTGTTTGCTGCATGCAGGCAACCAATGCTCATGGCACAAACGATGGGCTCTACCTGGTTGACCGACACAATCTTATACCGCTCATCCATTCTCTATGGTCACAGGGTGAGCTCGATTCCTCTTTTGCCGAGACAGTTAAACCGTTTCAGAGAATCAACGGGCTTCCTTTCACCATCAAAGACAGGACCATTGATACGGGGCTTTCAGAGGAGAGACTGGTTAACGCACTCTCTGCTCAAACCAAGGCAGATGATGGGTTCATGGCACGGCACTTTGACCGACGGATTTCCCAGTTCATGAGCAAAAGGCTTGCTCATACCCGGATAGCGCCCAACCAGATCACGCTTGTTGGCATGACCATAGGACTGATCGGCGCCCTTCTTCTCTCACGACCAGGATACTGGCCCAAGCTCATCGGTTCCCTGCTCTTTGTGATCTGCGTCATTGTCGATGGCGTTGATGGCGAGGTTGCGCGCCTGAGGCTGAAGGAGAGCACTTTCGGCCATTACCTCGACATCATTACCGACAACATTGTGCATGTCGCCATTTTCGCAGGGATCGCCTTTGGCCTCTATCATGATACCGGGAATGGAGGATATCTCCGTTTTTTATGGGTTCTGATGGGAGGATTCGGGCTGTGCATCATTGCCGTTTATCAATGCATCCTGCGGCTCGACCCCGACACCTTGAACCACTCAGCCAGAACACTTCGCATTATGGCTTTGGCTTCTAACCGTGATTTTGCCTATCTCGTCTTCGTTCTCGCGCTAATGGGCCGACTGAATTGGTTTCTCATCGGAGCTGCCGTTGGCTCCTACGTTTTCGCCATCGCCTTGTGGCTCATTAGCTTTAATGAAAGACGCAGACACGCTGCTTTCTCAGAGCACACCAGGCAGGCATAGCGCTACTGCACCTCGGCGAAAGTTTTTTACCAGTTCGACCACGATTTAACCCGATTGTGTAGGGGCGACCGGCCGGTCGCCCCTACCGGCTTAGCAGAGCACCGCAGAAATGAGTGTCCGAATTCGGCTTGTCATACCGGCGAAAGCCGGTATCCAGGCAGTTTTTCTGGATTCCGGTTGTCACCGGAATGACGCGTCAGATTGTGGTCGCTTTATTGTGCTGAGCTGCACTTACGATTTGTCCAGAAATAAGGCGCCTTCTTTCACCACGAAGAGCACGAAGTGAACGAAGGACACGAAGGAATGCTTTCACAATAATCTCGGTGCTCTTCTTCGTGATCTTCGTGTCCTTCGTGGTTAAGAAAATGCAAATTCCTATACGGTCAAGTTATATTTGGACCGATCCTAGGCTGAGAGGGCGTCTTGGGACATTTCGAGGAAGCGCTTTATTGACCAGGGCTCTTGAGCCGCCCCGCGGCAGGAATACCAGCAGCGACCACAAGCGGTTGGTTCGAAAAAGCGCTCCCGCCACGCGCTAAAATGGACTGCCACCGGGTGGTCCGAACAACGTTTGATCATCCCCTCAGGAGTGACTTGAATCCAATTCAGGCCGGCGGTACACCCGGGAATGCTCTCTTTTTCAAAAAATCCCGGAATTTTTTCCAGGTACAAATTGCTGGTGGTAAGGTTTCCAAGGGTTCTCTTGAGCTCTTTCAGCTCCTCAATAACATCTGCCAGGACCCGAAGCTCATCCTTCTCGATCATATGGCTGCGGTTATTGGTGCGCCAGGAGTTGTAAGTGCTCACCGAGACTTTGATCCCCATCCCGGCGCACTCACGCACTATCTCAGGCACTTCCCTGTAGTTGCCATTTTTTATGACCAGATTGAAACACAGCTTAACGTCGGCTGCCGCAAGCTCCGGGGCTACAGCAAGGATATGTCTGGCAAGGCCGGGCAGACCGCGACCTTCGTCATGCCTGCCATCAAGATAATCCAAAGAAATGGACAGTTCGTCGAGCCCCGCCTCCCAGAGCGCAAGGCCCTTTTCCATGGTAAGCAGTGAGCCGTTGGTAATGAGGGAAATATTGAGAAAACCAAAACTTTGGCGCAGGGAGGCAATCAAATCCGGGAGATCTTCTCTCAGCAGCGGTTCCCCTCCCGTGAGGCTGACCGAGAGGGGTTTCAGTTTTTCGACAACCAGGACGTAATCTTTCAGTTCGGGGCCCGGCTTTTCTTTCCAGTAGTCGCAAAAGTTGCAGCGGGCGTTACACCGTTTTGTGACTTCCAGATTGATGTTAAAGAGACCGCCTCGAGCAAGGTATCGGAAGAATTTGCAGCCCCCGATCAGCATTTCTGTGCGCGTTAATTTACGGGACATACCCCTTCTTCAAACCTCTTCTTTCTTCAAAGGCACACATTCTCTAATGCTTCGTGGGAACGCCACGGAGATTCCCCTCGGCGCCCATTTCTTCGACATAACTGGAAGGAGATTCATGATCGCCGGCAACGTCAGAACTGCCGCTGCTAGAACGCAGAGACTTCCCACAGTAGTCAGCAACCCAAGGCTGTATACACCCTGATGGCTGGAAATCATGAGGCTTGCAAAGCCCACGGTCGTGCTTAATCCTGCGAGAATGACTCCCTTGCCGGTACTGAAGGGGAGCACAAGGGCACCATTGCCACCCTGTTTCCACCGCTGGAGAATAATAATGGCATATTCGACACCGGCTCCGACGATCATCGGCAAGAACACACTGTTAGCCAGGTTCAGGTTGATCCCGAAACAGCGAATCAACCCCATGGTCCATGCCGTCCCAACAACTAGAGGTATCATAGCCAACAGGGTATAAACTGCACTCCGGAAGGTAAACCAAAGCAGGCCTGCTATTAAGATCAACGCATAGATGACCGCCTCTACGCAAGCGTCACGAAATTCTTTGGTGAAAGTGTAGAGAGTTACCGGATCTCCAATCACGTCGGGATCCACAGACCGGAGCTCCTGAACAAACTTGCCGAGGAGCTCCGGTTCCCAAATATCATGTGCCGGGAAAATACGAATAAGGTAAAGGTGGTTTTCTCCAACGAAACGCTGGAGAAGATCTTTTGGAAGGTCGTCCAACGCCATGGGCCGCGTTCTGTTAGAGTTGGCATGGAGGATCTCGACCTTGTCTTTGAGATCTTCTATCAAAGCGCTGTTAAAGGCCTTCAATGCCGTTCTGAGCTTTGCCTCGCCCACGGAATCAAAGCGCTGCCGCAAGCCCTCGATGAGGTTTCTCACCTCAACCATCTGTTCTTCCAAATGAGACCGATCCCTGGAATCCGACCAACTTGGATCAAGCATTTTGAAGCTGATTTTGGAAAGAGTATTTTTCAGTTCCTGCAGGGCGATGTATTCGCCGGCATCTCGAAACTCGTGGAGCCCTGGCAAAAACGGCTCCAGTTGTCTCACCAGTTTTATTTTGTTTTCCTGGTCATGGGGAAGCAAAGTGGCCACGCTTTGGACCTCGGAAACTGACGGAAGAGATTCCAGTGCTTTTGTTTTTCTGTCAACTTCTTCAAGGGAGCGGGCCAGAACTGCCCCATACATACTGGATCGTTTGGATTCATTCAGGATTTTCATTTCCCAGATGACAGACTCTGCGCTGTGGGATTGAAGCCTCAGCATGTTCAGGTCAAATGTCACTCCTTTGGCGAGAAGCAGGGACAGCCCCAACCCGATGCTGGAGATAATCACGATGAACAAAGCACGTTTGTCGGTAAGCAGGAAAAGTGGTTTGGTAGCGCAGTAACCGGCGGACACAATACGGTTAGATTGTTTGTCGAAGACCAACGTAATTGCCGGCAGGAGACACATGCTGGTTGTAGTGCTCATCAACATTCCGATGGAACAGATGAGGCCCAATTCAGCCAGACCCCTGAAACCGGTCAGCACCAGCGGAAAGAAGGACAGCGCCGCACACAATCCGGCAGTGACCAGTCCTGGACCAAGGTTGACCATGGTCGCCTGGATCGCTTCCTTTCTGGAAACACCCTCCTTCTGGACTTCCTCCTGATAGCGAGACAGCCAATGAGTGCCGTAGTCAATACCCAGTCCGAGAATGAGAGGAGCGAAGACGATTGAAAGAATGTTGAGATGGCCGACTACCAGAGTTGTGAGGCCACAGGTCAGGCACAGAGCCACAAGCAGTTCGGTTATGCCGAACCACGGCCGTCTGGACCCGCGCCAGAACAGGGTAAGAAGGATCGCCAGGCCAACCAGGGAGAGCATGGTGGCGAGACTCATATCCTTGAGGGCGAGGGTCATTTCGTCAACGTTCAGCGCTTCCTGCCCGGTTACCCCGGCTTTGACATTAGGAAAATCAGCGCGCACCTTTGCGACCGCTTGTCTTAGCGCTGCAAGTGAAGCTTGAGCTTTGCCAAAGCCCTTGTCAGCCTTTGCCGGAGTTACAAAAAGGAGCAGATAGCGCTTATTCTCTGTCCAAAAATACCCTTCCGAACCTTCGTCCCACGACTCCCCACTGAAAAATGTCCCCCACGGAGACTTGTAAACATTGTTGTCAAGGTAATCTTTCATGGATTTGAGGCTGCTGATCAGGAGCGTCAAGTCGAGAGGCTGCCCTTGAGGACGGGCCGGTTTGTCATCGAGGAAACCGGTGAAGAGCTCTTCTACGACTCCGGAGGCAATCTCTGCGTTAATGAGTTTAAAAAACTGGGAGACGTTAGGAGAACGCGCGAGGTTTCCAATAAAGGCAGGATGTTCCTTAAGTTTGTCCCGAACATTGATGAGATCTTTTTTGCTAAGATACAAGAGCGCCCATGGCCTCAAAGCCTTCGGATCTACCCTGTAGAATACATCAAGATAGTGCTCGCGGTCTGCCTCGAGATGAGCGGCCAGGGCGCGAAGAAAGCTCAGGGTCCGTGACGGGTTTTGGTTCTCAATGGCGACCACGAAGTTATCAAGGTCATCGAACTGATCAAGTTGCTTAGAAAGCTGAACCAGTCTGTTATCTGACGAAATGAGGGATCTCTGACTGGTAAGAAACCCAATATGGTTTATCGTATAATATAGCGAAAGACCTGCCAGCATCAAAGCGATGAAAATGGTGACTAAGGGGCACCGGGTAACGACGATGAAGATTCTCTGCAGGATTCGTTGGCTGAGATTCATATCAGCATCTTTATATTCGAAATTGGCATTATCTTCCCGCGTAAACATTTCAT
>JADGQM010000289.1 GCA_017881795.1 Syntrophobacteraceae bacterium
GGGAGAAGCCTTTTGGTCGTGGCAGCCTGAAGATCGGCCACTCCACCAATGCAAGTCGCACGCAGAAAAGGTGGCGCAGGCTCCCGTGGTGACAAGTCAATCAGCTATATGCATTCGCTCGCTTTCGGCGCCTCGTTGGAAGACCTGGCTACTCAGTGGGTGGGTGTGCTTCCTTAAATTAAACGCCGCGACGCCATGTCAGGCAGAAAATGACGATTCCCCTCTCAGTCTACCTGGTGAGGAGCAGAACTTGTGGTTCACTGACCCGCCTCTTTGCGGTTCATCCATGTAGCTTGTTCCTTCCGATTTTACCACGGGGAGAAACCGGCCGCTGCCGAGAGCAGTCAGCGGGGCATGAGTGAGGCATGCCGCAGGCGGTATGTTCCCGAATGGTCAAAAGAGAAACGATGCAGCAAGCGGAACCGTTTTGACATTGCATCGATTCTTATTCCATGCAACAGGAATATCCCTGGCTGGAGGGAGGCAATCAATGCGTCTGCTTCCTGATAGAGCTTTGTGCGCCTGACGGAGTCTTCCGCCTGAGCGGCTTCACGTAGTAGTACCGTGACCTCTGGATGATCAAACATACCTGCTCCTGCTTTTCGCCCGTTGGTGGCCGTCCATACCGACTCCATAAGTTCAGGACTTCTCGAAGAAGCCAAGAATTGCGTGAGCACAGCCTGGAACTGATTACTATACGCATATCTCTGAAAAAGCTCATCCTGGGAGAGGGACTGCAGATGTGCTCTAATACCAACCTCATTCAGGAAAAGCTGCAAGTATTCGGCGATCAGTCTGTCGATCTGGTGTTTATCGGAAATCAGGATGGTGAGTTCAAAGCCTTTCCCATCCCGGTAGAGGAACTGGTCATCGGAGCTCTGTGCCCAGCCTGCCTTGCGGAGCAACTCCAGCGCTCTCCTTGGGTTGTATGGTACGGGCTTCAATTCGGGATTATGGTAGGGAGGCTCGACTCCCGCGGGTCCAATTGCCACCTTTGCAGCGCCATGTAAGACCTTGTCAACGATGAGCTCTTTATCAACCGCGTAGGCAAGCGCCAGACGCACATTCGGATCTGCAAAGAGGGGATCGGTGACACTAAGGAGGAGGATGGTATAGTATTCTGAGACTGTCTCGGCGAAGTAAAACCTGTCATGGTATTGCTTCAACATCTGGTAGTCTTTAGACGAGAGCCAAATACCGATATCGGTCTTTCCCGTAAGCAGCCTTGCCCAGGTTTTCTCGCCATCCGGCTCGTAAATGAAAACAACTCCGTCCAGGAAAGGCCTGCCGCCGTAATAACTATCGTAGGCCGTGAGGCCAACTTCTTTCGCTCCTTCGCGGTCGTTGAATCGAAACGGTCCGGACCCGATCGGATGTTCAGGAAAGCCGGGAGTGTTCCCTCCAAGATGGGGGACAATCTCCATATCCCATATCTTTATGGGGAAATTCGGATCGTCTCTCTTCAGCCTAATGAGCAGGGAGGTATGCGTGAGGACAGTGATTCTATCGATCAAGCCAAATAAGTTGGGCCGCATGGATTGCAGCCCATACTGCAGAGAGTACTCGACATCTCTGGCCGAAACGGGACGCCCGTCATGAAACAGGGCATCGTCTCTGAGATGGATGGTCCAGGCGAAACCGGCGGCATCATAGTCCCATCGAATCGCCAGATCCTGTTCCAGTTGCCCATCTTCATCAGGAACAAAGAGATAACTGTAAAGCAGCGGGAAAATACATGAAGAAGCGGATTCCCCTCCTTTTACAGGGTCTAGAGAGCCAAACGGAGCCTGACTATCGATCCTGAGAACATTCTCGTTTTCACGTCCGGTCTCAGGAGCAGAACGCTCCGGTTTGGCGCAGGAGAATGTGATGAGGAGAATTGGAACGACCAGTAACAGTGCCCATAGGTTCTTCAGCATGGTGTGGCGACCCTTGCCTCAAGCCTCGCTGAGCTCGGCTCGCGCCAACTTCCCGGCACCCCCTGGCCGATCAGCTTAATGCCAAATGTGCTCCGCATGCCGCCTGCCCTCGTGCTTAAAACGTACCACTGTATTTCAGGAAGGCCCAATAATACGGGTGCGCGGCAGGACCCGGTGGTGAGGCTTCATGCTCCGGCATTCTGCCCCTGGTGCCGGAGGTGTCAGCGACGGAGAATCCTTCCTTAAGCACCTTCCGCTGCGCTTCATGGAGGGCCTTAACCGGCTGCACGCCGTCTTTCATCTGCCGATGAAACGCCTTCATCACTTCAAAAGCACCCTGGTCATTGAGCGGATAAAAACTACTGACCACTCCCCGGGCTCCCATCTGGAGGAACACTCCGTCGAGGGCCACATACTCCTCGTAGCGCTGATTCCACTCATCGCTCCTTCCCGTCTCGCAGGCGGCGAGGACCGCCAGGGGCAGACCGCCGAAATTCAATTCCCGCATCATCTCCACATGAGACACGTCGCCATTGGCGAGCTGGAGGGAAATACCTTCCGCAGTCCTCTTTCCATGACAGATAAGCTCGACGAGGGAAAGCTCTCTTCGCATCGACTCTGAAGCAGCGACCAGACCTTTGAGTGTGGCCTCGCCGCCCTCGAGCGGGACCACCTGGTCTGCGCCGTATATATCGAACAGATATTGAAATTCCTGTTCTCCGTAAGAGAGATGCCGATCGGAAGGCGCATAAAAGAGCGCCACGGCCTTCTTCCCCGCGCATGTTTCCGAGCAAAAGAGCCGGTAGCTGAGCGTGAGGGAAGGAGTATAGCACACCTCAACCTCCTCGATGAAGAACCTCTTCGTGTCCGGCAAGATGGCGGCGTGCAGCGGGAAGGCATGCAGAAAAGCATGGGGAGATAGGTAAATCCGACGGGTCCTGAGCTTCCTCAGATACGCGGCCACCGGTTGCATCAACTGCCCCGTCACCTCCAGCAGGGCATCGAGACTGGGAAGGATGGATGCTCCACCTTTCCCAAACGAGCCTACGAAGCTGCCGAGAGCTTCCTCCAGAAGAATTGGCTTGAGATCTTTGAGGATGTGCTCATAGGCGATTCCCGAGTCGGTCGGGTAAGCAATCAGGAAGTGGAGGTCGGCAGACTCACGACGAAAAAAGCATTCCACCGAGGCACTGCCCGTTTGCGATAAGAGCTCGAAAAGCTCCGCTTCCGTCAGGGGCTCGGGCTGAATGAGGCTGACGTAATCGGGATCAAGAAGGGTTAACTCATCGAGAAGCTCCTGCTGTCGGCTCAGGTGGTCTTTCAGCGTCGTGTACAACTCCTGTTGCAGGAGATTGCTGCGGGGGCCGCCCGGCGTTGTGGTATCCTCCCTGTCCATGGCCAAAGAGGCTCGCAACCCGCGCAGCTCATGGCAGAGCTCCCAATACTTCCGGACGGGCTCAACGGCCTGCTCATTTCGCGGGCTCACCTGCTCCAGATTGAGATCCTCCAGAAGATCGCGGGAGCGCATCCGCTCGAGCCAGTACAAAGCCTCGGCATAGCAGCGCTCTTCGAGCATGAGTTGGACCCCGACGTCGAAGAGACTGACCGAGCGCCGGAGATAGTCCCTGCGGGCTTTCGGGTCCGCTATTTCGATATGGGTGGCAGAAACGAGCTTCAAGGCTTCGGCCATTGCCTCGATTGATTCCTGCAGCAACTCCCCGTCATTCTGCAGCCTGGCCTGGTGCAGGAGTGAAAACCCGAGACCGTACCGGGCAAGATAGTAGAGCCGCGGGCGAGTCTCCGCAGCCACCACGGAGAGTGCGGCCCGGTAGCAGCGCACGGCTTCCAGGTAATTGTCGAGCTGTGTCCCCGTCTTCCTTTCCGCGTGGATGTTGCCCAGGCGATACTGGATTTCGGCCCACTTCATGGGAACAATATCCCGGGTCCATACGGAAAGGACCTGGTTAAGGCAGTCGATGGCTTCTTCTTGCCCTGCTGTGTGGTCCTCATTGGCAGAAGCGGCGTATGCCGCTCCCAGTTCGGCCATGGTCGCCGCCCAATCCATGGGAACGATAGCCTTCTTTCTCACCTCCAGGACCTCTTCGAAGCAGGCAGCGGCCCTTTTGTTATCAGCGACGGCGTCTTCCCCGCTTCGGTCCCGGTACGCCTTGCCCAGTGCATGCATGGTCTGGGCCCATTCCCGAGGAACAACCTCTTTTTTTCTGACCGAGAGGGCCTGTTTGTAGCATTCAATGGCCTTTTCCCAGTTGGCCTCGGGATGTCCTTTGGTCCGTTGCGAGTATGCCTGGCCGAGGGCGTCCATGGTATGGGCCCAGTCCCGGGGAACGACTTCCTTTGTCCATACCGTAAGCGCCTCGTTCAGATAAGCGATGGCCTTTTCGCGGTTCTCGCCGAGATCTCCCCTGATGCGGACTCCGTATGCCTGACCGAGGATATTCATGGCCATTGCCCAGCTCATGGGAAGGGCATCCCTGGTCCACACCGACAGGGCCTGATTGATGCAGGCGATACTCTTTTCGATATTGTCGGCGGGGTTTCCGACATGACGCTCGGCGTAGGCATTCCCGAGCACAAAGATGGTGGTGGCCCAATTCACCGGGTTAACCTCTTTCCTCCATACCGCCAGCACTTCGTCAAGGAACGCAATGGCCTTTTCGATGTTTTCCGCCGGGTTCTCTGAGATGCGTCGGCGATAGGCATTGGCCAGGGCATAGCGAGTCATTGCCCAATCCATTGGCGTGAGCTCTTTCCTCCAGACCGAAAGCGCTTCGGTGAAACAATAAATGGCCTGTTCCAGGTTATCCGAAGGGTTTTCCCTGATACGTCTGGCGTATGCGTTTCCCAGTGCATACAGGGTCTGCGCCCAGTCCAGGGGTGCGGCTTCTCTCGTCCTGGCCGAGAGAGCCTGACTCAGGCAGCGGATGGCTTCTTCCTGATTCTCTGCCGGATCTCCCTGGATGCGAACGGTCAAGGCGGTGCCAAGGGCGTTCATGGCCAACGCCCAAAAGCCCGGAGCATTTTCTCTCGTCCAGACGGTCAAAGCCTGCCGGTAACGACGGACGCCCTCCTCCATATTCGCGGCGGGATTCCCCACGATGCGCACCATATAAGCGTTCCCCAGCGCATACACGGTCATCGCCCATGCCGTGGGGGAAGCATCGACGGTCCGAACCGAAAGGGCCTGATCGAGCAAAGCGATGGCCTTTTCCCTGTTTTCTGCCGGATCTCCTTCGATGCGCTCATTGTAGACGTTCCCTAATTCGTACAACGTCCTCGCCCACTCCATGGGAGCAGTCTCCCGGGTCCATACGGACAAGGTTTGTTCGAGACATGCGATGGCCTTTTCCTTGCTCTCGATAGGGTCTCCCAGAGTGCGAGCGAGGTATGCGCTCCCCAAGGCAAACATCGACATTGCCCAATTGGTCGGAACGGCTTCTCTTTTCCAGATCATTAGGGCCTGTTCGAAGTAGACGATGGACTTCTCAATGTCTTCCACCGAAACTGATTTTCTCCGGTCGCCATGCGCAACGCCCAGGGTGTACAGGATGAGCGCCGTTTCGTGCGCGCGGCTATCAGGCCACAGCGACA
>JADGQM010000290.1 GCA_017881795.1 Syntrophobacteraceae bacterium
CCAGGATGATGTCTGCAAAGATCAGATCAAAGCTCATCTCGTTTATTCGAGTCCAGGCTTCGCTGCAGCTTTCAGCAGTCGCTACGACATGCCCCTCGGCCTTGAGGAACCTTTCGAAGGTAAACCTGATCGCTTCTTCATCGTCAATTACAAGGATCTTGGCATTCATTCGTTCACCTTAGCAGGCAGGTCAATTATCACCCTGGTAGATTCTCCTTTGAGACTCTCAAAACTGAGGAACCCCCCGTGATCTGTGATGATCTTATCAGTGATGTTCAACCCCAGGCCGGTTCCTTTCCCAAAAGGCTTTGTGGAAAAGAATGCCTTGGTCAGCAGGGGTAGCTCATGGGAGGAAATTCCGATACCGTGATCATGAAACACGATGCGCACATACGGGCGATCGCTGATGATCACTTTCTCGCCGGTGATTTCGAGGAGTTTATTCTTATGCCTCCTCGGAAACTTCTCGTTTAACGCATAGCGCGCGTTGCTGATAATATTTATAAAACTCTGCTGGATCTGCTGGAAGTTGACATCCACTTCAGGAAGGTCGTCAAGAAAATTTATCTTTAGATCAATGCCCTCCTTTCGTATTTGCGCCTGGGTTAAAATGATTGATTCTTCAAGTATTGCAGGAACGGACGCTGCTTTTCTTCTCTCTCGCTCATCATCGCGAGCGTAGGAGAGCAGAGTCTTGACGATGCGGCCAATACGCTCTCCTTCCTTCACGACTCGCTTGCCAACGTCATTTTCCATGCTCTCAGCGCTGCACTCGTTTATCAATATCTGACCATAGTTTATGATACCCATGATGGGATTATTGATCTCATGGGCAATTCCGGCGGCCAGTTCCCCTAAGGATGCCAAATGACATGCCTGCATGGCTTCCGCCTGCAATGCCATCTTTTCGCTAATGTCACTGGCCAGCAGGATCACGCTGCTGACCCCGTCACCCTCTTTGATTGGAAACGCCCTTATGTCCAGTATGGCGCCATTGTGGGTTACCACCGAACCTTCCTTTTCCCCGGTATTGAAACACCGTGTTACCGGAGAGTCCTCAGAGGGAGCAGACAGATCATGCAATAATTCATGACAGTATTGCCTTACCATCTCAGATGGCGCCTCATTCAACCGGTGAGTATTCCCACAGTTTGTCCACAATATTTCCATGTCAGACGAGAACAGGACTAAAGTGTCACTGATAGCATTCAGAAGAGTATGAAATTCCTGTGAGAGTTTTCGGAAGTTGTCACGTTCCACCAGCAGGACAGTTTCACTCTGCTGCCGCTCTACGATTTCTTGACTCAATTGCGCATTGGCTCGCACCAGTTCCGTGGTTCGTTCTCGAACAAGTTCTTCCAACTGGCCGTGCGCATGGCGAATGACATCCTCCATATTTTTCCGCTCGGTGATGTCCACGAATGCGGCGACGGACCCACGCGGCCGGCCTTGTTTGTCAAGCAGCGGCATGGCGTTGCCCAGTATGTGACATATCGTACCGTCGGAGAACGCGACATTATATTCGAAATCCTTCACCACCATACCGCGCGCCGCCTGCTGCACGGGCAACTCGTCGCCCCTCATCTCGCGTCCATCCTTAAACAGCTTGAAGTGCCTTGGCCGAACCTTTTCGGGTGCGGTCAGCGAGGCTTCAGCGCCGTAGGGCAGGCGCAGAAATTCGTCTGCCGCGCGGTTGCCGGTGATGTGCAGGCATTCCGGGTCATGCGCGATCCACACATACGAGGGCACGGCCTGCAACAAGGCATCTAACTCCTCCGCCCGCTCCCTCTCGTGCTCCACAATCTGGTGTAGCCCCTGCTCGGCCTGTTTGCGCTCGGTGATGTCGAAAACGATGGTGCGGCACCGGGCTACCGCCCCGTCCCGGTTCTCTACGGCCAGACTTTCCAGTTGGGCGTCAAACGTGGCGCCATCTGATTTCCTGAGCTTGATCTCGCATCTCTGTTTCGTTCCGGACTTGAAGACCGCTCGCTCATGGAAATAAAACGCGTCTGCGTATTCTTCCACAAGAAAACTCTGAAAACGGTTTCCGATCAAAGAAGACCTGTCGGCCGTCAACAGAGCGGAGCCGGTAAGGTTGACTTCCAGAATCAGGCCGTCCTTGCCAAGGGTAAAATATCCCACCGGCGCAAAGTCATAGAGGTCCGAGTACTGCTTGAGGGATTCTTGAAGTTGCACCTGGGTGTTGCGAAGTTCCTGATTCTGTAGTTCGAGCTCAATCTGGTGAACCTGTAATTCGTGCAACAATTTTTCAACGTAACCCGAGGGCTGACCGCTCTCCCGCGGTTGCGCCGCGAACCGATCTTCCGCCTCGCGGCGCAGTTCGGAAAAGCCCGGCGAGTTTGGTTTATCCTTTGTCATGTTCGCACCTCCGGATTATCCCGGCTCAGGAGGACCTTCAAGCGCTCCTCGTTCTCCCTCAGCGATATTTCCAGTTGCTTCAATGCCGTGATTTCCGCAATGCTGACACCCACCCCGTCACTCACGTTCTCACGAGGTCGGAAGCCGGCCATTGCGACCGAAAGAGATCGGGAACTGTTTTTACTACCGGATGCCGGGAAGCTCTCTCGAAGAGCGACGCAGACTCCCAAATCTCAACGAGTAAACACAGACATCTTAGCACAAGAAAAATATTCAGTAGATGAAGAAAAAGCAATCCCCTCTTCTCCGCCTTCTCAATAGGAGGAAATGCTCATGATTGTGGCCTTTGCTGCTCCTTTGCCGACATGATGCAGACCCAGAAAAGGGTCCGGCGGTGAACCGCTGCTTCAGTGCTTCCACGTCTTGGGTCGATTTTTCTCAGCTTCAGCCGTCATCCCTTTTGCTTGGGCCAGGATCGACTGTACCTTTTGCGGGTTCATGCCCGGTATTCTCTTTAACCCGTGCTCTTCCGCAGCAGCAACCTTGGCAATCGTGTTATAGCTGGCTTCGATTAATCGCCGCGACAGGACTTCCCCTATCCCTTTAAGCTCTTGAAGTTCTTTCATTTCTTTCTTCATAGCTTCCTCCCCTAATTGTTCTTCCGGCTGGCCGAGTCTTACAATCCACCCGGCCAGCACAAACGACAAAGGTACCCATGGCATGCCACTTCAAAAGAGTGCTTATTTGCCGATCGGATTATTCTCGACCGACTTGTGCGCCATGAAAGGCCACAGCCAAGCCCACCCATACGAGAACGCCAGGAAGCGGCAGAAGGCTATTGGTTGAAGACCTTCTTGATTTCGCCAACCTTTTTCCGCACCGCGCCTTTCACCTGATCGTCCTTTCCCTCTTCTTCGAGGTCGGGGTTGCCTGTAAGCGCTCCGATACCTTCTTTGACCTTTCCTTTGATCGTGTCTTTCTCACCTACGATTTTATCTTTTGTGCTCGGCTTCATGATGTTTCCTCCAATCAAGTAGACTCGCTTAAATGGACAAGCCCGGTATCCCGTTCCCTTTCTTTTCGGACGACACACACGTCAGACCGATTCTCGGGCACATGACTACATTTAAGCAAGCTTTATGCCTAACACAGGGAGAGTTGCTGCATTTCAATGTTTGATAATAACCACAGACAGTTACGACGCGTCGTGAGTGCCATTGAAGATACCAGTTTTAATTGAAGGTGTGTTGCGTGCAACAGAGATGTTGCACGCAACACACCCTTTCTTTCCGACCCTTGACCGGCACACAATGTTGCTGAATTAACAATTCAGGATTGAGGAATTCAGGGATTGGATTCGCCAAACCAGGACAATCTCTACCTTGCGCCGCAAGAATTCCCCAAACCCTCAATTCCTCAATTCCTCAATCCCCTATGGAATAGAAGAAGTGCAACATGCGGCATCGATGAAACGCAACGTTTCTGTTGCATGCAACAGTTCCCAGATCCAAGTCCATCAACTTTCGCGGGAAACGTCCTGCCTTAAGTGTTTAGTTATATTTATAAAAATGAAGTGGTGGCGTTTGTCAACCCGCCTGGCATAGAACTTGCCGTAATCTAATAGTTACAGAGATCAGAGAGGAGGTGATGAAATGGAAACTATCCTGATAATAGTCGTATTGGTTTTGCTCTTCGGTGGGGGCGGCGGATACTACTGGACGAGGCGGGGCCGTTAGGCGCTCAGACCCGAGGCGGTGGTCAATCGCCAGGATGGGAATCCGGGCAAGATCCACGAACTGGTGATCGAAGCCGAAGATTGCCGCTTGGTTTACGTGGTGCTTTCCATCGGCGGCTTCCGGGCATGGGGAACAAGCTGTTTGCCATGCCTTGGGAAGCCTTCGAATTCCGTGCCACGGAGCACAAGCTCAACCTCATCGCCATGTACCTTTTTATGAGGTGAACTATGGGAATAAACAATTGGGTAGTTGATAAAACTGGAGAAACCGCGGTCGAGCTCCAAGGTTCGGAAAAGTCAACCGGCTTCGAGAACGTCAAAAATATTATTGCCGATAAGGTACATAATGTTGCTGAGGCTCTAGGCGAAAAAGCGGCAGATCAGGACCCGCAATCCGGCATAGCTCAGTACGGAAGGCAGGCATCCGAGTGGCTGGATCAATCAGCCGAGTACGTTCGGCAATTCGACTATGGGCAGGCAGATGCCAGGGTCCGAGAATATGTCAGGCAGAGCCCGGGGCGTAGCCTCTTGATAGCAGGAGCCGTCGGCCTGGTTATCGGAGCCTTTTTGCGACGCAGGTAAGGAGGCGGTTTTTCCCAATGAACAGCAAAGTGGTAAGCAAGGACCCTACAACACAACGCGAATCCTTCACTGAACTGTTGGGACAGCTTGCCAACAACTCAGCCGCGGTGGTTCACGACGAAATTGAGCTCGTGATCCAGGGAATTCGCGAAAAAGCGAGGGCTGCTCGCAGCGGAGTCTTAATAGTCGCGACAGGAGCGGTCATCAGTTTTGCCGCATTCATGTGTCTTTGCGCTGCATTGATCATCGAGCTCGCTTCTTATATGGCCCCCGCCATTGCGGCGCTTGTCACCGGAGCGGCGCTTGCTTTAATCGGTGTCATCATTGCCTTCATTGGCACCAAGCAATTGAAGAAATGATTCCTTAACACATGGAAGGCAATGTACACACTGAAAAGGAGGACAAGGAATGGCTGAAAGAGAATATCCAAGTAACACAAGGGAAGCGGATGTCGAGCGCAGTAGCGAAGATATACGTCGGGATATAGCTAAGGGAGAAGAGAACATTTCCCAGACAGTCGATAAAATCGACGAGCGTATCCAAGAGAAACTGGATTGGCGCGGATATGTGAAGGACTCTCCCTACTGGGCGCTGGGGGCTGCCGCCGGCCTTGGCTATCTTGCCTCAAAGATGTTCACAACACGCACCACTCCCATGGAGCGAATCATGGATTCCGTTGCCGACGAAGTTCGCGACTCACTCGGTGGCCTGCTTGCCCGAGCCGCCGGCCCCGGCTTAATCAAGGTGACCCTGCTCGGTTTTGCCACGAAGGCTGCCGCCGGCTGGATAAAGAATGCAGCCTCGACAGCTGTGGC
>JADGQM010000291.1 GCA_017881795.1 Syntrophobacteraceae bacterium
TCTATTGAGCTTGTTTTATGTCTCCCCAAAGATCGCGGGATGGAAGAATCCGCTTGACTCGGGGGCCAGAGTTTCGGCAACCCTGGTCAACCCTGACCACTTTGGGAGCTATCTGCTCATGGCGATTTATCTGACCTTCGGTTATTTGACCGTCTTCCTCAAAAAATTACCACCAACTGAGGGCCGGAGTCGTTTGCAGCGCTGGGTGAGTATTCTCAGCGCGGAAGAGTCCTATGTCCCCAAGGCATTTCTGCTGCTTTTCCTCATGGCAGTGATGGTGGTGGTGCTGCTCTACACCCTGTCGCGCGGGGCGGTCATCGGTTTTGCGGTATCCATGGCCTTTTGTTTCCTGCTGCTCTTTCTCAAGACCAGGAGACCGGTTTTCCTTCTGCTCATGATTCCGCCGGCAGTGCTCGTCGGCTACTATATCCAGGTGGTAGGTGCCGACCCCCTTCTGCAAAGACTTGAAGATACCAGAAAAGACTTGCTCCAGCTTGACGATAACCTCCGCGTCCAGTTCTATCGTGCAGGTCTTGAGCTCTGGCGTAAATTTCCTTTGTTTGGGTCTGGCCTGGGGTCCTTTGAAGTAGTCTATTCGATCACCGTGCCCCAGGACTCTGAGCGTTCATATCTTCCCTACATCCACAACGATTGGCTGCAATTGGCGATCGAGACGGGTTGGATTGGTGGGGTTCTATTTATCCTGGCAATGGGTTCGGTTTTCGTCGCGATGGTCTGCCGCTGGTGGCAGGCGAGAGGGCCCTGGGGATTTGGCTTTGGGCTCGCCGCGATCAGTGCAATGGTCGGGACAGGAATCCATGCATTCTTTGATTTTGGCCTGCGCATACCTGTCAACGCCATTTTCCTGGTCCTCCTGGCATCGCTGGCGCTGGTCACGTTGGACGAAGACTTTGAGAGGAACACGAGACAACATCGGGCTGGGCTTTTCCCACAGGGGATTCGCTTGCTGGCAGGATTTAGCCTGCTGATTGGGGCGATCGTGAGCGTTTGGCTGTCGGTGCAAACCGGTCGCTATGCTCTGGCTCAACATGATTGTCCGACAGAGATCGATACCGTGAGCCGAAGAGAGTACAAGATGAGTGCTTCCAAACTGCAGAGGGCCTTGCAGCTGAATCCGCTGAATGGTGAATATTGGTTGAGCCTGGCGATGTTCGAGGATTTAGGAGATTCAAAGGATATCCCCAAAGAAGAGGCTGCTGTCGGTTTGGACCAATCCCCCATCGATCCGAACACCATCCCTTATTGGGAAGGCAAGCGCGTCGGCCGTGAATCTCTTAGGGACTGGGCTTATGCCAGAGCTCTCACCTGCTCACCTGCATCAAGTCAATTCTGGTTTGAATGGGCAGATCATCTCCGGGAGAAGCTCCAGAGCGGTGAGGGGTGGGAAGGGAAACTGCCTGGCCTGACAGCGCAATGTTACAACATAGCCCTGGAACTGCACCCTTACGGTTCCAGTGTTCGCCAGAGGGCGGCAGACTTTTTCCTGTGGCAAAGACAAAAAGACCTGCCGGGCAATTAATCCCGACAGGTCCTCGTATCACGCTTGGCAGTATAACCGAAGTTGACGCTGGTGCAACCCAGCTCCTAACTCCCTATTACTGAAAGGGGCTGGATGTCTCGCTACAGCCGAGGCATCTAACGGCGATATTGTAGTCTGTATTATTGACAACTCCATCACCATTCAGGTCATACTTTGTTTGAAGATTGGGAGCGGGCCCCTTGCAGGTCGGGGTTTTCGAGCATTTGAGAATAGCTTGTGAATCCGCCACGGTAACTTTACCACCGGGGTTAGTAACATCGGGGTGGCAGGGTGGCAGGCAATCAGCGCAGGTCTTATAGTTGTTGGGATCAAAGGGGCTCTTGCACTGGCTAACCTGGGCAGCGGCCTCGTTTACCTGAGAAACAAGGCCTCCCATACACAGAACGCAAAAGCAAACCCCCAACATGATAAAGATACGAGACTTTGTCATTTCCTTGTTCTCCTTGCAGTGCGCACACTATTCGGTCTTGCTGCAGCCGTCTTTTAAGCACTGCGTGAGAATTTGGTAATCAGTCTGGTCGACCACATGGTCCCCATTGACGTCCAGCGCCAGATCGTTGCAGTTTGACTTGATGCACTTCTCTAAGACGAAGGTGTCTGTAACCGTTATGAATCCGTCTTTATTAAGGTCAAGGTTTAGTTTCTTACAGTCGGCGGGACACTCTTGTGCCTGTGCAGGTTGTGTGTAAAGCATGCCACCGGCCAGAGTAAGGCAAAACAACGAAACCAAAAGAACGGTCAACAGGATAGGATTGCTCTTCATGATTTGCTCCTTTTTGTTCCACTGTATTTCCTCATCAGGAAGATCAAAGATCCGGCAAGGATGAGGGCCAAAACGACTGTCCCGTGACTCGACAACGCCGGCACACTGGGCGGCCTTCCAACGATGCAGATTTGACCGGGACTGTTGTCGATCGTCATATTATCCGCGGCACCAGTATCACAGTCTGTGACCTCACTGACACACACTGGATTTGAAACGAACTGAAAGCACCCAATTTTTTCCTTTGCCTGGAAAGTATAAGTCGAAACGAGCTCTCGGCCGGGGAAGGGGACCCCATGCGCGCAAGGGTAGGCAAACCCCGGTCCAACGAAGGTGAGACCGGCCTGGTCCGCATAAAAGATGTTCGCTGGATCGCAATGTGGGAGTGAACTATCCAAAGAACAGTTCCTGGCCACAGGAGAATAAGGAGCTGTGCAGTCGTCTGAACAAGTTCTGTAACCTTGGTAGGCGACTGTATCTCTGAAAAAGCCCCCATCTGCCGGTGGAAGGGCGATGCACAATTCGGGCGGAGGATCACATGCTGGATCGGTGGGGGTTGTCGTACAGGGCAGGTCTACAGGCACCATGCTAACGAGGCTTTGGTCATAGTTTACACAATACTGGTAGCCGCATACTTGTGTTGGTGGGCCGCCAGTAACGTTCAAATAGACATTAACGGTGAACTGCTGGCCAACCACCACGGGACCGGCGGGTCCCTCAAAGGTGAAGGAGCCGACAGCCAAAGCAGATCCTGAGATGAGAAACGTACTCAAAAAAACACCAACCAAAAATCCCAAACATCTCCTCATGATTTTTCCTCCCTCCATATGAGAACATTCAAAACGCACAACAACCGCTCACTCATTTACACTCCTGACATTACGTCGATGCTTCATCCGTTGCAATGCTTTTCTTATGCTTTCTGTTTTTTCGCCAACCTCCTTTCTTGTCGTGCTCCTCTTCTCCGTAGTAGCTGCCATACAGGTAATAGTAGTAGTCGTAATAGTAATACCCATTCTTGCCAATCGTGATCTTATTCAGCACGGCGCCGGTGATTTTGGCATTGAGATCCGCCATGAGTTTGACCGCGCGCCGGGCCGCCTGACGGGTGGTGGTTCCGGCTTTCAAAACGAGGACCGTGCCGTCAACGATGGAGGTCAATACGCCGGCGTCGGTCGCTACCAGCAGCGGAGGGGAATCGATGATGATGCGATCATACTCCTGGCGCAAGGTTTCCAGAAAGGTATGCATGCGCTTGGATCCAAGCAATTCCGACGGGTTTGGCGGGATCGCCCCACACGTAAGGATATCAAGGTTGGTGTCGGGTATTTTGTGGATATATTCCATAGGGTCCAGTTTCTTGCCAACCAGCATGCCGGACAATCCCGGTTCTCTGGCAAACCCGAAATTCGCGTGCACCTTGGGACGGCGAAGGTCGCAATCCATAAGCAAAACGCGATTACCAGCCTGCGCCAGGACGGTGGCAAGGTTGGCGGCAGTCATCGATTTCCCTTCGCCTTTCCCCGGGCTTGTGACCAGCAGCACCTGCGGAATAACATCAGCCGAGGAGAGCAGGATGCTCGTGCGCAGGGCGCGGTAGGCTTCGGCCCCCATCGACTGAGGACTATCGAGGGCTAGCACAGCCCCTTCACCGGCTTCCTTCGAGCGCCCGTTAAGGGAAATATTCGGGACCGCACCAAGGTAGGTGAGACCAAGGGTATGCTCGATCTGTTCAGGCTTTCTAACGGTGTTGTCCAGGTATTCCAACAGAAGCGCCAGACCGATACCCAACGCCAGCGCCAGAGAAACACCCTTGAAGATACCTTTTTGCACATCCGGACTGCTCGGCGTCGTGGGTACCCACGCACGCTGAATGATCGTGGCATTGGGACTCTTCGAAAATTCTTCCGTCAGACTGGTTTCCTTGAGCCGATTCAGGACGACGTCGTAAACCTTCTCATTACTTTCCACTTCCCTCTTGAGAGTAAAGTACCTTACGGTGCGTTTCTGGAGATCTTCGAGCTCATTCTGAAGGCCGTCCCTGGCCTGCGTAATCGACTGTTCCTGCAACCGCGCAGCCTCATACTGGTACTTTAGAGAATTGACGATCTTCTGAATCTCCTGGTTTTTTGCATTACGGAGGCTCGCAATCTGGCGCTCCAGGGCCATTATCTTGGGGTGGTTGCTTCCGTAAGTGGAGGCAAGTTTAATGGCTTCCTGCTCCAGTTGAATCTCCTGCGTGCGGAGGTCGCTGAGCACTTTGTTGGTCATGGCCTCGGGTATGGTGTCAATGAGATTGGGCGATGCGGCAAGGCTGACGATTTGCTTATACCTCAGTTCGAGCGTAGTCGTGCTTTCCTTTGCCCCCCTGACCTTTTCAGCCATCAGCTTCACTTCTTCATCGAGCTTGGTGCTGCGCCTTTCATCGATGCCCAAGATTCCGAACTTGTTCATGAATTCGTAGAGCTCGATGCGCGATCTATCGAGATCCACCTGTTCCTCTTTCAGTTCCTTCTGCAACCACTGAATTGCCTCCTGAACCCCTCCCAGGCGGCGATTTAAACGGTCTTTGAGAAAGACCTCGGCCACCGTGTTCGCGATCAGGGCCGCTTCGTAGGGATCAGGAAGGGTGACGGATATTTCAATGATATTAGTCCTGGGTATGAGCCTGAAGCTCAGGCCGCGGGCTACCTGCTGAGCACTGTAGACCGGTTTATTGCCGGAATTCTGGTCCCGGGGACCCTTTTCCTGTTTGTCCGCTTTGGGGGTAGTATCAAAGGGATTGAGGTTTTCCCGAAAGAGCCCGGTAAGGGTGCGAACGCCGGAAAGAAGCGCGTGATAAGGCTCGTTGTTGTATGGCGCGCCGCTATCGCCTTTCTCCAAGTCAGCTTTTGACTCGGACTTATGGTTCAACTCGTTCGCAACCCGTTGGAGAAAATCCTCCGTCTGGAAGAGTAGAAGCTGTGTTTCGATATAGCCGGGCATGTCATAGTACGCGTATACGGGCTGCCCTACATAAGCGTGCTGGTTCTTCTCAATGAGCACCTTAGATGAGGTGGAAAACAGGGGTTGCATGGCAGAAACCACAATAAGAGTGGAAAGGGTAACGACGAGCACAACGCTCAATACCAGCCAGCGCCGCTTTGATACGATCTTGAGGTAATGCGT
>JADGQM010000063.1 GCA_017881795.1 Syntrophobacteraceae bacterium
GAGAGCCCGCCGCCGCCGTTGTCGGTAATGAAGGAGATAAGCCCTTCATCACGGGCTTCCAACAGGAAATCATGCATCTTCTTTTGGGTGTAGGGGTCGCCGATTTGGACGTGGCCGGCGGGCGTGGTTTCCGAGTAGATTTCGCTTGAAGCCGTCACGCCGTGAATGCCATCTTTCCCGACTCGGCCCCCGCACATGATGATCAAGTCACCGGGTTCGGGACATTTTTGATCGCTGGGCTCGCCCAGAATTTCCCGCGGCATGATGCCGAGCGCGGCGACGAAAACCAGGCACTTGCCGAGATAGGATTCATGGAAGAAAAGACTGCCAAAAGGCGTTGGGACTCCGTGCTTGTTGCCGCCGTCTTTGACGCCTTCAACCACGCCATCCAGCAATCGCCGTGGATGGAGGTGCGGACGCAACGGTCCTGCATAATCTCGCGGACCCACACAGTATCCATACAAACCGGCAAGCAGGCGAGCGCCCTTACCGGTTCCCATGATGTCCCGGTAGATCCCGACGATCCCGGTCAGCGCTCCGCCGTACGCTTCCATGTTAGAGGGGCTATTGTGAGTCTCGCCGGTGATCGAATAGTTGTGGTTCTCATCGAAACGGGCAACCCCCGCGTTGTCCCAGAGAACCGAAATCACCCATCCCTTTTCTTTCATGATCGCCAGGGTCGGCGCTTCGATACAGGTCTTGAAAAGGCTGTCTATGACCTCCCGTTCGCCGGTCCCGAGGTCAAGGTAATGAAATTTTCCGCGGAAGGTATTGTGGTTGCAGTGGTCGCTTCGAGCCTGGGAGATCGCCTCCAGCTCAACATCGGTGGGAAGCGAGAGACCTATGCCATGACGTGCTTCGAGTACTTCCGACCGCAGGAAGTATTGTCTGATGACGGGGACATCCTGAGGGTTGAGAGCCAGATTGCGTTCGTCGCTGAGCGCCATCAGATCGTCGTCAGAGGCAATCGGCATTTCAGCCACCGCAGGGGTATGAGCCAACACGACCTTGGGCAGAATGAGCCCGATTCCTGTTTCTGCGTCCCATTCCGCTCCGGAATAGACCCGCCACTGCTGGATGATATCGTTCGCAAGCAACTCTCGCGCAATGGTCTCGATCTGCTTGCGATCAAGAGCGGTATTGCTGAGCGTAATAAGCTTGGAAGTGTAGGCCGCTTCACCCGGTCTCATGGGTCTTCCCAGATAGTCAGAAATGGCCTCGATGGCAACACTCCCAGCGGTATCCCTCACTCCCGGCCGATACCCCACCCAGATGGCCCAATCGAAGCCGCCAGCCAGCGGCTTGAAACCGGATTCCTGGGTCACGGGATTGGTGAATATTTCGTTCCGCACGGCATCCAGTTCCTCATGGGAAAGATCCGTGTCGAGCGTGAGAACATGAATAACGCGAGCCTGCCCGGCATCCCATCCAAAATAGTCGGAGACTTTGCGGCAAAGGCTTGCTCCCTCGGCATCAAAGAGATGCTTCTTCAGGGTTATTTCCAGTCTAACAGCCATAAGCTGAATCCATTGTTGGTGATTTCGGATTTCGGATGGCGGATTTCGGATTTGCCATCAACTGAAACCGCCGCGAGATTTCCGGTAAATGAGCCAAGGGGCTATCGAAAAATAACTTTCTTAAACCTATTTCAAACCACGAAACACACCAAAAACACGAAAAAATCACTTCTGGTCTTTCGCGTGTTTCGTGTATTTCGTGGTAAAAGATGATCTATTCCTGGCCAACTCCTAAGAAACGACCAGCTTCACGGCAATGGCAATAAGAACTAACCCACCTGCCATTTCCATCCGCCGGCCAAATCTGGCCGAGAGTTGATTCCCTAATTTCATGGCCATCCACGTCATGGACCAGGCAACGATCCCGATTATCAATGCGGAAAATAACAAGCCCTGCCCCAGGATGCCGAGGCTGAAGCCCACTCCGAGGGCATCCATACTGGTCGCCAGAGACAGCGCAACGAGGCTGAAGCCTCGGGTGGGGTCCGGGCAATCCTCGGCAGGCTTTGATTCATCACTGCGCAGACTCTCAACAATCATTTTTGCGCCGATAACGAGGAGCAGTCCGAAGGCCACCCACGGTCCCCAGTCACGAGCCAGCCCCACAACGTTTTGACCAATGAAACAACCGAGAAGTGGCATCAGAAATTGAAACAAACCAAAGTGGAAGGAGAGCCGAAAAACCTGGCGTGGTGAACAAAATCGCGTGCCCACACCCAAACCCACGGCAAAAGCATCACAACCGAGCGCCACTGCTATGAAGAGGGTCTCAACAGTTTTCAAGGTCTACTTTCTTGCAGTGGTCAGCGAATTGCGACTAGTGACTAGTGATTAGTGGTTAGTGATCAGTGGCCACTCGCTACCCACTAGTCACTACCCACTAGCCACTAAGTATAGTAGCAGCCGCAGTTGCTGCTCAATGATTCATAGCTCCTGGCCAAATCCCCCAGCAATCTTTCCATATCCCGGTCGAGGTTCAAAAACTTAACCCCCATCCCTCTTGGGGACAAGGAATCAGCCGGACCATAGATGTTCGTCCAGACCACTTCACCACTGACCTTGACGGGATTCTTGAACCCGGGAAACTTCAGAGCCAGCTTCAGTTTGGTGTTGAGTCGAGCGGGTTGCAGACAAAGCACCAGCATGCCCCCATCGTTGAAGTCAACCGAGGTCCCGCTGAACACTTCATCATCAACGATGAAGGTGACCTGGCACGGAGCAACTTTTTCAGCCTGCTTTTCTCCGGACGGGTGATTCTCTTTGGCAGCCATAGGCATCTCTATGAACGCAGAATACCGTGAAAATTATTCAGCACTCGTTCCACCAATCGGCCATGCCTCTCATTCACTTCAGCATCGGTTAGACTGCGATCGCTCGACCGATAAACCAGCCGATATCCGATGCTCTTTTTCCCTTCGCTCAGTTGAGGGTTGCGATAGATGTCGAAAACCTCAATCTGTTCCAGCATGGGTTCTTGGAGCTCCCAGATAAAGTCTATCATTCTTTGAACGGGAAGTGACTCATCAACGACCAGCGCCATGTCTCTCGATACGGAAGGGAACCTGGGAAGGCTCTGGTAAAGTGAATGTTGACGCCTGAGTCGATAAACTTGATCGAAATTGAGCTCGAAAAGATAAACCGGTTTTTTCAGATCGAAAGCATTCTCTACTCTTGGGTGCACTCTTCCCAAGGTTCCGAGAAGAGACCCGTCCACGCAGATCGATGCAGCATGCAAGGGATCCAGATATGGCGGCACGTTCTCGGCAAGAAAGGCAACTCCCTGCAAGTGAGAAAGCTCCAAAACCTCTTCCACAACCCCTTTGAGATCAGCATATTCGACCTCCCCCAACCCGCCATAGAGCGTTTGAGGAAACCGCGCGCCGGCCATGATCCCGGCAAGATAGTGCGGTTCAACCGGCAACACATCTCCCTTTTTTGGCAGGAAAACTTTGCTCAACTCAAACATCCGCAGGTCTTCGTTGCCATGGTCGAAATTATAGCGAGCCGTTTGAAGCAGGCCAGGAACCAGTGTAGTCCGCATGACCCCCTGGTCTTCACTCAAGGGGTTGAGGACGCGGATCGGGTTCATTCTTGGATCGTCTTCATGCAATCCGAGTAAGCTCAGGGATTCATGAGAAATAAATGAATAGTTGAGCGCCTCGAAAAATCCTGCTCCCTGAAGAACCCCCTTGATTTCCTGTCGCAAGTTCAAATGGGGATCAACAAGTTCCGCCTCGATGGATGCTACAGGGCTGGTTACGGGCACCCGGTCATAGCCGACGAGCCGCGCAACTTCTTCTGCCAGATCGACCGCCCTTGTGATATCAGGGCGAAAGGACGGCACTGACACCTGGAGCCGATGGTCATCAAGCGCTTCAACCCCCAGTTCGATGCGCCGAAGAACCGCTCCTATTTCTGCTCCCGTGAGATCGGTCCCCAGGAAACGGTTGGTGCGATCGACATCGAGGACCAGAGTGGGCGCCGTGATCGGACGCGGATAGACGTCAATCCGCCCCCGGGCCAGCTCTCCCCCGCCGACCTCCAGCATCAATTGCGCTGCTCGATCCAGGGCTCGAATAACCCCTTCCGGGTCAACGCCACGCTCAAACCGGTAACTGGACTCCGTTCGGAGTCCCAATTTCTTGCTGCTCCTGCGAATCCCTCGGGGCTCAAAATAGGCGCTCTCGATCAGCACGCGCGTAGTGTCCTGGGCGATCTCGGAGTCCAGCCCGCCCATGATCCCCGCAATAGCCACCGGTCCCACGCCATCGCAGATGAGCAACGTGTCGTCGAAAAGGGTTCGTTCCGTTCCATCAAGGGTCGTGAAGCGCTCGCCGTTCCCTGCTCTGCGGACGACAATGCGGTGTTCTCTCAGACGGTCGAAATCAAACGCATGAAGCGGCTGTCCCATTTCCATGAGGACATAATTGGTGACATCCACAATGTTGTTTATCGAGCGAAGCCCCACCGCTTCCAGGCGGTCGCGGAGCCAATTGGGAGAGGGGCCAACGGTTATGCCTTGAACGATTCGCGCGGCATAACGCGGGCACCCTTCAGGGTCGTCAAGAGTAACCGAGCCGAGGGTGTGGATGTCGGGATCCATTTCGGCAAAGGCGATAGCCGGATAGCGCAAAGGCGCTTCGCATATCGCGGCAACCTCTCGGGCAATGCCGAGCATGGAGAGGCAATCACTGCGATTCGGAGTCACGGCAACATCGATGATGTGATCCTCGATACCCAGGGCCTCGCGAACGGGAATGCCAACGGGGGTCGTCTGAGGCAGCATCCAAATGCCGCTCGCATCTTCTCCCAGGCCCAGTTCCTTCTGCGAACAGAGCATCCCTTGAGAAAACTGACCACGAATCTGCGTTTCCTGAATCGTCATCCCGCTTGCCAGTCGCGCTCCGGGAAGGGCCAGCAGGACGATGCTCCCTGCCTCGACGTTAGGCGCTCCGCAAACGATATGGTAGCTGGTCGAACCATCCGACACCTCGCAAAGGTGCAGGTGATCCGAGTTGGGATGGCGCGTAACAGAGCCCAATTTCGCCGTCACTACGCGCTCCAGGAAAGCATTGCGCCGCTGCACAGCCTCTACTTCAAGCCCCACCATCGTCAGGCGATGAGCTAATTCCTCGACCGATAAAGAAACTTCCACATAATCCCGGAGCCACTCAACACTGACAATCATCTTTGGTTACCTCATCCTCATCTTAACTGATCTTGGCCTTGGAGTCATGGGTTAAGGATAGCGGATCGTGGGGATTTTGGCTTGCTGGATCAGAGTCAAATCAGCCGGAATGGGATTAATATGCCCCGAACAAAAGCCTAGAATTGCCGCAGAAAACGAAGATCATTCTCAAAAAAAAGACGCAGGTCGTCGATTCCAAATTTCAACATGGCAATTCGTTCGATTCCCATTCCAAAAGCAAAACCGGTCACCTTGTCAGGGTCGTATCCGACCATCTTGAAGACTTCCGGGTCAACCATTCCAGACCCAAGGATTTCCAGCCATCCGGTCTGAGAACATACGCGGCATCCCTGCCCGCGGCACATCACGCACTCGATATCCACTTCCGCGCTGGGCTCGGTAAAAGGAAAGAAGCTGGGCCTGAACCGCAAGGCAACGTCAGGACCAAACATCTGATGCACAAAAATGGTCAGAATCCCCTTCAGATTGCCAAAGGAAATATCCTCTCCGACCATCAGACCTTCGACTTGGTGAAACATGGGGGTGTGGGTGGCGTCCGAATCACACCGATAGGTCCTTCCAGGGGCGATGATGCGGAGCGGAGGACGGTGCTTTTCCATGACCCGGACTTGAAGGGGCGAAGTATGGGTGCGCAAGACCACATCATCGGAGATATAGAAGGTATCCTGCATGTCCCGAGCGGGATGATCTTTGGGGATATTCAGCGCCTCGAAATTATAATAATCCAGCTCGACTTCCGGTCCTTCCACGATCTCAAAACCCAGCGAGTTGAAAATCTTTGAGACTTCGAAAGAGATCTGGGTAACCGGGTGCAAACGCCCGCGCAGAGGCCGACGCCCCGGAATGGTCACATCAAACTGCTCGCGACCTTCGAGCAGCCTCTGTTTGGCTCCCTCAACGGCGGCCGAAAGCCTGTTTTCCAGTTCGACTTTGAGTTCGTTGAGCAGCTTGCCGGCCGCAGGGCGGTCCCCTTCGGGAACTCGACCCAATTCCTTGAAGAGCTGCGTCAGTTCTCCCTTTCGCCCCAGGTAGCGGATACGAAGGTTATCCAGCTCTTGCAGATTGCTTCCCGAAGTCGCGATCTCTTTGACCGCTGCCTCCAGGAGTTTGTGCACAGCTTCTTCCATACTTAGGCCGCTTCTTTTGCGATTTGGGCCAACCTGGCGAAAGCTTGCGGATCAGTCACTGCCAGCGAAGCCAGGACCTTTCTATCCAGGATAACGTTGGCCTTCTTCAGGCCGTTCATGAAGCGTGAATAGCTCAGCTCGTGGAGCCGTGCGGCCGCGTTGATCCGCATGATCCAGAGGGCGCGGAACGTACGCTTGCGCACTTTGCGGTCACGATAAGCAAACTTAAGGGCACGATCTACCGTTTCGGTGGCAGTCCTGAAAAGACTCCCCCGACCGCCACGGTATCCCTTGGCCATACCCAGGACTTTCTTTCGACGCTGGCGTGATTTAACCGCCTTATTTACTCTCGGCATGAATCATTGCTCCTAACTTGACAGTACCGCAATTCGCATTTTTCTCACGCGAAGCCGCGAAGATGCGAAGAAAAGAAAGATCAAATAAGGTTTCTATTTTCTCTTTGCGTCTTCGCGCCTTCGCGTGAGGTTTCTCTTCATCGATCACCCGCAGGGCGCTAACCTGACAGCATCGCTTAAAGGTAAGGAAGCATATGCTTCAGAGCTCTAACATTAATGGCATCGACAACTGTGGTCTGTCGGAGGCGACGTTTTCGCTGACGATTTTTCTTGGTCAGGATGTGACTCTTAAATGCTCTCGCTCGTACGAACTTTCCCGTTCCCGTCCGTTTAAAGCGTTTCGCCGCCGCTCGGTTGGTCTTCATTTTGGGCATTTCATTCTCCATAACATCAGGCACGAGTCTCAGGTTTCATGTCAGAGCCCCGCCCCTTGTTCCCTTCACGCCTTCTCGCGCGAAGACGGACAAACCCTCGGGGCGCGACCCGTGCGATTCAGATATCGACAGGGCTACTGCGCCTTGGAATCTAACGCAACCGCAAACGACCCAACTTGGCTCGACTGCGAATGAAAAAGAGGAATTTATTGACGTCCGGGGGAAGTGTCAAGTTTTTTTTGTTTGAGCGCTTCTACTTCGGAGCCAAAATCATGACCATGTTGCGGCCTTCCATCTTGGGCGATTGTTCCACAACAGCGTCTTCTTTGAGCTCTTCCCTGATCCGCTCCAAAACCTTCATCCCCAGTTCCGTATAGGCGATCTCCCGTCCCCGAAAGAGGATGGTGACCTTGGCCTTGTCTTTTTGCCCCAGGAAGCGTTTAATATGACGAACTTTGACCTGCAGATCATGTTCATCGGTTTTCGGGCGGACCTTGACCTCTTTCACCTGGATGACGGTTTGTTTCTTCTTGGCCTCCTGAGTCCGTTTGTTCTGCTGGTATTTGAACTTGCCAAAATCCATGATCTTGCAAACCGGCGGCTCTGCATTCGGAGCCACCTCGACCAGATCCAACTCATCCTGAGCAGCCAATTCCAGGGCCTTCTTCAACGACAAAACCCCCAGTTGCTGGCCTTCCTGCCCGATCACGCGAACTTCCGGGGCGCGAATTTTCTCGTTGATATTAATCTGTTTCTCCAGGACTCCAACCTCCTTTCCAAGCGGTGCTCTCGTCTCTCCAAAGCCCCTAGATTATTCCCAACCCGACTTTGCCCTTCGTGGCATCCAGGCATTCCTTTTCAATCAAAGCCGCGAAACTTTCGGGAGTCATCGTCTCCAGTTGCGTTCCGTCGCGACGTCTTGGGCTGATATGACCACCCGCAACTTCGCGGTCTCCAATCACCAGCATGTAGGGGATCTTCTGAACCTGCGCCTCGCGGATCTTATAGCCCAATTTCTCATTGCGATCGTCAAGTTCCACCCGCACGCCGAGGTCTCTCACTTTTTCGAAGGTTTGCCTCGCGAAAGGCAATTGCGCATCGGACACCGTTACGACCACCGCCTGCACTGGGGCTAACCAAGTCGGAAAAGCCCCCGCGAAGTGCTCAATGAGCACTCCCAGGAACCGTTCGATGGCGCCCAGGATTACCCGGTGCACCATCACCGGGCGATGACGTTGGCCATCAACTCCAATGTAAGTCAGATCGAAGCGTTCGGGCAGCGTGAAATCGCACTGGATCGTGGCACACTGCCACCGCCGATCCAGAGCGTCACGTAATTTGACATCGATTTTAGGGCCATAGAAGGCGCCTTCTCCCTCGCACATGGTGTAAGGGATTCCTTTGTCCTCAAGGGCACTGATCAAAGCATTCGTAGCCCGTTCCCAATCGAGCTCGGTACCGATGGATTTCTCAGGGCGGGTAGAGATCTCCATGTCGTAGGCGAAGCCGAAAATTCCCATCACCTCGATCACAAAATCGATGATGTCTTGAATCTCCTTATGGAGCTGCTCGGGCATACAGAGAATATGCGCATCATCCTGGGTGAACTGCCGGACACGCAGCAGCCCATGCAAAACCCCGGACTTCTCGTGGCGATGCACGGTGCCCAGCTCAAAAAGACGAAGAGGAAGGTCACGGTAGCTCCTGATCTTCGACTTGTAAATGAGCATGTGGGCCAGGCAGTTCATGGGTTTGATTCCGTACGACTGCTCCTCGATTTCCGTGAAGTACATGTTCTCACGGTAATGATCGAAGTGGCCGGAACGCTTCCACAGCTCGGTTTTCAGCAAGGTCGGCCCCATCACAAGGTGATATCCGCGACGCAGATGTTCACGTTTTTCGAAGGCCTCAAGAATGTGACGGAGGATGGCGCCTTTTGGATGATAAATGACCATCCCGGCTCCGACTTCATCACTAAAGCTGAACAGATCCAGTTCCCTCCCCAGGCGGCGATGATCTCGCTTGTGAGCTTCCTCAAGAAAATGCAGGTATTTTTCCAGAGCCTCCTTATCGCCAAAGGCAGTCCCGTAGATCCGCTGGAGCATGCGATTCCGCTCATCCCCCCGCCAGTAGGCTCCCGCCACGCTGGTCAGTTTGAAAGCCTTCACAGATCCCGTATCAGGAATATGCGGCCCCCGGCACAGATCTACAAAATCTCCCTGTTCATAGAGCGACACCATAGCATCCGGAATCTCCCCCAGGAGCTCCACCTTGTACATTTCACGACGCTTTTGGAAGAAAGCGATGGCGTCTTCTCTGGAAATCTCTTTGCGCTGAAAAGTCAAACGGCTGGAAATGATCTCGGCCATTTTCGCTTCGATTCGCTCAAGATCTTCCTCAGTAAATGGCTTCTCGACCTCGAAGTCGTAATAAAAACCATGCTCGATGGCAGGGCCAATCGCAACCCTGGCTTCAGGGAACAGAGCCTTAACGGCTTCCGCCATGATATGGGAAGCACTGTGGCGCAAGATTTCCAAACCCTTGTCGGAGTCTGCGCTGAGGCCCTCGACGGTTGCATCCGCATCCAGGGTTCGCTTCAGATCCACCAGATTGCCATCCAGCCGCGCGGCAATCCAGGCTCGATCGGGTCCGCCCGATGCCTTCAACGCTTCATCCAGTGAAATGCCCCTGGGAAAAACTTGTCGCCTGCCGTCCTCAAATGTCACCTGAATCTTATCAGAACTCATACCCTCGCCCCAAAATCTGCCATAGTACATAAAAGCTTAAGAATTATTATGAGTTACCAACAAAAAGGCATCCCGTTCCACTCATGAGGATAAGGATGCCCAGTATCAAAAGCACTTCGGTTTCTTTTTTGAAGACTCTTCTCGCTGCAGTTTTTCAGATTCAACCGAGCCAATCGGGTGCCCTATTTCAATGCTCCTTTATCTGCGCAAAACTATCCTGGGGTATAAATGGTAGGCACGGGCGGTCTCGAACCGCCGACTTCTACCGCGTCAAGGTAGCGCTCTCCCCCTGAGCTACGTGCCTACAAGACTGAAGAGTCTATAACGATCTCGCCAAACCATGTCAAGAAAAATACAGCATAATCTCATATCCACGGCTTTGAACTGCGCTGAGGCACTTGGGACTTTGCCATAGAGATCCCCTTCCTCACATACTGGACGCCCGTGGCAACGGAAAAAATGCCGGTGATCGCAAACACCAGTGTCTTCGTCCATCCCCCGATACTGATGAGCTGGGAACTCAGGGCAAGCAGCACGGTCAGAAGCTGCATGAGGGTGGTGAGTTTGCCCAGGACCGTGGGCTGGATCTCTACCTGGAATTGAAAGACAAAGAGCGCCGTTGTTCCCAGCACAATCACAGCATCTCTGGCGACGGCGACGATCACAAGCCAGGTGGGGATCAAACCGAGATGCCACAGGATGAGGAATGAACTGACCAGAAGCAGCTTGTCGGCAAGGGGATCCAAAATGGCACCAAAGCGAGACTGCTGATGGAAAAGCCGGGCAATGAGCCCGTCAAGGCCATCGGTCATGCCGGCAACGAAAAAAACCAAGAGGGCCTGGTTCAGTTTACGGTGAACGAGAAACCACATCAGCAGAGGCGTCAGAAGGATCCGGCTGATCGTTAGAATATTCGGAATCGTCATTGCCGGGGCTCTGCAGGGCTCTTTTCGGCTCTCAGGAAGGTCACGGAAAAGGCATTATTTCCCGCATCAAGGCTCACGATCTGAACCTGGGCGCCGTTCGGCAGTCGCGTCTCGTGGAGGTTCCGGAGGCTGGCCCCATCCACCCCGAGAAGCCTCACGATACTCTCTTCCGGTCTGATTTCGAAGCCTTTCACCTGCATGTTCTTAAATTGCTCGCGGAGCGCAGTTTCCAGGGCTAGCCAGTCAGCATAAGCATCTCTGGATTTAATCTGCAGCACCAACTCTCCGCCTTCCTCGGGTTTAACCGCACCCTCGTCGGCGGAGCCGGAAACTGATGATTGGTCTCGGAGTTGACGGTCAAGCTGGGGAATAATGAAATCCGCAAGTTCGATGGCTACCTCCTGGTTAGAGGAATTACCAATCTCCAATTCCTTATGGATCTCTTCCAGAGCCTTACCGGAAGAGACAATCAAAAGACGCAACCCTGCTTGAACTCGTCCCTCGTCAGCATCACCTCGCCTTAGCGCAACGGTGCCGATCACGGCATGCTGCAATCCCAGCGCCTTGGCCTGAGCAAGAGTCTGGCTCGACGACACCTCACCATTGCGATCCGGGCTAAGTGTTCCCATCTGGGGAAGACGTATGGACCAGCCATAATCCCGAGATCCCTGGAAAACACAGGCCGCAAACAGCCCTTCTGGATTTCTTGAGTCGCCAGGCAAATACCATTCATCCTCCCACTTCTCCGACACCACCCAGAAGATTTCCCGCCCTGACGCCAGCGTTTTCCCCTTTTTCTCCAGGGCTTCACCCATATCAGCTTCACTCGCTGGGGGCGCTTCACGTGTTGGCGAAACAACCGAAGGTTGGGAGATCTCCGCCTCCGAATGTGCCAATCCCAGAGAGACAAGATCCTTTCTCAGGAGGTCCGTGGCGACCGTAACTTGCCCGGCGACGCGGTACAAACCGCCCTGGCCCGGGCTTTCCGAAAAGACTTCATAGGTTCGCACATAGCGGTCCGGTTGTTCTAGGATCTTTTCCTGGATTACCTGGTATTGTTTTCCCAATTGCGCCGGCGAAAGGACCGTTGCAGCAGCTTGGGCGACGGCCTGTGCCAAAAAATCCTGAATTGCCTCGTGCTGACTTTTCGAACGATCCTGGGGATTGTATATTGCCTGGCCTTGGCTGAAAAAAACACCCGGCTTTCCCTCAGATTGCGCCCCGGCGGACCAGGCTGTGAAACCCTGTATCAACAGGAATATAGCGCCAAGGCAAATCCAAAAGGACCATCCTGGTGGCGACCGCTTCAGGTTCAGTTCCTCAAGGCTCATCGGATCAAACACCACCGCTGGTTTTCTTATGCCGCAAAAAAATAGGTCCATTTGAATAAACTCTTGGCCCTTCCCATGATTGAAGGTTCTTTGGTATCATAGAGTGTTGTGAAACAAAAGGGGAAATGCTTTGCAGAAACTGCCGAAGGCCTGTTTCAAGAAATACTTTATCATCCCCCCACCCGAGATTCATATGCTTCGCTTCACCCTTGAAGCATATGAAGGCATTGCTTTGGTGACTACCCTTGATGCAGCTCTCGGTTTGATTGAAATGAGCATCGCTCCGGGATGTGAAGAAGAAGTGGCCCAGATCTTGAAACATGAACAGGAACACCTGCATTTGCGGTCGGTCCGACTGGGAGATGAAGGCTCGGGCTCATGAGGAGGGGATTCCTTTGTCGACGGCAAAGAGAGTGACATTTTGCGCACCAGGTGACATTCTGGAGACAAAGAGAGCTGAGAACTGCGCACCTAATTCTGTGGGATTAGTGCAAAGGCGTTTACTTCCGAGGACATCGGGGTTACCATTCAGGCCAGTAATAATTGGTTATCCAGGTCGAGACAGATCAGAGCGTGGGTGCCTTTATCTCTGGAGTCCTTAAATTCTTTTTCGGGATATTGTCCAATGGGTGATGCTTTTCAAGCAAACCACGATGAGAAGGACCACTTTCGCTTGTACCAGGCCCACGATCTGCAGAATTTCCGATATGGGGATGAAATTGTCAAAGAGGGCGAAGCATCTCCTAGTTTCTATGTCATCTTAAGTGGCCAGGTGAGGATCAGCAAGCGAGGGAAGTTCGTCCGATCATTAGAGGACCAGGATGTCTTCGCGCTGGAAAGCATCTTGTTCAACCATCCCATCCCCTACACAGCCAGAGCCATGAGTGAGTCCCGAATCGCCTCATACGGCCCCGAGGCGCTGGATCACTTTTTCCGCGAAACTCCGCGAATGACTCAGAGCATTCTGATTTCGACCCTGGATCAACTGGTTCAGACCACCGACAATCTGGTGCAGGAAGAGAGAACATTCGGCCTTGAAGAAGCCCCCATCGAATTTTACTCCGATGGCGACGTCGTCGTCGCCGAGGGTACTCCGGAAACAGATTTGTTCCGGCTCGTTTCCACCCAGGGAGGATTAAGAGTTACCAAGGCAGGAGTGGAAGTTGGCCACATAGCAAAACCCGGGGAGTTTTTCGGCGAGATGGCGGGACTTTTGAGCCTTCCCCGGCAGGCCACGGTTACCAGCATGGGAGAGAGCGTTGTGGAAAGGTATTGTTTCGACGATTTCGAGGTGATCATCCGGGACTACCCGGAAGTGGCTCTGCAATTCACCACGACTCTCGTTACTCGACTGCTCCAACTGACGAAGAAATACACAGATATTTGATAGTGATAGCCATGTTGCTCCGGTGCCTGCTAAACCCAAAATCGAGCGCCAAGAGTCATAGTGGCCAGCCATTGAATAGACACCCTTGACCACCTGTCACGGCACGGTTTTCTTGACGAATGATACCAACTGAAAACGCCTTGTTAAAAACGATCCCTGCGTCGCGCTTCTTGTATGTAAAGACTTTTGGCTGCCAGATGAATGAATATGATTCGCTTCGCGTACAGCGGATTCTTCATTGCCAGGGATATGCTCTCACCTCCGATATGGCTTCGGCAGACATTATCTTTCTCAATACGTGCTCCGTTCGAGAAAAGGCAGAGCAGAAAGTCCATTCTTTTCTGGGGCGCTTGCGCCATATGAAGGCGCAACGTCCTGAGCTCAAGATTGTTGTGGGTGGGTGCGTTGCTCAGCAACTCGGAAGACAGCTACTGGAAAGGTTCGAGCACCTCGACCTGGTGCTGGGAACGAGGGGAATTGCGGCGATTGGAGAGCTCCTGGAAGCCATTCAGGAGACCAAGCATCGCCTGGCCCATTTGCCTGACGAAGAAGCACCGCGCCATTCCTATGAGCAGCACCTGACACCCGTTCCAGGGACCGTGGCAGTAACCGCCCCGGTGACCATCATGCAGGGTTGTGACAATTACTGCACCTATTGCATCGTCCCGTATGTTCGTGGTCGTGAGCGGAGTCGCCCTGTGGAGGAAATCCTTCGCGAGATCCAGGCGCTCACCGCCAGCGGGGTTCGGGAGATCCTGCTGCTCGGTCAGAATGTTAATTCCTATGGGCGCGGTTTGGACGAGAAGACCGGGTTCGTTGATCTTCTGCATCGTATTCAGACGGAAACGGAAGTTGGCAGACTGCGCTTTACCACATCCCATCCCAAAGACTTGACCGCGGATTTGATTCAATGCTTCGCCGATCTGCCTTGCCTCTGCAAACGCCTGCACTTGCCGGTGCAAGCGGGATCTGACTCGGTCCTCTCGCGCATGAACAGGGGCTATACGGCTGCGCAGTACGTGGAGAAGATCCTTGCGCTGCGCCAGGCCTGCCCGGATATGGCGGTGTCTGCGGACGTGATGGTTGGGTTCCCGGGAGAGACTGAGGATGATTTCCGGAAGACCCTCCAATTGCTCGAAGCAGTTCAGTTCGATAATCTATTTTCTTTTCGTTACTCTGACCGTCCTTATGCCAAGTCCTCAGAGTTCCCTGACAAAGTCGATGCCCAAACCAAAGGCAGACGCTTGTCTGAACTGCAACACCTGCAAGCGGGAATTACCCTTCTGAAGAATCAGATGGAGGTTGGCAGTATCCGAGAAATCCTGGTTGAGGGCCCAAGCCACGCTGCCAACGGTCAGCTGAGCGGAAGGACCTCCCAGAACAGGGTGGTTAATTTTGACGGTTCAAAAGGGTTGATTGGGCAAACCATATATGTGAAGATCGTTGCGGCCTTTTCTCACTCACTCAAAGGAGAGGCTGGGCTTCAACGCGGGAATGCCTGATGTCGAAAGTGAGTCGTGTACCCATTTCTGAAGTGCATCCGGTTTCGATTTTCTTGTGTGCGGGGGCTGAATCTCAGGTACGGAGGACGTTTCATGTTTAGACAGATGAAAGTGGCGGCACTGGTAGTAGACCCCCAGAGCAATACTCCCATCGTAATTTTGAAGGATCTTCAGAGCGAAGCTTCCCTACCCATCTGGATCGGTCTTCTCGAGGCGACAGCTATTGCCACCGAACTCGAAAATATTCAATTTCCGCGGCCGATGACTCATGATTTGATCAAGAACTGCTTTGACTATCTGAACGTTACAGTTGAACGGGTTGAGGTCTGCGATCTTCGTGACAACACTTACTACGCTTTAATCTATATCCGCAACCACGAACGGGTGAGTCCCATCGACGCTCGTCCCAGTGATGCCATTGCCATAGCTCTTCGGGCCAAGGCTCCCATCTATGTCCGAGAAGAAGTAATTTTTAAATCCCAAAAATCTGATGAAAGTCCTCGCCCTTTATTTGGCAAAGAAAACAAGGAACAATGGTCCGAAATACTCGAAAAATTAGATCCGAAAGACTTTAGCAAATACAAGATGTGAACGATAAGAAACAGGATTGACGGGGGTTGAGGCGGGAGCGCGACGGATGAATTGGGACAGTCAACGTTTGACGCGCATGATCGAAGCGGCTCAGGGCAAAGGTCCTGCAGATCTTTGTCTACGCCGGTGTAACGTGGTCAACGTGATCTCCGGCCAGGTGGAGGCGGCAGTCGACCTGGCGATTCAGGATGATGTGATTCTGGGGTGGGGGGATTACGAGGCAACGCAAATCATCGATGCATCCGATATGTATGCCTGTCCGGGTTTCATCGACGGCCATGTCCACCTCGAGAGCAGCATGCTCAGCCCAGCCCAGTTCTGCGCTGCGGTGCTTCCATGGGGCACCACCACCGTCGTTGCAGACCCTCATGAAATTGCCAACGTGCTCGGGCTGGATGGCATCCGCTATTTTTTGGAAGCCACCCAAGACCTCCCAGTTGATGTCTATTATAATCTGCCCAGCTGCGTCCCAGCCTCTCCTCTGGAAACCTCGGGGGCTCATTTGCGGGGCGCTGATCTTTTTTCGCTGCTTCCCCATGAACGTCTCCTCGGACTGGCCGAGATGATGAATTTCCCTGGCG
>JADGQM010000292.1 GCA_017881795.1 Syntrophobacteraceae bacterium
GAGATCACGGCCATCCGATCGGCATGGACGATCACTTTTTCCACATCATGACTAGCCACAATAATCGTGTGGCCACTCTGATGGAGTTGCAGGATTTGTTCGAGGACCTGACGCACGCCACTGTAATCCAGGTTGGCGAATGGTTCATCAAAAACGAGAATACGGGACTGCATCGCCAGAACCCCGGCAATGGCGACCCGGCGCTTTTCGCCCCCCGATAGAAGATGACAGGGTCTGTGGTGGAGGCTTGCCAGGCCAACCATGCCGAGCGCTGAGGCCACACGGTCGTTTACTTCATCAGGTGAGAGTCCAAGATTTTCCGGTCCGAAAGCAACGTCTTCCGCGACCGTTTCGCCCACAATTTGGCTCTCCGCGTCCTGAAAAACCATTCCCACACGCTGCATCACCTGCTTTTCGGATTTGACCGGATCCAGGCCATCAACCAAAATGATTCCAGAAGAAGGTTTCAGAAGACCGTTAAGGTGGCGGATGAGCGTCGTCTTGCCACTCCCGTTCGGGCCACAGACGAGCAGAAACTCTCCATCGGGGATGTCGAGGGTTATGCCCTTCAGGGCTGGAGTTCCATCGGGATAAGAATAAGTGAGGTTCTGGATGCTGATCATTTTACTAAAAGTTGATAGTTGATAGTTAATAGTTGATGGTTAAAGAGTGAAGGCTAAAGGCCAAGCGCTAAGCGCTACTCCAGTTGGTGTTTTACCATGGGCCGAATGGCGCGTGCCAGGAGGACGGCTGCTGTGGCCTTGATCGCATCTCCGGGAAGGAACGGCAGCATTCCGACCCCTGCCGCCTTCTCCCAAGACATACCGGTTACCAGTTTGAGCCAGGGTACGCCGAGGAGATAAATCATCAGCGACCCGAGGACAACCGCAAGAACGTCTCTGGCGGAGGGATTTCGGAGATTCTCTGCCAGGAAACCAGTAACCAGGGCGCAAGCGGCAAAGCCCAGAAGATAGCCGCCCGTTGGCCCCAGGAAGTGAGCCATTCCCCCTGTCCCCCCGACAAATACCGGCAGGCCAATGGCCCCAACCAGAAGATAGATGCCGACACTTGCAAGACCCCAGCGGCTTCCAAGGAGCAGGCCGGCCAAGAGGACAAAGAGATTTTGCAGCACCAGGGGAACGGGACCCACGGGGAGTGGAATCTGGAGATACGCTCCAACCGCGATGAGCGCGGCCATGAGTGAGGCATACACTACCAACTGCAATTGCTTCCGGTCCACAGAACGTAATCCCCGATCTGAGCGGATCCTACGGCTCATTAAACTAAGATTTGGTTAACCTGTTTCGTATCGCAGGTTAACCAAATCGAATCGGGGTGTCAAGGGAAAGGTCTATTGCTGCTTGGTCGTTGCCTTTGCGGGCCCACTGCTCAGCGTGTAGCTGAAAATGGTGCTTTTTGATTGCCATATCTTCATATAATCTTTCGCCAGTACGAGGCTGATCACAAGCTGCTCGCTCCCGTCGTTGTTCAAGTCTCCGACCCTGATAGCGGTTACCATGCCATTGACTTCCCGGGTCTTCCAGTTCTCAACGAGCCCAAGTTGGTCCCAGGAAAGAGAGACAATCTCACTTCGGTCGTAAAATTTAAGCCCCTGGGGTAAGAATGATGACACGATGTCCAGAGTCCGGTTCGCCACGATCTCGGGGATGCCATCATGGTTCAAATCGGTAACCAGAATGGGGGATGGGATAGCATAGTAATCGATATCGTTGAAGCGCAGGTCTTCAACTTTGGCTTCAAAAGCATTGGTTGTGCATCCGAACTTCCGGTCACTTTTCCAGATCTGGTCACCCGCTGCATTGAGAATGAGCAAATGATTAAAAGTATCGATAAAAACAGTCTCTTCGGAACCGTCCTTCTTGAGATCGGCTCTGGCGAAATTAAAGATATTGCAACGGCTGGGAAGGTGTACCTGCACCAAGGGGGTAAGGCTGTTGCCCCGGAGTTGCATCTCGTAGATTTCGGGCTGGAAAGCGCCCAGGGCAGAGTCACCTTTCTGTTGTCCCAGAAGGATTTTACCTCGCTTCGGGAATTCCACGGTATTGAAAAAGTAGCCCAACTTGTCGCACAGGACCTCCAATTTCGAACCTGAAAAGTTGAGCACAAAAGACGCTAGAAACTCTGTGCCATAGTTTGGCTCGTTGTGCTGGATTTCGCTGGGAGTGGGTCGTACGCCGGTGCCTGTGCGCAGGTTGGTGACGAAAATCTCAGCCCTCCCATCGCGATTGATGTCCAACAGAGACACCCAGAGGAATCGATCAGTAGTCGATCCGTTGTAGGTGGCAAGCGCTCTGAGCCCGGCGCCTTCCTTCCTGTAAACCATCACTTTATTCTGCGTAATCATGACCAGTTCTGTGCGGCCATCGCCATCGATATCGCCAATATCCATCCCCACAATGCCGCCCGAAAAGTCCTGGCTTTTCCAGATGCCGGGTTGCCTGAGAGAGCCTTCAGGGGTCACTTCGACGAAGTTGGGATTAAGATAGGAGATCTTCTCGCCGGGTAACATGGTGGTAGGAACAAGGAACTCCGGGTTGCGGGTCGAAGCAGAGTCTTCCTCTGCTCGCGCAGTTTGACTCTTTTCGCCGGGCCGCGCGAAGACCTTCTGATTAATTTCCTGGGCGATTTGGTTGATCTGAGGAACGACATCATCGAGCGTCTTGGTTTGAGACGAGAAGCTGAGAGGCTCTCCTTGCCCCGCAAGGGGCGCCATTCTTGCGTCGATACTGATTGCCTGCCCAATTGCTGTCAGACTACCATACACGACATAGTCGGCTTTTAAGGTCCGGCCGATCCGCTGAGCATCCTCGGCGGAAATGTCGGACTTCATTCCTCGCGTTGCCTGATCAACCGCCGTTCGGTCCAGCACCTGGACTTTGCCTTCCCAGCCCAGGCGGGAAGCCAGCATATCCCTGATCCCGTCTTGCAGGTACATAAGCTGGGCTGGCGTATGCATATTGAAAGGAAGAATAGCCACTTTTATCGGAGCGCTCGCTGGTTCAGCAGCGTAGGAGGCCAACATGCAAAAGATCACCAGTAACAATGCCAAGGCCGAGCTCTGCAGAAATTTCTTTGCTGTCATTCTAAATTCCTCTTCACGTTTTTACGTTTGAAACCAAACGCCCATTAGGGCCGAAACCTTAGGACTCATTCAACTTTTTCCTAAAAATGCGCTGATTCTCAAGCTCCAGCTTGGGAACCAGCGCAACTGCTGAACCACCCCAATCAAGCCTTCCCGAAAGGAAGTTGCAATATACTAGACTAACCAGGTTTTGAAAATGTAAAAACATTATCTTTTTTTCTTGACATCTGGTTTGCTTACATGTAAACGCCTTTCCAATGAGGCATAAGGGGCTATTTATTAACCTTTTGGAAGATCAAGGGAGGTGACAGGGAAAGTTTCGAGAGTTGGTGTTCTATTGGGGCTCTAATTATTACACAAAAACCGATTAGTTTTTGAGGAGGAAAGGGATGAAAAAGTTTCTCGTTCCATCGTTAGTTATTACTTTGGCGCTGCTCATAGCAGTGCCGTCGTTCGCCCTGGAAGTCAAGTGGGGCGGTCTCTTCCGCGCACGTGTCCTCTCACAGTCCGATTTCACGGGTACTCCTACTGTCGGTGATGGTGACTACGGTTATCCAGCAGTCAGCCTCGGCGCGCCACAAGACGCTCCGGGAGTTGCGGCATCCGGTGCGGCAGGTAGGGGCATTCAGTACACTCAGCACAACAACCGCTTCGATCAGCGCCTGAGGATCTACATGGACTTCATTTCCAGCGAGAACCTCAAGGTGGTTACGAAGTTTGAAACGCAGTCCATTTGGGGTCGGACTAACGAAGCTAATATTGGTAACGCCGGGGTAATGAATTATGGTAGCGGTAACGTTGGTGCAGACTCCGGTTATCTTACCGTGAAGAATGTCTACGCTTCTTTTAACATCCCCGGCACGCCGCTTTCAGCGAATGTGGGTGTACAGGGTGTTGCGCTCCTCGACTCCTGGATTGTCGACACGGATGTTTCCGGAGCTTTACTCGTTGCCAATCTGAAGCCCTTTACGGTGATTTTGGGTTACGTTTCCGGCCAGAACTTCAACACCAGGACGTCGTCAGATAATATCGATGATCTGGCAGCCGTTGTGGCGTATAAAGAAGGCCCGTTCAGCGCAAGCCTGGTTGGCTTGTGGCAAGATGCTCATAATGTTCCTGCCAGCGTCTTCCCGACGATAGCAGCGGTTTATGATGATCCGATCCAGGTTGACGTCCAGTTTTCGCCCAGCTTCAATGGCGGGTCAGCGTATCCTTACCCGTACGCGCCGGGTGTTTTTGTGACGGCCCAGAACAACAACCTGTTCGATTTAGGCATCCAACTCGGTTACAAGATCGATTATCTGAGCCTCTACCTCAATGCGGTCAAGAACTTCGGTAGCACCAAGGTCGGCCTCGTCAGAACCGCGACCACCGAGCCGACTCCTTCGAGCGTCATTCAACCGATCGGTCAGCAGAGCGTTGACTACACCGGCTGGATGGTCGATGCCGGCGCCAACTACTTCTGCGGACCGTTTACTGCTAACATCGGCGGTTTCTACACCACGGGGCAAAAGCTTCATTTTATCAATACAAGTCCCACGGGGGAACCTTTCAGCGCAACCAATCCCCAGGTGATCACTCCCAACAACGGGGCGAGTCTCGCTGATATCGACGGGTTTACCTATCCGCTCAGCACCTCCAAGTACTTCTCTGAAATCATCGGTGGTGGTATCCTGGATAACTTTGCTCCCAACGGTGGATACTGGAGAGGTTACCCGGATCCGACCAACCTGTGGACCGCTACGGTCGGTGGCGCATGGCAGGCACTGCCGCAAACCAAGCTGGCTTTGTCCTATTGGTATTTTGGAACCGCTGAGAAGGTGCCGTCCAGGTACAATGCTAACACTGGTTTGTGGAACACAAGCAGCAGCATTGGTAGCGAAGTTGACCTGAACATCACCCAGAACGTTGTCGACAAGCTGAATCTCGATCTGGTCGGCGCTTACCTGTTCTCCGGTAATGCTTATCGGGCTCAGACGTACCAGGTCTACTATCCTAATTCGAAGAACGTTTATGAACTCGGCGCCCGGTTACAGTGGGCCTGGTAACATCATCACTGGCTAGTTTTTGCCGCTAACGCTGAGACCGGATGGTGCGCCATCCGGTCTCTTTTTTTGCCCTGTCTTCTCCCCGCATTATCCGCTGATCGATCTTTTTTCACGATCCTCCGCCAGGTGGAAGCATTGCCGATCCATCCTCTTCAGGGTAACATCTACCAGTGCAGTCGTACTTTAGTCCGCACGCTCTTCTGGTGGGCACAAAAAGACTTGCCCACGCTACTGGCTCAAAGCTGAAAATGTCGTAGGATGGGCAGGGGCTCATCCTGCCCACCGCAACTGGACACGGACTTGTGCCCATGTGTACTC
>JADGQM010000293.1 GCA_017881795.1 Syntrophobacteraceae bacterium
GTAGTGGAGTTGAACATGCTCAGGGTTGTCCAGAATGATCCCGAAGTCCCGCCCGGATTGGTTATGGACGTATTGCATGAAAGAGGGATCCCTTATCGTCTGATCCAGCTCTTTTCCGGGGAGTGTCTCAATGACCTCGAGGGAACTCGTGGGGTCATTGTTTTGGGGGGGACCATGTCCGTCGGGGACGTTGCTGAATTCCCCTTTTTGCAGCAGTTGAAGAGGCAGATCAAGGAAGTGTTGCGAAAGGAAATCCCCTTCCTTGGCATCTGTCTTGGCGGCCAGCTCCTGGCTGAGGTTCTTGGCGGGAGGGTTGATCGGCAAAAGCGCGGGGAATTGGGCTGTCACCACGTTACCCTTACCGATCAAGGCCAGCACGATCCGATCTTTGCCGGGGCGCCGAAACAATTCATTTCCTTTCAATGGCACAATGACTCTTTTGAACCTCCCCCTGACACGGTGCATCTCGCCAGTTCTGATCGCTGCCCGCATCAGGCCTTCCGCTTCGGTAAGACGGCCTACGGTACTCAATTCCATCCGGAGGTGACCCGGGAAATCGTTCAAGCGTGGAGTAAAGATCTTGGCGTCGCGAGCGAGGAGCTGCTTCAAGTTTTCGCGGAGAAAGAGGCCGAATACCGCTCGGCATCATTGGCTATTCTAATGAATTTTTTTGGCGTGGCTGGCGTGCTGTGACTCGCGCTTGTTGAAGCTTGATCCCGCCAGTCGACAACCAGGAAGCCTTGCAGAGCACAATACCATTGAGGATGATGCACCCTGAGAGTCCGTGCACATACGCAGGCCAAGGGCAAAGTCCATTGGCAAGTTGCCGGATGCCGGACCGGGTTCTGCAAAATTCATTAAATAACGGTTGATACCACATCGAGGTGAAGTCCATCCCTGGTGTCGGAGATATGATAATCCAGAATGGCTCTCTTATGATCTTGAAAATGCAACTCTTTCCGCTTCAAGAGAGAGGCAACAATAGATCTTGCATCTTCCACAAGTTCATCGCCTGAATCCGCTTGTAAGGAGGGCCAGAATTGCTCTAATTGTTCGCTTTGCCCTTCAGTTGGGAGGAGAGAAAGGTTCCAGATCAGGATTGCAAGACCAATCGATTTCCTGATTTCTTCGTCGTTGCTTGCCCTGCTCAGGAGCGGCTCGGCGAAGTCCAGTATGACTTCAGACATCTTTTGAACAGGAGAGAGGTCGACGAGAATTTTCTTTTCAGGGAAAAGGTCGGAATTCCTTAACCTGTCGAGCAGGACGGCCTGGCCGGATTTCTCTCGACATTTTTCTTTGCCCTTTTTGCCTTGGACCGGTTCTTCCGGTTACTATCTTTGTTTCGTGCCATATTTTCGTCCTCTCATCTGAGAAATCCCCCGAACGACCCGGCCACCTCCTGCTGCACGCTGCGCCTGGCCGGTGTGAGAGGTGTAAGGCAGAGTGTCTCAGCACACTCCTTTCGAGACTGGGCTTTGTACCGATTCGAAATCAGGGGGTCGGTGCCTGTCAGATAGGCGTAATCACTGAACCTGTTTTTCGTTCGGATCAAGCCTCTTATCAGAAAGAGCTCCCGCCTGCAGTCATGCTACCCTTGAGGACGTATGGGCGTCACAGAGAAGGGTCGCGAGATTGGGATATTGTGTAATCTCGGCTTTGCTGCAGCGCGTGGGCCTGTTCCACAAGGGAGAGGCTTTGTTGCCAGCATTCTTCGCAAAACGAGGAAAACCGGTTCACCAAGTCGCCTTCGTGGATCAATTCGGTGTTGAGGGAGGGGGTGCCATGCGCCAACTGATACTCGCCAATGGCCGTAAGGTAATCATAGCGTCTTTCGTTCTCAATGATGATCGGCGGATACCCGGCCTTAAGGCAGGGGAGGTTCGAGAGCAGCCGGGCAATTCGCCCGTTGCCGTCCCAGAAGGGATGGATGGCGACAAACGAAAGGTGAAGCCGGGCATAGGATTTGAGCAGGTCTTCGGGTTCTTTGTGTGGCTGCATTTCAGCGTTCAACAGGTGCAGCCAGCGCTCCATGAGTTGCGGGATTTCCCAGAAATTTGAAAACTCGAGCATCCTCTGCTGGTCGCCAACCGCAATGTTGACGGCGTTGTTTTCCTTTTTCCAGGCGCCAACAGGCTTGTAAACATCAAGAATCTGTTCGTCGATCACGAGCCTGTGAAGCTCGAATACATCCTCAACCGTGATTTCGTCTTTTTTTACCAGGGCGAAAACCAAATCAACGGCGCGGGCATGCCCCTCAATGTCCCGGTGATCCTTGAGGGGCTTTCCCCGGATCGTCAGTCCCTCGCTCAAGACAAAGGCGGTTTCGCCCAATGACAAGGTATTGCCCTCGATGGCGGTCGAAGCATGGGTCCACAAGACCCTGAGCTGCTCCAGAAGATTCTTTTTGATATCTTCTGATAATCCATCAAGGAATTTCATGGTTTCGCCCTCTTGTTGTTACCCTGAGAAATGCTGTGTCAGGTCTTTGGGAAGCGAACACCTCGCCCACCCCATACCTATACCACACTTTCAAACACCAAACAAAAAGTGCGTTTTCGCGAGTTAGTGAGCTCCCAAATGGGTGACGGTTGCAGAGCACGGCCCGAAGGCGGCAGTATCGGAAGGAGAGAAGAGAAAATCAGTCCAGTCAACTTGTCGCTTGAACCCATTGAACAGGAGGAGTATTCAATAACACCACCGACTGATTTTAACGGTTGTCCAAAATGAAGCAATCTTTCTTCCCGCAGGGGACCAAGGACACAACATGATTTCTTGGTGTGTCTTCGTAGTCCTTTGTGTGCATTCGTGAAGGTAGAAAAATCATGGCCCATGTCCGAATCTTCCTCTCCACCGTCAGCGCGGAATTCCGCAGCTACCGGGACGCCTTGCGCCATTACCTGGACCGCCCCAACGTCACGGTGAAGGTGCAGGAAGACTTCATCGTGACCGGCACGGAAACGCTGGACAAGCTCGACGAGTACATCCGGCAGTGCGACGTGGTGATCCACCTGGTGGGCGACATGACCGGTGCGATGGCGCAGCCGTCGTCGGTGGCGGTGATCCGGGAACGCTACCCGGACCTCGGCAGCCGCCTGCCGGTGGGCCCCTTTCTCGAACCCAAGGGAGCGCCCCTTTCCTACACCCAGTGGGAAGGCTGGCTGGCCCTGTACCACGCCCGACGGCTGATCATCGCCGTCCCGAAGGACAGCGCCGAGCGCGACGACCGCTACACGCTGGACCCGCTCCAGCGAGCTGCGCAGAAAGATCATCTGATGCGCCTGGCGAGTATCGAGCGTTACCCCGGCATTCACTTTGCCACGGCCGACCAGCTTGCTGCGGAGATCTGGCGTTCGAGTCTGCTCGACATCCTTGTTGAAGCCGGAGTGATCAAAAGACCGATCAATCTCCGTTACGCGAGCCTGGGCGACCTCTTCAAGGGCCGCGAGGAGCTGCTCGACGACTTGGTCAGGCGCCTCGGCCCGGTTCCCCAGCGCCGCGACCTGCCTGCCGTCGTGAAGGTGCTGACCGGCATGGGTGGCGTCGGCAAGACCAGGCTGGCTCTCGAATACGGTTGGCGTCATGCCGCCGACTACACGGCGCTCCTGCAAGTCGGCGCCGACAGCCCCGAAGCCCTGAACCGCAACCTGGCCGCCCTCTGCGCAGCCCCGATCCTCGATCTTCCCGAGAAAGACGAAAAGGACGAAGGCCGGCAGCGCGACGCGGCCCTCGACTGGCTGCAGCAACACGCCGGCTGGCTGCTGATCCTCGACAACATCGACGCGGAGCCCGCCGCCACCGCGGCCGAAGCCCTGCTGCCGCAACTGACCGGCGGACACCTGCTGCTGACCAGCCGCCTGACGAACTGGAGCGGCACGGTCGAAGCCCTCCCCGTCGATACGCTGCCACCGGAAGCCGCCACGGAATTTCTGCTGATGCGCACTGCGATGAAACGTCGTTCCCAGGCCAATGATCCCGCTGCCGCGAGCATTCTGGCGGAAGAACTGGGCTATCTCGCCCTGGCGCTGGAGCAGGCCGGCGCCTACATCGCGCACCTGCGCCTCGGCTTCGCCCAGTACCTGGCAGCCTGGCAGCGCCAGCGGCAAACGGTGCTCGAGTGGTTCGACCCGCGACTCATGCAATACCCCAAGAGCGTGGCCATCACCTGGCAAACCTCCTTCGATCAGCTCAAGGAGCCTGCCCGGCGTCTCCTCCAGCGTCTGGCCTGGCTAGCCCCGGAGCCCGTTCCCGAGTCATAGCTAGACGCGCCCGTAACAGGACAGGATCCCGCGCAAGCCGACCCCTACGGCGCCCTGGCGGAACTGGAGTCCTACTCCCTGGTGACGCGCGCGGCCAACACTCCCTATTTCAGCGTGCACCGACTGGTGCAGGAGGTCACTCGGCGCGGCCAGCGCGATGACCCGACCCATAGCCTCCTGGCCGAGGCGTTGAACTGGGTGAATGACGCCTTTGTCGGCGATCCTCTGGATGTGCGCAACTGGCCGATCCTCGACCCGCTGGCGCCGCACGCGCGGACGGTCGCGGCGTACGCCGATGAAGTAGGGATTCCCGACCCTTCTGCCCGACTACTCACCGTCGTCGGAGCGCTGCTCTTTCAGAAAGCGCTGTACGCCGGGGCTGAGCCGCTGATGCGGCGGGCGCTGGCGATCGACGAGGCGAGCTTCGGTGCGGATCACCCCAGGGTCGCCGCCGAGGTCAACAACCTGGCCCAGCTGCTGCAGGACACGAACCGCCTGGCCGAGGCCGAGCCGCTGATGCGGCGGGCGCTGGTGACTTTCATCAAGAGCCTGGGCCTGGAGCACCCATCTTCGAACATCGTACGGGGGAATTACATTGCTCTCCTGCAGGCCATGGGCAGGACAGACGATGAAATCAGGATCGAGCTTGCATCTTTAATAGGTTAGGGAAGTGTCCAAAAATAAGACACCTTCTTTTACCACGAAGATCACGAAGATCACGAAGGCCAATAAGTGATTTCTTCGTGTCCTTCGTGGTTTGAGACAGGGGCGAAATAAGAGCAAGTTATATTTGGACAAGCGCTAAGCGTGACACGGGCGCTCAGGGCTCACGTCGTCTGAGCACGGACATACATGACAAGGCCGGTTACCACCAGTACGAGTCCCATGGTCCCGGCGAATCCCGGCAATACCCCCCGAGAAAAACAATCTCCCCCAGGAGCGAAAAGATCACTTCGGTAGACGTGGGTGGCATCAACCGCAGCGAGCTCATAGGAGGTCGAGGCATGGTGCCGGGCTTGGAGAAAGAGACTTGTGGCGATCACGCCGGAAAAGAAGACAACCAGGGCCGTATTGGCCAGCTGGCCAACTGACGGCGGCGGGCTTGCCGACCCATTGAAACAGGGTAGGGGCGCTCACCATGCAAAGCCATCAGAAGACAACCTCATCCCCGTTGCCCACATAAAGATCGCTTTTGCTTCCGTGTCTG
>JADGQM010000007.1 GCA_017881795.1 Syntrophobacteraceae bacterium
TAAGCCTTTCCGTTGGGGTCTAGATCACTTTGGGGACCACAAAATTTACCCCATCATTTTGCGGCGCGTTGTGCAGGGCTCTCGCACGGTCGAGCGAGGGATTGACCAGATCCTCACGGGACACGTTCTCGAGTTGGATTGCGTGCGTGGTGGCCGGGACGTCTCGAGTGTCCAGTTCACTGAGTTTGTCCATGTAACTCAGGATACTGTTCATTTGTTCGGTCATGCGCAGTTCCTCACGTTCGGTCAATTCCAGTCGCGCAAGGATCGCCACGTGCCGCACTTCCTCAATACTGATTTTGGTCTCCATGATGCTCATTAACCTTAAATTGGAAGATAGTGCTCAGTGATCAGTGACCGGCACCTCAGATGCTATGGTTATCGTCAGCCGGCAACATTTCAGCATGGCCCCGCCATGGGTAAACGGCGAATTATTAACACAGAAGCACCGGTTTAACAATCCTCGCTTTTCCCGGCATCCCTCCCATCAACCATCAACCATCAACTATCAACCTTTCCCGGCATCCCGGAAAACGTCTCCATGGTGCGGCAATCGCGAAAGGCAGAAAGCACCTCAGGAAGTCCCGGGATCTTACAATGCTGCAGAAGCTGATAGGTTAGCGCATGAACTTGAATTTCCTCGGCTTCCTGTTCCATCTCCGTGCTGTCAAAACGCTGCAGGAATTTGGCGAAACGGATCACATGAATCAGTTCATGCGTGACGATGTAAAGGGAAAGAGGGAAAAGCTGAATGATGGTGTCCCGTTGAACCGCTCTGCGAATCACGTGATCCTGAAGGCAGATTTTGAAGAAATCACCTGGTTCGCTACCGCGCAAGCGTTCATGAGGGTGCCGCAAATATCGGTGGATCTGCGCGAAAGCAATGTCAGTGATCTCCTCATCGTGCAGATCTCGCAGCGACTGAACGTCATACCGATACCGCTTCCATTGGGACGTGGTGATTTTGTAGTGCTCACTGAGAAGTTCTTCGGAAAGGTCGATGGATTGCCTCAGAACCGCAATTTCATCCTGTTCGAAAGGGGCGCGTTCCGTCTGTTTTGTCATCCTCTCCATTTCGATACTTACGCAACAAGCCACTCACAGTTTCGCACTGGATGTCCAGTGAGCTTCATCCTCAATTATCTCTTACAAAATAATCACCACTTTATCAAAGGGCTATTTGACGGATTAATTTCCAGCCATGCTCTCGTCTCTGATTCATGAATTCACTCTCAACCTTCCTTACCTTACCCGAGATCTCCAAAATCCGCAAACTCGCCCTTAATCGGTCGAGTGAAGTTTCTTCAACCTCGGTTATGAAAATCGATGCTCGTCAAGAGTCTCCGATGCCAACTTGTTTTCACTCCTTTTTCGATACCTCTCGATAGTTCAGGACAGGCTTCTCCATGAGAGGCTTCTCTCGAGTTTGTTAGCCTCTCCGGAGAGCAATACCATTGGGAGTTTACTTGCCCTTTGACTTGAAATATGATCTGAGCTAATAAGCAATGTTCCTGCTGGAATGGAAAGGAAGTGCAAGAGAATTTGCAGCCCAGAAAACAGATCAAAGATGTTCCTTCCTGGCTTAAGTGCTCTGCCAAAGTCCTCCATTCAGTTTGGTCCTAAAGGCTGGTTTGCCTTGCTTCCTGGTAGCTTTCCACGTGGTTCCCGCCTTTGAAGGGTGCCATGCAATGCAACCAGGGTAGTTTGTTGTGCAAAGGAGAGTGAAGTATCATGTGCCGTTTATTTGCAGTAACAAGCGAGGATCCCCTGTCGCCCATGATGGCCTTCCAGGCCCTGGACGTGATGCGTGAAGGTCATGATGGCTCGGGCGTGGGTCTTTTCCTCAGCGACCTTGGTGGTCCCTTCGAGGAACTCAAAGGGGCGCCCATTCTCTCGGGCATTTTTACCAATGATGGTCTGAAGCGCCTTGATCAGTTCATGATGAACATCGGCTTCATGACGAAGTATAAGCTGTCGATTAAGATTCCCAAGAACCCACCCGTCGGAACTCCCAGGCGGGATATCTATCTCATCCGTGCCTATGAATACCCGGAAACCTGGGAAGGGCTGAGCGAGAGCGAAATCGAACATCGTTTGATGATGGTTCGGCTTCAGTTGAGACAGATGGGTGAAGAAAATGAGGAAATGATTGTCTACAGTTTCTGGCCCGATGTGATCATGATCAAGGAAATCGGGGACCCTCTTCTGGTGTCCAAGTATCTTCGCCTGGATCGGGAAGAACTGCAAGCCCGCATCATTCTCGCCCAAGGTCGGCAGAACACCAATTATGCGATTAACCTCTATGCCTGTCATCCCTTCTTCATTCAGGGAGTGGCGACAATGACCAACGGTGAGAACACGGCCTTTGTCCCCAACCGGGAATTCCTCAGTTCCCGGGGATTTCCAGGCTACATCGGGTACCAGTCCGACTCGGAGGTCTTTACGCATATTCTGCATTTTACCCTCAATCGCCTCGGACTCGGCATCGAGGCTTACAAACACGTCATCACCCCGTTGCAGGATAACGATCTGGAGAAGCACCCGGACGGCTCGTTCTTGAGACATTTGAAGCACTCATGCCGCCGCCTGATCATCGATGGGCCCAACTGTGTCATGGGATGTCTTCCCGATAAGACGCTCTTCGTCGTCCAGGATCGCAAGAAGCTGCGGCCTGCTGTTGTAGGAGGAAGGCCCGGTCTTTACGCCATTTCATCGGAAATGTGCGGCCTCGATGTGGCCATTCCCGACCGGGATAGAAGCAGGGATTTTCAGCCGATGCATCTGGACACTGCGGTCATCCATCCGGATCGTCAGGAGGTTAAGATATGTTCCCAAACGGAAAGATTACCCCTTCCACACTAAGCATCAAGGATCTTTCGTGGCAGGTCCATTGGGACAAGGAGCGGTGTACTCTCTGCGGCCGCTGTACGGCGGTCTGTCCGGTCCATGCCATCGAGCTGGGCGTTCACCGAAAAAGACTGATTCAGATGCCGGCCTTGGGAGAAATCGGGCAAAGCAACGGCTCCTCCAGCGTTAATCAAGTCTACTACGGCGTCCGTCAGAAAACCGATCCCGCCTACGCCTGCGTGGGATGTGCCTCGTGCACCCTGGTCTGTCCCAACGACTGCATTATCCCCTACAAGACCGATGAGGCCGATAAGCTCAGGTTCCACATCAACCGGGGCGGTCAACCCCGGCGTCGGGGCGGGCGCAGAAATGTCCGTGATCCCGATCCCGGGGGCATCCTGGACCGCATCAAGTTCATCCGCATTTCCATGCTGACGGACCCTGCGTTGGATGCCGGACGCCATGAATTCGAACTGCGCACGCTGTTGGGAAGAATTTTGCCGCCCGAGGAAAACCTGAAAATGCTTAAAGAGCATGGCTGGATTCCTCCGGTGCGGGAGATTTACCCGCTGATCATTGGAGCAATGTCCTTTGGCGCGCTTTCCCCAAACATGTGGGAAGGACTCCAGATGGGAGTTGCTTACCTCAATGAGCAATTGGGGATGCCGGTCCGCATGTGCACGGGTGAAGGGGGATGCCCGCCGCGGCTGCTGCGCTCGCGCTTTTTGAAATACGTTATCCTGCAGATAGCCAGTGGGTATTTCGGCTGGGATGAGATCATTCATGCTTTGCCGGAAATGAAGGAAGACCCCTGTGCTATCGAGATCAAGTACGGTCAGGGGGCAAAGCCGGGTGATGGCGGCCTCTTGATGTGGTACAAGGTGAATAAGCTTATTGCCGCCATCCGCGGGGTGCCATCCGGAGTCAACCTGCCCAGTCCGCCCACGCACCAAACGAAATATTCCATCGAGGAATCGGTGGCCAAGATGATCCAGTCCATGTATATGGCCTGGGGGTTCAGGGTCCCTGTGTATCCGAAGATTTCCGGGACCTCGACAGCGCAATCCGTGCTCAACAATCTTGCTCGCAATCCCTACGCCGGAGGTCTGGCCATTGATGGCGAAGACGGAGGCACCGGGGCTGCTTATGCCGTCTCGATGGACCACATGGGGCATCCCATCGCGAGTAACCTCCGTGATTGTTACCTTACCCTGGTCAAGGTGGGCAAGCAGAATGAGCTGCCGCTATTTGCCGGCGGGGGGGTTGGCAAATACGGGAATCTGGCGTCCAATGCCGCGGCGCTCATCATGTTGGGGGCAAGCGGCGTGCAGGTCGGCAAATACATGATGCAGGCGGCGGCCGGGTGTGTGGGTTCGGAATCCGATCGCTGCAACATATGCAACATTGGTCTCTGCCCGAAAGGCATAACTTCCCAGGACGCCCGCCTTTACCGGCGGTTGGATCCGGAAAAAGTGGCGGAACGCGTGGTCGATGTTTTTCTCAGCTTTGACACCGAACTTAAGAAAATCGTCGCTCCACTGGGTCGTTCCACCTCGCTTCCCATTGGCATGTCCGACGCTCTGGCCATTAATGATTCCAGTGCCGCCGAGCGTCTTAGCATAAGATATGTCGTCTAGTTTGTAAGGCGCGGGCTCTGAACCGAGCGTAAGGTTCGGGAGATGGAAATGGATAGTCAGCACTATTATCGAATTTCGGGAATGGAAAACGGGTTGCGCCTCGAATCCCGGGTTATCGAAGAGCGCATTCAGAAGGCCGTGGACAGTGGCAATCGCTATCTGGAGGTTGAGGCGTTCGGGCATCACGGCCTCGGAGGACGGTTATGGAAGGCCGGAGAGGAAACGGTTTCGGTCAGAATTCTTGGTTCTCCCGGCCAGCGGGTGGGTTCCATGGGTTTTCCCAACACCCGCATTGAAGTCATGGGACCGACCTCGGACGATGTTGGATGGTTGAACGCCGGCGCCGAAATCATCGTCCACGGGAATGCCGGCAACGGCGCCGCCAATGCGATGGCTCAGGGGAAGGTCTACGTGGGCGGCAATATTGGGGCGCGCGGCATGACCATGACCAAGCGCAACCCGCGTTTCGAACCTCCTGAATTGTGGGTGTTGGGTTCGGTCGGCGATTACTTCGCAGAGTTCATGGCCGGCGGCATCGCCGTCGTGTGCGGATACCGGCCTCAGGATCCCGGAAATGTGCTGGGTTATCGCCCTTGCGTCGGGATGGTTGGGGGCCGCATTTACTTTCGCGGTCCGCATGAAGGCTACAGTCAAATTGACGCAAAGCTCACACCCATTTCCAACGAAGACTGGGAATGGCTGGTCAGCAACCTTAAGACCTGTCTTGACGCCATCAAGCACTCGCACCTCTTTGGGCAACTCGCCGATCGCGCTCAGTGGCAGCTCCTCGAGGCGAGATTGCCTCATGAAAAAGGCTCCAAACCTCGGATTTCCGTGAAGGACTTTCACCAAAATGTTTGGGACCGCGAGTTGGGAAGAGGTGGCCTGATCGGGGATCTGGTCGATTTTGACCGCAGCCCCATTTCCGTTATCACCAGCGGCCATCTGCGCCGCTTTGTACCGGTCTGGGAAAACCGTGAGTATGTGCCGCCCTGCGAAGCCAGCTGTCCCACGGGGATTCCCGTTCATGAGCGCTGGCGCTTGATTCGTGAAGGACGAATCGATGAGGCCGTAGATCTCGCTCTCGCTTATACCCCGTTTCCCGCTTCCATTTGCGGTTATCTGTGTCCGAACCTTTGCATGCAGGGGTGCACGCGGCAGACCGTCAACATTCTGCCGGTGGATGTGACGCAGCTTGGGAAGGCGAGCATCAAAGCAAAGACCCCTGAGCTCCCGCCTCTCACTGGAAAGCGCATCGCCGTTATCGGCGGCGGTCCGGCCGGGATCTCGGTTGCCTGGCAACTGCGCCATCGAGGCCATGAAGCGGTCCTTTATGATATGCGCGAGGCCCTGGGAGGTAAGATTTCGGCGCTCATTCCCAAGAGCCGTATTCCTGATGAAATCGTTGGCGCCGAGCTGGGGCGGGTGCGAGAGGCTCTCCCTCACGTTTACCTCCAGCAGAAACTGACTCAGGACGATCTGGAACAGATCAAAGCGGACTACGATTTTGTGGTCATCGCCGTGGGTGCGCAGAAGCCCAGGGTCCTGCCCATTCCCGGCAAGGACAAAATGATCCCTGCCTTGGAATTCCTCCGTCAGAGCAAGCTGGATCAAGTCAAGGTGGGGAAGAAGGTGGTCATTATCGGCGCCGGCAACGTCGGCTGCGACGCAGCCACCGAAGCGCACCGCCTGGGAGCCAAAGAGATCACCCTGGTAGATATCCAGGAACCGCTCTCCTTTGGCAAAGAACGCGAGGCGGCCGAGGCGATCGGCGCGAGTTTCCGCTGGCCGTGCTTCAGCAAAGCGGTGACGAAGAAAGGGCTTGAGCTCACCACCGGGGAGGTGATCCACGCCGATACGATCATCATCTCGGTTGGCGACATGCCGGACTTGGATTTTCTTATCGAAAGCATTGCTACCGACCGTGGCTTCATCAAAGTGAATGAACACTTCCAGACGACTGATCCCAAAGTGTTCGCCATTGGCGATGCGGTGCAGCTCGGCCTCCTGACCGATGCCATAGGAGCCGGCCGCAAAGCCGCTCAAACCATCTCGGATATTCTGGAGGGCAAACGGCCGCGGGGTGACACCCGCAAGATGCTCGATTACACTCGAGTTAAGGTGGAATACTTCGATCCGCGGCTGACTAAATTTGACGGGGTCGAAGAATGCGCTTCCCAGTGTTCCTCTTGCGGATCCTGCCGGGACTGCGGCATTTGCATCACCATGTGTCCCCAGGCGGCCATCTCCAAGAAGGAAAACGGCAAGGATTTTGAGCTGGTCGTCGATCCGGAACGCTGCATCGGCTGCGGCTTCTGCGGCGGGGTCTGTCCCTGCGGCATCTGGAACCTGGTGGAAAACGATCCGTTGGAATGAGTCGGTAAGTGGCCAATTGAAATAGGCCCGCGATCTGCCATTTGCAGCCGGAATGGGTGCTTGCAGGTCTAATTTTAGTTAGCGCGCAGGATCGAATCGAATCCGGTCAACGTAGGGGCGCGGTTTATCCGCGCCGGCTTTATATCGATCACTGGTGTTGCCAACTGCAGACCGTCCCCAATCCGCCCGCAGCGGGGTTCAAGAGACATCCTCACAGGATCCTATGCGGCTTTCTATCGCTGCTGTCTCCCATGACCTGGCGCTAAATCTCATGCGGGCACATAGGCTGAACCCGTCCCGTGACGGTGTCTTGGTGACCGTGTCCAGTTCCTACTGAAGAACAAGGGGTTTATCCTCTCCCGAAATGTGTCGGAATTGTTGCTATTTTCGGGCGGGCGTAAAGCCCGCCCCTACTCGACGAGTGAGTTTTCGGCTGGATGCTAGCTACGAACCAAGGAACTCGTCTATTACTTGCTGTTCCGCCATTACATTCAGCATCGGCGCGTGGCCGCAGTACTCGATCTCCACAAGACGGCAACGCGGCCCTCGTTGCGTCATGGCCTCAGCCGTCTCCCGCGACAACACATCCGAGCCCATCCCTCGAAAAAGGAGAGTCTTGCATTGGATGAGGTCGTAGGCCTCCCACTGGTCCCAATCACCGGGATGGCTCGTCAGGTGACCCATGAGGCGTGGGTCATAGTGCACGGTGATCTTGCCCGCATCAGTGCGCCGCCAGGAGGTTTCCGCCAGGTGGCGCCAGGTGGCGTCGGTTTGAGGGCCGAAGGGCGCGTAGACGGTGCGCAGCCACCCCTCCAGCACAGTCAAAGTCTCAAAGGTCGGCGGGTTCCCCCCGTACGCGGCAATGCGCTGAACAGCCCCCTCCGGAACGTCCGGACCCACGTCATTGAGCACCAGGTGGGTCACGCGGCCCCGAAGGGCGCCTCCCGCCAGCGTGATCCCCAGCAATCCGCCCATGGACGTTCCAATCCAGCGCATCCGCTCGATCCCCAACTGGCTGCATAAATCGAGGGCGATCTCGCCGTAGAAGGCGAAGCAGTACTCGTGTTCGGGTTCCAGCGCCCACTCGCTGCACCCGCGTCCCAACAGGTCAGGGCAGATCACCCGATAGCGCCCGGACAGGTGGCGGGCGAGCGCGTCGAAGTCTCGTCCGGTGCGCGCCAGGCCATGCCAACAGAGCACCACCTCAATGTTCTCGGCCCCCCATTCGGTAAAATGCAGTTCACGGCCTACACAAGCAAGGTATCGTGAAGCCATGGTCATCGTTTTGCCCTTCAGTTCTGCGACATCGTGCTTTTGGCAAATGAGATACGGCGTAACGGCCGCAAGGAATTATCTAAGTCAACTGCCTTGTTCTTGTTAACGATTGCAGTCACGCCTCCTCACCAACCATCGAGCTCAGCGGCCGCACATTCTGCTTGGTCCATCCGTGCATCGTCGAGGTCCGCGAATCTCAACGTCGATTGTGATAGGATGAGGGAACGAAGTTTAAACCCGTTGAGATCCTTAGAGAAAAGATATGCAGAGCTGAGATCTGGTTCTTCATCTGAGTGATCATTCCTCCAGAGCGGCGGAAAGCCCGACGTCATTGAGATCGGACAACGCTCCAGCGAATCCAAGAAACGCCCACATTACCGCATTCGCCTCAATCGCAAACGTGATCCCAACGTCCTGTTCGCCACGCTGGCACACGAACTGGCACATCATTATCTGGGGCGCCTCGACCCCCACGCTTATCTCAAAATCCCTGCTCGCCCATTCAAGACTCCACAGTGAATTGAACTTGAAGGCGAGTCTGTTTCCTTTCTAGTTTTCAGCGTAGCGGCGTGAAATCCAAGGCAGGATCATACCATGTGGACGATGTAAGAAAAACCAGAACAATGGAATCCTGGGATCTGTACCAGCGGCTGAAGGCTGCAGGCCAAATGGAAAACTCTCTGAGGCCAAGTGAAGCGTTGAGATTTGGGGAGAAGCAATGCCGAACTGGATTCCCTGATGCTTGAGCAGAATCAGCCCTCATGCGAAAGGCTGGTAAGGCGCTCGTAATATTTTTCATCTAAGAAACCCGACCACACATATATCGTGTATGTTGTGGCTGACAGCCGGATGATATGCATGTTTGAGGCGAACCATGAGTATCGTTCATGAAAAATACGAGCAAATGAAGCCGGAGCTGCGCTACCTCTAGAAGACGATTCAGAAAGTCCTTGCGAAAAATGAGCGAATAATTGGTTTTTAATAGTGTGCTCATCTCGTGGTCCCAACAGGGACTAGCGGGCATAGGGTATCGTTTTTGAGTATACAACAGACTATGGCAAAACGTAGCGGAAGAGAACCCCAAATTTCACAAGAAAGGGACAATCAAAGGCCGGCCTTCTCGCGGTCGATTCCTTGTTGGGAGGGCTCGGAGCGATCTGGGCCTTTTCTGTTTTTGAAAATGCTGCGTTCTGATATGCTAAAAAAGAATCCATGCTCAGGAGATGCACAGGGCAAAAAAAAGAGGTTAACGGAATTCCCGCTAACCTCTCGATTTTTCTGGCGCGCCCAGTAGGATTCGAACCTACGGCCTACGGATTCGTAGTCCGGCACTCTATCCAGCTGAGCTATGGGCGCACATGGTTCTAACGCTTGTCCATGTAACAAACTTTGCTCTCCTAAGCAAGGACAAAAGACTGACAGGGGCTGCCGGATAACATGACGAGGGAACTTGATGCCAGAGGAACGCAGAGAAGAAATCCCCTGTCACTTTTGAGTCGTCGCCAACAGATGGGATGGGCCGCCCTGGTCATGGGCGTCAGCGTGCTGCTCTCGCGGTTCATGGGTTTGATCCGGGATAAGGTCATCTCCTACCTCTTCGGAGCGACGAGCGAGTCGGACCTCTACTTTGCGGCGTTTGTCATCCCGGATTTTATTAACTACCTCCTGGCCGGGGCCTATTTTTCCATTACGCTCATTCCCCTCTTGAGCGTCTATTTCGAAAAAGACGAGGAAGACGGTTGGCGTTTCTTCTCGACGGTTTTCACCTGGATCGCCCTGCTTATCTCTGCCCTCACCGCCGTGGCCATGGCGTTTGCTCCCCGGCTTGCTTACCTTGCCGCCCCCGGGCTTACCGAGGAGGCCCTGGCGCGCCTGGCGCTCTTTCTAAGGATTGTTCTCCCGGCGCAGATCTGCTTCCTCCTCGGGTCCTGTATCACGGCCATTCTCTATCTCCGCAAGCAGTTCCTGGTTCCGGCTCTGATGCCGCTGATCTACAATTTGATGATCATTCTGGGCGGGATAATCCTGCGCAACCGAGGCATGGAAGGGTTCTGCTGGGGGGTGCTGGCGGGGGCCTTTCTCGGGGCCCTTTGCTTGCCCTATCTGGCGGCAAGGTGCGGACAGGGACTCAAGCTTTGTTTTTCTCTTTATCATCCCGGTCTCAAGCGGTTCTTCCTGCTGGCGCTACCGCTCATGCTGGGTCAGTCCGTAGTGGTTCTGGATGAACAACTGGTCAGGATCTTCGGATCGCTGGCCGGCGTTGGTGCGATCAGTTGGCTCAATTACGCGCGCAGGATCATGCTCGTCCCTGTCGGAGTCGTGGCACAGGCTGCCGGGGTCGCTTCTTATCCATTTCTGGCGGAGCTCGTGGCGAAACAAGAAATCTCCAAATTCCATCAGACCCTGAACACCGCGCTACGCAGCACCCTCACCCTCCTTATTCCCCTGACCATCTGGATGATGGCCGTCGCCGAGCCGACCATCAGGCTGATCTTTCAGCAGGGGCATTTCGCCGCGGCAGATACGTTGCAGACCTCCCAATTGCTCCTGATTATGCTCATTGCCGTTTCCTGCTGGGGATTCCAGCAGGTTCTGGGGCGGGGCTATTACGCTCAGCAGGACACGCTCACTCCGGCACTCATCGGCACCGCCGCCACGCTGATCTCGATTCCCATTTACTATTTCAGCTCGCTGCACTGGCAGGCCGTCGGCGTGGCTTTGGCAAGTTCGATTTCGGTTGGCCTCTACACCGGATTCCTAAGCCTCCGGTGGTATCAACGCTTCGGAAAGGAAGCCTTCCTCGGCCTGGGTAAAGATTTCCTGAAGGTGGTCGGGCTCTCGCTGCTGGCGGGATTTCCTGCCCTGTTCGTGGTTAAATTCAGGATTATTGACGTGGCCGTTCATCCCTATTACGAGGCGCTCTATGCTATCGGGATCAGCGGTGTATGTTTCGCCGTGATCTTTGTGATGCTGTCGCGGTATTTTATTCCGGACCTGATCAGACCCGTATTACAAAAGGCTGGTCCTCTTGGTCGCCTGCTGCTCCGATAATGAAATTTGGATTTTGAGATGAAAGACCCATGGCTCATTGCGACCTTACGTCGGGTTCTTTTTCTGATCCTGATGTCCTCATTGTTGCTGGCTTTCGGTGTTTCGGGATACATCCTTGTTGAGCACTTCACGTTTCTTGAAGCACTGTATATGAGCGTTATTACTCTGGCCACCGTCGGCTTTACCGAGGTGAGACCGCTCGATGATGCGGGACGGATCTTCACCATCGTGCTGATTTTGATGGGGGCAGGGTTTCTCACTTACAGCTTGATTTACTTTGGTCAGGTTGTGTTTGATCCCAACCTGCTTGAGCTCTACCGGAGGCGCAGATTGAAAAAGCAACTCGGCCAACTCGAAGACCATTACGTCGTTTGCGGCTATGGACAGATGGGGCAAATAATTGTCCAGGAATTAATGACCCATAACATTCCCGTCGTCGTGATTGACAGTGATGATTCCCTGGTTATTCGATTCCGGGAAAAGGGAATTCTTCATCTCACGGCGGATGCGACCGAAGAAGAGAACCTTATGGCCGCCGGCGCCCAGAGGGCCAAAGGCCTGGTCGCGGTAGTAAACAGGGACACGGATAATGTCTTTATCGTGCTTACGGCAAGGGACATCAAGAAGGATTTGCTCATTTTTGCTCGAGCGGGGAGCCCCAGCACCCACAAAAGGTTACTGAAAGCAGGCGCCAATCGCGTGGTATCGCCTTTCGCCACCGGAGCGCATCACATCGCTCAAAATATCCTGCGACCAACCGTGACCGACTTTCTGGAGCTGGCCCTATCCGCCGAGGGCCTGGAACTGAGCCTGGAGGAAATCGTCATTCCCGATGATGCCGGACTCGTAGGCAAAGAGCTCATGCACTCCGGCATCCGCAGCCAGTACAACTTGATTGTGGTAGCCATCAAGCGTCGCGACGGCAGCATGATCTACAACCCATCCCCGCAGGAGCTCCTTGAAGCGGGTGACATTCTGGTGGTAATTGGTCCTCAGGAAAACCTCCTGAGCTTTAGCCGGGAAATCAAGGGCACCCACCAATCCGCTTCTTAGGGCTTCCGCAGAGAGATAGAAAAATCTGGAGTCAGTGAAAGAGAAGAGCTATAGCGATTACTTCAATGCCAGATTATACTTCAATGCCTCGTCCACTTCGGCCATCTTCGTTGGGCCAAGCTTCCCGATGGATCGTACGACCAGCTCCCCGCGGGGTGGCCGCAAACGCGCCTCGGGACCAGTTTGCTGGATCGTGGCGAGCTGCGCGCAATTGATCGCGCTGCGCTCCGCCAGGCCGCTTTGCTGCGGCTCGATGACCACCACAAACGGATAGGGCTGCGGCGGCAGCGTACGCGTGATCGCGGCAACCACTGTGGTGGTGCTGTGTCGGTTGCCGACGTCGTTCTGGACGATCAGGGCAGGCCGCAATCCGCCTTGCTCACTGCCTTTCACCGGATCGAACTCCACCCAGTAGATCTCTCCGCGTCTAGCCGGCATGCGTCAATGCCTCTGCAGATGAGCGCGCGGACGCTTCCGCGAATTCGCTCGCTTCCGGCGAGTAAAACCGATACCCCTCGACCGCCAACCTTTCTTCTTCAGCGGCCTTGGCCTGAGCCAGGGCGCGGCTGATGATTTCGCTGCGGCTGATCCGCATCTGCTCGGCCTGCCGGTCGGCAAACTCAAGCAAATTCGGAGGTAAAGAAATCGTGACCTTGCGAATTGATGGTGTACGGGTTTGCATGTATGCCTCCAAAGTTGCCTTTTGTCCTCCTCATGCTACACCCAGTACGGCATGCCGTCAAGTCATACCCGTGGTGGACTTCATGAATTGAATTTGACAAAGCCTTATTGATCTCCTATAAGCAGGCGTATACAGCAAAAAAAAAGTGAAGTCGGGTTTCATCTCTCTCTTTCGGGTTCCGTTCCATCGGTTGCGGTTCAACCCCTCGTTTTTTGTGCCTTGCTTTGGAGTCAGAGTCGAGTGTTTCACGTTTGGCTCTTCACAAATTTCGGTATCTACGTGCAGTGTGGAACGAGCGGCCATAATGCTAATGCGGTATGAACCAACAAGAGAAAAGGAGGGTGCTTGCTATGGCTTATGAAAACATTCTGTTTGAGATTCAAGATGGGGTTGGGGTGCTTACGTTCAATCGGCCTAAGGCCTTGAATGCCCTTAATCCAAAGACCCTGGAAGAAGTCAACGACGTGATCGACAGAGTGCAGCAAGATGAGAGCGTTCATGTGCTCGTGCTGACGGGTGCCGGGGACAGGGCCTTCGTGGCTGGCGCCGACATCACCGAATTCCCGAAGATGAATCCCCTCCAGGCAAGACACTTTGGGGAAGTGGGACAGGGTATATTTTTCAAGCTGGAACACCTGCCCAAACCGGTGATCGCTTGCGTCAACGGCTTTGCTCTGGGGGGAGGTTGTGAAATTGCCATGAGCTGTGATTTCATCTACGCTTCCGATAAAGCAAGGTTTGGTCAACCCGAGGTCAACCTTGGGCTGATTCCTGGTTTTGGCGGGACGCAGAGGCTGGCGCGCATGATCGGACGCGCCAAAGCCAAAGAACTTTGCATGACAGGAGAAATAATCGACGCTCAGCAGGCGAAGGAATTGGGTCTGGTCGCCAAGGTGTTCCCGGCCGAGCAGCTCATGGAAGAGACCATGAAAGCTGCCCGACTGCTGGCGACGCGAGCGCAGGGCGTTCTCCGCTCGCTCAAACAGGTGATCAATCGTGGCATGGATGTCGATCTCAAGAGTGGCTGCGCCCTCGAAGTCGAAGCCTTTGGCCTCTGTTTTTCCAGTCAGGACGCAAAAGAGGGCGTTTCGGCTTTTCTGGAAAAGCGAAAGCCTGACTTCAAGGGATCGCTCACGAGCTGATTCGGGATTTCAAAATTCAGAGGCGGAATATTCGGAATGTTCAATTTGAACTGTTTCCACCGCCGCTGAATGGAGGAAGGTTCCGGGTCTATCGATTCAGCTTGAAAAAGGGATATTTCGTGAGGGGAGGAACCAGATATGGATTTTGAACTAACCGAAGAACAAAAAATGATTCAGGATATGGCTCGGAAGTTCGCCGAGAAGGAAATCAAGCCGATTGCGACCGAGCTCGATCGTACTCATCGCCATCCCGCTGAAATTTGTACGAAAATGGGTGAGCTGGGGCTGATGGGGATTACCATTCCGGAACAGTACGGTGGCGCCGGAATGGACTATATATGCTATGCCGTGGCCATGATTGAGATCTCCAAGGCGTGCGCTTCCTGTGGCGTGATCATGAGCGTCTGTAACAGTTTGTACAATTTTCCCGTGTATGCCTATGGCACCGAGGAGCAAAAACAACAATACCTGCCCCCTGTTGCCAGTGGCAAAGTGCTGGGATGCTACGGTCTGACCGAGGCCGGCGCCGGATCCGACCCGGCCGGTATGAAGACTACCGCGGTGCTCGATGGCGACCAGTGGCTCATTAATGGCGTCAAAAGATTCATCACCAACGGCAATGTCGCCAGGTATTGTGTGCTGGCTGCAATCACCGATCGGTCAGCAGGTTACAAAGGAATCAGCTCCTTTATTGTGGATTTTGAAAATACGCCTGGTTTCAAAGTAGGGACGGTCGAGGATAAACTCGGTATCAACGCCTCGGGAACGGCTGAACTGGTTTTTGAAGATGCCAGAATCCCCAAGGAAAACCTCTTAGGAAAACCGGGCGAGGGCTTCCGGCAAATGCTCACCACCCTGGATGGCGGGCGCATCGGCATTGCCTCACAGGCCCTAGGCATCGGACGCGCGGCTCTGGAGGGGGCTCTCGAATACAGCAAGGCCCGAGAACAGTTCGGCAAGCCGATCTCTTCTTTTCAGGCCATTCAATGGAAGCTTGCCGACATGGCCACGCAACTCGACGCCGCCGAACTGATGATTCTGCGGGCGGCGTGGTTGGAACAAAACGGCAAGCACTACGAAAAAGAAGCTGCCATGGCCAAGCTGATGGCCTCGGATGCAGCCATGGCGGCCGGCATCGAGGGTGTCCAGGTGTTGGGCGGCTACGGTTACTGTAAAGAATATTCGATGGAACGTCACCTGCGCGACGCCAAGATTACCCAGATATACGAAGGTACCAACGAAATCATGCGCATGGTGATTGCCCGGAATATTTTGAAGCAGCGATAATTGAGGGATTGATTACCCGCAGAGAAAAATTGAAGCCCTGGGTGACACAGACCACCCAGGGCTTTTTCATGCAGCAACCACGGGGATGGCACTGACAGGCCGACGCTGGTTCCGATCGCCTCTGGCTGTTCAGTGCATCGTGTTACTTTTAATTCATCTTTCTAAGGCTACACTATCCCGAATTCCTCAGAGAGCGCCTAAGCAGATCTCATCATGCGGCGTTCACGCCGTTGAATTCGCTTGATAGCCTTTTTCTTCTTGATGCGACGACGTTCCCCCTTGGACAGGTAATAATTGTGGCGACGCAGGACAGGTTGAACGTTCTTTTGAAAATCTTTGCGGAGCTTACGTATTTTCTTCTCTATACTTTCTTTTGTCTCGGCCTCCGGCATCCAGTTTTCACCTACCTTTCAAAGAAGACTTGCCTAAGGTCTAGAACCCCTTTAGTCAAAAACCATGCCGATTGGCGCCACCTATGAGCGGATCAACCTGACATGCTGCGGGTCTGCGTGCAGAGTTCTCTGTATAGACCCCAGAATTTTGCAACCATAAAGCAAGAACTTGAATATGGCAAGTTAATAACAAGTTTTTTTCGAAAGCTGCGGACTTTGCGCTCAGCTTTGGGAAGAAACATCGTAGTGGGAAAAGTGCATGGTGAAGGTGGCTCGCCCCTGAGTCGCCGACCTCAGTGCGGTGGAATATCCAAACATCCTGGAAAGCGGCACCACCCCTCGCACCACCTGGATGGCCTTGCGCGCGGTAATGCTCTCCACTCGCCCTTTGCGGAGATTCACATCCCCCAGGACTTCTCCCAGAAACTCATCCGGCGCCAGAACCTCCACCGCCATATACGGCTCAAGAAGGACGGGAGATCCCTGATCAAAAGCCTCCTTGAAAGCCATTGTCGCGGCAACCCTGAAAGCCAGTTCGCTGGAAAACGATTCGTGAAAGCTGCCACCGAGGATGACTGCCTCCACATCGACGACCGGGTATCCCATGAGCGACCCGCTGCTCAGCCCGTCCCGAATCCCTTCTTCCAGGGCTGGGAAGAACATCTCGGGGATGGAAGCGCCTCTGACTTTGTTGAGAACAACATTGCCCTTTCCCCGAGCCCGGGGTGTCAAGTGGAGCTCGACCATGGCGTAGTGTCGGGCGCCGGCGATCTCACGGTCAAAAATACCCTGCGCTGAAGTCCCCTGGGCTATGGTCTCGCGATAGACAACCTGGGGTTTTCCGGCGTTAACGCCAATGTTGTAATCCCGATCGAGGCGAGTAACCACGATCTCCAGGTGCAGTTCCCCCATTCCACTGATGATCGTCTGCCCGGTGTCAGGATTCTCATTGAAGCGAAAGGTGGGATCCTCTTCCGAGAGTTTGCTCAGAGTATCCAGGAGTCTTTCCTGGTCGGCGCGAGTTTTGGCCTCAACCGCAATCGACATAACGGGTTCATACGTGTCAATAGGCTCGAGCAGGATGGGATGCTTCGCATCGCACAGCGAATCCCCCGTTGTGGCTGATTTCAACCCCATCAAGGCCACAATGTTGCCCGCTCCTGACTGCTCCAGCCGCTCGCGCTTGTTGGCATGCATTTGAAAAATACGGGAGACCTTCTCGTGAGCTCCTTTCGAAACATTCAAAACTTCATCCCCCACCTTCAACTTTCCCGAATAAAGCCGCGCATAGGTCATCTTCCGTCCCTGGTCCATGACGATTTTAAAGGCCAGAGCTGCGAACGGTTCCTGCTCACTGCTGAGGCGGTGCTCCCTGGCTTTCGTCTGGGGATTTACGCCGTCGATGGGTGGGATATCCATAGGGGAAGGAAGGAAATCGACAATGGCATCGAGCAGGGGTTGAATTCCCTTGTTGCGCAATGCTGTACCGCATAGAATCGGCACCACTTTGAGCTGCAGGGTGAGCCTCCGAATAACCGGGATGAGGTCTGAAGCTCCGATTGCTTCCCCTTCCAGGTAACGTTCCATGAGCGGTTCATCCCATTCGGCAACCATGGCGACCAATCGGTCTCGCGCTTCCAATACATCCGGCATGAGAGAAGGATCGATATCCTCATAGGCGTACTGCGCTCCCAGGGTCTCATCCAGCCAGACAATCTGGCGGAGGTGCAGCAGATCCACGACACCACGAAAATCCGATTCCTGACCGAGAGGCAGTTGCAGAGGCAACGGGTGGGTCTTGAATTTCTCCGCAATTTGTCGCACCACATTGTGAAAGTCAGCCCCGATGCGGTCCATTTTGTTGACAAAGGCGATTTTGGGAACGAGATACTTGTCCGCCTGATGCCAGACGGTCTCGGACTGAGGTTCGACCCCACCCACCCCACAAAACACCGCAATCACGCCATCGAGCACCCGCAGCGAGCGTTCCACTTCGATCGTAAAATCAACATGCCCAGGGGTGTCGATGAGATGCAACTCATGGCCTCGCCAGTCGCAGGTGGTCACGGCGGAAGTGATCGTAATGCCTCGTTCCTGTTCCTGTTCCATCCAGTCCATAACGGCGGTCCCATCATGGACTTCGCCCATCTTGTGGGAACGGCCGGTGTAGAAGAGGATGCGCTCGGTTACTGTGGTTTTCCCGGCATCGATATGGGCGATTATGCCGATATTTCGGAACGTCTTAAGCGGTGATCTTTCAGCCATGGTATTTCCCTGCTTGCGGAGGAGCTGGACGAATTAATGGATCGCTTCGTAAGGCTCAGCTCATCTGGATGCCAAACCTTGCCATGATGGCGCGCCTTTACTCTATATGGGATTCCTTGGAAGGTGTCAAGGTGAGGCAGACAAGCAAGGCGGCTGAGGGCCGAGAGTCTCAAGCGATCTCGAGCATCCTTGCACCGATGAAGAAAGACAAAGATCGAACGAATTCTAACGATTAATAAAGAGATCGTATGCAAAATTCGGCCACAAATCGTCGACATCTGGCGCAAAATATCCATAACTGTTAATATTTATTCAAATTGCATCACGATACCTCGCGATACCTCTCCGATGGGCGCCACAAGCAACCATTTTAAGCCTATTCAGCCATAACCCCTGAAAAACCCGATTTATGGCGTTTGCCAAGGGCCTTCCTTCCGTGTTAAGAAGGGCGCGTCCTAAAACTCTTACGGTTGATCCGCGAGGGCGATATTGGATTTCTTTGAGAAACGAGGAGAACCAGTATGGCGCCTGATTCCAGATTTTGGAGGCACCAGCTGGGGGACGCAAAAATCAGTCTTCAGCGAAGCTTGCTGAGGACCAGCTTAACGGTTTTCTTTATGGTTAGTTTGTCAACAGTAGAAATACAGGCAAGGACCGAACCCGCTTGGGAATCTTCGGACGCGGCGTCGCATTCGCTTTCCGAATACAACCAGCCGTTCCCGGGGTTTCCCACGCATTTGACGTCCTTGTTCCCACCAAATCAACTGCACCATATTCCCCCTGCTGGTCGATGGAGTAACAGGACTCAGATCCATATTCCGAATCAACCGGCTATTAAACAATACATCTGCTTCTTCACGGGAGAAGGCCGACCAACGTTTGAGGACGCACTGGAGCGATCCCGGCCGTATGTCCCGATCATGACAGAGATTTTAAAATCCCATGGTGTGCCGGCTGACATGGTTTCCGTGGTCTTTGTGGAAAGCTGTTTCAGACGGAACGCATCATATGGAGGAGCAGTTGGTTACTGGCAATTGTTGGCGGCGACGGCCCGATCTATGGGACTGAGAGTTGACCGCTGGGTGGATGAGCGACACGATCCAATCAAATCCACTCAAGCCGCCGCCAAATACTTACGCTCGTTGTATGACCAATTTGAGTCCTGGCCGTTGGCGCTGGCTGCTTACAACATGGGAGAAATTCCTGTGGCCGGCGCAATGAAAAGAACTCGAACGAGCGATTTCTGGGAACTCTCCAGACGCAGAACTTTGCCAGGCATTACCCGGGCATATGTGCCCAAGGTCCTGGCTGCTATCCAGATCATGCGTGATCTGGAAGCCCACGGGTTCAAGCACCCTCAACATTCTAGTGGTTATAACTTTGAATCCATTTCGATTAAGTCACCCCTGCGACTTGAACAGGTGGCCAAATGGATCAAAGTTCCCGTAAGCGATCTACAGGACTTGAATCCTTCCCTGCGTCTGGACCGATTACCCCCTGACTGTGGGGTCAACTTAAACTTGCCTTCCGGAGCCAGAGACAAATTCGATCTGGCCTATGAGATTTATCTCCGGAACTAGCAAAGAGAACTTGCCGCCCCGCAGATCAACCTGTGGAGTACCGGAAGATGGGTGCTCACGATGAGTATTAGGATTTTAGCTAGGGAATTGTACCGTGTAATGAAAGAAGTGGAGCGCCTGGAGAAGGAACTTGAAGACCTGGCCCCCGGAGCATCGAGAAGAGATGAGTTGGAGCGCCAACTCTTCGCTGCCCGTGCCGAGGAGAGGCGGATCAAGGCCATGCTAGAAGGCGCCAAAGCGGATTGACCAAAACGGGAGGGTGGTTTTCCCGCCCTCCCCTGTCCTCCCCCGCTCTCCCACAATTTTTCGTTTGAATCTCGAACGCTTGTTGCAGAAAGGGAAGCCGCGCTTCTCGTCTGCAAATCGCGTCCCTGGAATCCTCCTTAGAATTCGATGCCGCGCTGTGCCTTGACCCCCTGGTCGTGATAGGGGTGTTTGATCCGGCGCATTTCGGTGACCAGGTCAGCCGCACCCATCAACTCCTCGGGAGCATTTCTTCCCGTGACCACGACGTGAAGCTTTGTCGGTCGCTTTCTGATCGCCTCCAGCACCAGCTCCAAAGGGAGTAACCCGTACGAGAGGACGTAGTTCAGTTCATCAAGGATGATCATATCGTAGGGGGACTCTTTCATTGCTGCAACAGCTCGTTCCCAGCCTGATCTCGCGAGGCGGGCATCTTCATCGAGCGTCTCTTTCTTCCAGGTGAAGCCTGATCCCAACGGTTCGATCTCGATCTCGTCAAATCGCTTCAAGGCTTCCAGTTCACCATATGACCAGGCACCCTTAATAAACTGCAGAATCAAGACTTTCAGACCGTGCCCGGCAGCACGAAGCGCCATCCCCAGCGCTGCGGTCGTCTTGCCCTTGCCGTTCCCGGTGAAAACAATAAGCAAACCCTTGCTCACACAAGTCTCCCCGACTTCCCGCAGATTCTTGAAATGCCCCTCAAAATAAAAAAGCGGGCCGATGATGCCCGCTTCAGTGGAATTCTATTGAATGCCTCTCACCAAATTCTTGTGCCGATTGACTCCGAGGTTCGGACCAGCATGATGCTCAGCCCGATGGTACTTAAACGAAAAACGATTCAACCTGGACGTTACTCGGTTGTGGTCGTCTCGCTCTTTTTCTCAGTGCTTTCGGTTTTCACCGTGTCTGTATTTTGGGTTGCACAGGTGCTCTGGTTTTTGCCTGCATAATCCGTTACATACCAACCCGAACCTTTGAGGTGGAAAGTGCTCATCGAGATGAGCTTATGCAATTCCCCATTGCATTGAGAACACGTTGCCAGCGGCGGATCGGAAAATCTCTGAATTGCTTCGGTCATCTTCCCACATTTGGTGCATTCGTATTCGTAAATTGGCATCTTAAAATCCTCCCGATAACATTCTTTCTGGTCTTGTCGAACAGGCGTTTCAATCGTCAAAGCCCACCTGCATTATAAGCCCACCTGTCGTCTTGTCAAGACCATGCTGCATGGTCGAGATTTCTATTGATCACTTTTGCACCCGCTCCCCTTCATGCATGCAATCTCCCTGGCGCCGCCGTGGAAGCCGGCGCTACCAGTCCGACAAATGCTATGCAGGCCATCAAGGTTGCTTGGAAATCACCCTCAGTTGACGCCCATGCGCCACGGCTGGACTGACTTCTGCTTTCTCAAGTAAACCAATTCCTCAACGGTTCAGTTGGACCAACTGCCCATTCACAACCTGAAAAAGCATGTAATTACGATCCAACTGTCCCTGCTGATTGAACGAATAGGTCCCGGCAACTCCTTCGAAGTCTCGAATCTGGAGGAGGTTGCGGAGCAATGAGGCACGGTCCTTCACATCACCATTGAACCCGCTGCGCGCCTCGAGAAAGAGCATCAGCGCATCGTAAGCCTGAGCCTCCAGATATGAGGGAGGTGCGTTATACTTGGCCTCGAAACTTTCCCGAAAGGCTTTAACATGGCGATTTTGGCTGTCCAGCATGAACGGCGTGGCAAATAAAGCCCGCTCGACGTATACCCCCCCGGCCTGCACAAGAGGCGCCTCTCCCCAAAGATTGGTCCCGAGCAGCGTGACGCCGACCACATTGTTGTAAGGCAACTGCGGCGCAATCAGAGCCACCGTCTGTACCTGGTCAGGAATGAACAGGATGTCAAAAGGAGTAGTCTCAATCCCTGTGGGCGGACTGTTCTTCTTGGCAATATTGAGCAATTTTTCGATGGGTTCTCTGAAATCGGTGCTCTTGTCCTTATAGGAAACGCTTGCCAGGAGGTTACCGCCAGATTCTTTCACTGCTTCGGAGAAAATTTTGGACAAATTTTGCCCGTAACGATCGTCCGGGTAAAGCACCGCAAAACGGGCGGCGCCTAATTTATCTTTGCAGTAATTTACGAGCGTCCGAACCAGCTCGCGATTATCGAGAAACACATGGACGACATATCGGTTGCCTTCTGCTTGTTCATCCTGTTGGGTCAGGGTGAGGAGGGGTACGCCCAGCTTGTTCGCCATCGGGGTCACAGCCTTTGCGGTCTGAGTGCCCAAGGGACCGATTACGGCCATCACGCCATCTTCCTTAACCAGCTTTTCAAGGGATTGGGTCGCCAGGTCGGGTTCGGCCTGAGCCTCCTTGACAACCACGGTGACACGTTGGTTTGGGTGGGTCTCATTCCAGTCTTCCGACGCCAAGTTTAATCCCTTGATCACCATATCGCCATATTTGGCATAAGGTCCATTGAGCGGTACGAGGCACCCCACACGATCGGGATTGACCGGAGTGGCCCCTTCAGCCGGACCGGGGACCGGCACAGGAGCAGACGGCTCCCTGACCGCGCCATGCATTTCCGGAACGAGCGGGTGCGAGGGATTCCGCTTCAAAAGTTCGGTCAGATTCTGGCGCGCCGCATCGGCCTGACCTTTTTGCCCTTCAGACTGGGTTAACCGATAGTATAGGAAGACCTTCATGAAATCGGGCGGATTCTTTTTCAGTAATCTTTGCACCGTGTTCGCATCCGCACCGTTGAGGAGGTTAACCGTAGCCTGGGTGAGCGCTTTCTTCTGTTCCGGCGTTCTGGCAACACCAAACCCGGCGGTGAGCCAATCGAAACCTGTACTCATGTCGCCTTCACTGCCATAGACGCCAGCCATCAGGCTGCTGAGTCCGACCTGAACATCAGGGTTCCCACTCGAAGCTTCCCAGAAGGGCACCGCTTCTTTCAAGACCTGCTTCTTCTGCCCCGTCATGGACCAGGCTCGCATCCGGTCCAACTTTGCCAGACTAATGCCCTCCCAGCCGGGATACGCGTAGATGAGGTAATCAAAATATTGCAAAGCTTTCGCAGCCTGCCCCTGCCCCAAATACACATCGCCGATTGCGTAAAAGGACTTAGCGGCAATGGCATAGTTAGGATAGGTTTGGATAATGCGTTCCCAGGAAGCGATTGCAGCGGTAGGGTTGCCCGCCTTCTGGGCCTTTTCAGCTTGCTGCCACAAGGTTTCCACTTCAGCCGGGGTCGCCGTGGCAAATTTGGTTGCGGGCGCTGTTGCTGCAGGTTGCTGAGGGCGTGTGGCACAATTCGCCAGGAACCCCAAAGCAAAGAAAACCATAGCCCACGTTCTAATTTTGGTCATAGCACGCCTTTCATAAGCTTGCGTCAATTCTGGATTCAGCGCCAACGTCGGGTCCATCTATACCCCAAAATAGCAATAAGGGCACACCAAACCTCGTGTGCCCTCGATTATGTCAGGACGCGTTTATCAACTGCCTGTTAGATAAGCAAGAATATCTTACTTGTCCTTCACTTCTTGAAAATCCGCATCCACCACATCGTCGTCCGGTTTCTTATGAGGGCCTGCCGCTTCCTCATGGCCATCTCCCGCTCCGGCTCCGGCGCCGCCACCCTGCTGTTCGGCCGCTTTCTTGTAGGCCTCTTCAGCAAGCTTGTGTGAAACCGTGGTGAGTTGCTCCATTTCCCGTTGAATCGGATCTTTGTCAGCGCCATCCATGACTTGTTTCAGTTTTTCAATTTGCGCCTCGATATCTTGCCGGGTCTTCGCATCCACCTTATCACCCATATCGCGCAGGGTTCTTTCGGTGCTGTAGATGAGTGCATCCGCATGATTCCGCGTTTCTACCAACTCGCGCTTCTTTTTGTCCTCCTCGGCATGCAGTTCGCCTTCCTTGATGAACTGGCTGATCTCAGCTTCCGAAAGACCGCTGGAGGCGGTGATCTGAATCGACTGTTCCTTCTGGGTGGCAAGGTCTTTCGCGGAAACGTGCACAATGCCGTTGGCATCGATGTCGAAAGTCACCTCGATTTGAGGAATGCCTCGCGGAGCCGACGGAATCCCAACCAACTCAAAGCGGCCTAAGGTCTTGTTGTTACCAGCCATTTCCCGTTCACCCTGGAGCACATGAATGGAAACCGCCGTTTGACTGTCAGCCGCCGTGGAAAAGATCTGACTCTTGCGCGTCGGGATGGTCGTATTGCGCTCGATGAGGCGGGTCATGACGCCCCCGAGGGTTTCGATCCCCAGGGAAAGCGGCGTCACATCGAGGAGCAAGACGTCTTTGACCTCGCCCTTGAGCACTCCAGCCTGAATGGCCGCGCCGATTGCCACCACCTCATCAGGGTTAACCCCCTTGTGTGGTTCTTTGCCAAAGAATTCCTGCACCTTTTGCTGCACTCGCGGCATTCTGGTCATCCCGCCCACGAGAATCACTTCGTCAATGGTGCCCCGACTCAGCCCGGCATCGCGCAGTGCTTGTTCCATCGGAGGCCCCAGGCGATCGATGAGACCCTCAACAAGCGATTCCAGCTTCGCCCGCGTCAACTTAATGTTCATGTGCTTGGGGCCTGAAGCATCAGCCGTGATAAAGGGAAGATTGATTTCGGTCTCCATGGTCGAGGAAAGCTCGATTTTGGCCTTTTCTGCGCCTTCTTTCAGACGCTGCAGGGCCATCTTGTCGCTGCGAAGGTCAATCCCATAATCCTTTTTAAATTCGGCAGCCAGCCAGTCAATGACGCGCTGATCGAAATCTTCTCCTCCCAGATGGGTGTCACCATTGGTCGACTTGACTTCGAAGACTCCCTCCCCGATTTCCAGAATGGAGATGTCATAAGTCCCACCACCCAGATCGAAGACCGCGATTTTTTCGTCCTTCTTCTTGTCCAGCCCATAGGCGAGGGATGCGGCAGTAGGTTCGTTGATGATGCGCAAGACCTCCAGCCCCGCAATTTTCCCGGCGTCTTTGGTTGCCTGCCGTTGGCTGTCATTGAAGTAGGCGGGCACGGTGATGACTGCTTCCGTCACCTTCTCTCCCAGGTAATCTTCCGCGGTCTGCTTCATCTTCATCAGGATAAACGCGGAAATCTCCGTTGGGCTGTAATCGCGGCCGCGTATCTGCAAATTCGCATCAGCATTGGAAGCCTTTACGATCTTGTAGGGCAAGATCTTGATGTCCTGCTGAATTTCCCTGGTATCATATTTCCGGCCTATGAGCCGCTTCACGGCATATATGGTATTCTCCGGATTGGTTATCGCCTGCCGCTTGGCCACCTGACCAACCAACCTCTCACCACTTTCGGTAAAAGCGACCATTGAAGGGGTTGTGCGACCACCTTCCGCATTGGGGATTACCTTCGCTTCTTTTCCCTCCATGATGGCAACCACCGAATTGGTGGTGCCGAGATCAATGCCTATTACTTTACTCATCGGGTTTGCCTCCTAATTAGGATATTATTAATCTGAATAGTCCAAAGTATCCTTTGGATAATCATTCCATGCGCCATGTGCCACTATCAGTTCAGCGATCGGGAATCCTGCGAAGCCTTGGAAACAATCACCGTTGCCGGGCGAAGAAGGCGATCGTGCAGCGTATAGCCTTTCTGTAATTCCTGAAGTATCGTGTTTTCGGGATGTTCGGATGATTCCTGCTGCATGACGGCTTCGTGAAAATTGGGATCGAACGTCTTGCCAACGGCATCGAAAGGTACGCAGCCGAATTTGCCAAGAACCTCCCCAAAACTCTTCAGTGTCAATCTCACACCTTCGAGCAGTCCCCGGCACGTCGCATCTTCTTCGCCATGCTGTACGGCGCGTTCCAAATTATCGATGACCGGAAGGAGTCCCCGGATCATGCCTTCATTGGCGAAGCTGATACATTCGGATTTTTCACGTTCCAGGCGTTTGCGCGTATTTTCCATTTCCGCTGCCATACGCAGAATACGATCATGGAGCTGCTTTATTTCTTCGTCTTTCTTCACCAGGATATCTTGGCTCTCTTGTTGTGGGATTTCACTCGGAACAGGAAGATCAGTCTCATCTCGTCCACCAGATCCTGCACCACTATTCAAGCTTCCATCCTGGTCATCTTGCGTAATCATTTATGCTAACCCTCCACGAAAAATATATGGCGAACCTTCAGGCTCCCTCAGGCTCCTCAAGGAGTTGACTTAACAAGCAAGCGGTAAATTCCACCACCGGAATAATGCGTGAGTAGTCCATACGCAGGGGGCCGATCACCCCAAGGACCCCTAGCTCGGTATCTCCACGACGATAAGGGGAAGAAATCAGGCTGATTTCTCCGAGCTCCTCCAGTTCACTCTCCGATCCCAGGATGATACTCACCCCCATGGTCGTTCTGAGAGTCATGTCCAATAGTCGGATGATTCTTGATTTTTCCTCAAAAGCATCTAAAATGCGCCGCATCCGCTCCACATCGGCGAACTCAGGATTATTGAGCAGCTTCGTCTGCCCCTCGATGTAAACCTCGGCGTTCCCGAATGTGGTTTGAAACGCACGCTCAGTGATCGCAAGGGCCCGCGAATAGAGCTCATCGAAGAGGATCTTCTCGTTACGCATCTCCTCCAGAATGCGCTGCTTGATCTCGCCAAGCGGAACATCCTGCAGGAGCTCATTTACATAGCGCGCGTACCGGTCCAACTCTTCCTGCCTGATATCCTCGTCCACATCCAGAAAACTGTGGTGTACCAACCCCGATTTCGAAATCAGAATGACCGCCACATGGTTGGATCGCAGCCGGATAAACTCGATGTGTTTCAGGCGCGTCATGGTCAACTTTGGCCAAAGCACGACGCCGGCTTGCCCGCAGAACTTAGACAGGATTCGAGACGTCCGGCGCAGCAATTCCGTGATATCTCCCTGCGATTCCTTGAAGGCCCGGCGGATAAGGGCCCGCTCCTCTTTCTCCAATGCCTTGAATTTCACGATAGAATCAAGGTAAAGACGGAGCCCGCGGTCAGTTGGGACGCGTCCCGCCGAGGTATGCGGTTGGTAGAGTAACCCCAGATCCTCCAGATCGGCCATGACATTACGGATAGTCGCCGAACTGACCTTCAATCCATAGCGTTTGGAAACGGCGCGAGACCCCACCGGCTCCCCGCTTTGGATATAGTCGTTAATCACTGCTTCAAGGACCTGCTGATCCCGCTTCGGAAGATCGATCACCGGTATGCTCCAGGGGACAAATTAGCACTCGCCCATCTTGAGTGCCAAGCTAACCTAGTAATGAACGCTCCCTTTGTCAATATGTCAAAGCTGTTGCCTGTAAGAATTAAAAAGTGATGAGAAGGTCCGAGAAACCTGCTGAGGAATGAAAAAAAATGAAGGGGGTGTTCCCTGAACAAAAAAGCCGAAAGAGAGAGGCTTTGAAAGGAGACGCACTTTTCAGTGCATCTCCTTTTGTTGAATCAGGCGATAGGGATTTGGTTATTGGCCCGTTGCAGCGCCGTGCAGCTTGACCTCAACTTTTTCGTCCAGGCCTGCATAGTATTCCTTGAGAATGGCAAGTACTTCATCCCGGCCGAAATGATCCGGAATCGGTGTTCCTTCGGAAAGACCTTTTCGCAGTGCGGTACCGCTCAAAAGAACGCGGTCTGCCTTGCCGTGAGGGCAGGTCCTGAGGGATGCCATGCCGTCGCATTTATGGCAGTAGAAGGTCCAGTCGATTTTGAGCGGCGTGCACAAAAGTGCTTTTCCGCCCGCCGGTTTGGGGATCTTGTCAAAAATGGTCTGGGCTTCGAACATGCCGTAGAAATCGCCTACGCCGGCATGGTCGCGGCCGATGATCATGCGGGAGCACCCATAGTTCTGGCGGAAGGTGGCATGAAGAAGGGCTTCACGGGGACCGGCATAGCGCATATCCAGCGGATACCCGCCCTGAAGAACCTTGTCTTCCACGAAGTAACCCTTAACCAAAGCATCAATACATTTTACGCGGACTTCGGCGGGAATATCGCCGGGTTTCAGGTTGCCGACCAGGGAGTGAATGAAGACGCCGTCGCAGACTTCGACAGCAATTTTACACAGATATTCATGGGACCGGTGCATGGGGTTACGGAGCTGAAGGGCAGCCACTTCATTCCAGCCTCTTTCAGCAAAAATCTTTCTGGATTCAGCCGGTCTCATGTAAACGCCGGGATATTGGGTGGGATATTCGGCTTCACTGAGCACTTTTACCGGGCCGGCCAGATTGACGGCTTTCTGTTCCATCACCATCTGAACGCCGGGGTGATCATTCTTGGCGATTTTCCAGAAATCCTCGGCGGTTTTGGTGCCTTCACCCATATAGACTTTTTCACATTCAAACTTCTTGTCGGCCTCGGTCACTTCATATTTCTCGGTGACCTTCATGGTGGCCATGAGCTCGTTGCGCTCCGGATCAAAAAGAGCGATTTCTTCACCGATTGCGATTGCGGCGGCGTCTTCCTTGGATGCGGAAAGGGTTACCGGAATGGGCCAAAACGTACCGTCTGCCAGGAGATAATTTTCGCACACACCTTTCCAGTCGGCCTTGGTCATGAAACCGGTCAGCGGGCTGAATCCGCCGATGCCCATCATGATCAGGTCGCCTTTTTCACGGGGGCTGATGTCGATTTTTTTAAGACCTTGTGCTTTTTTCAGTTCCGCTGCCAGTTCCGCGCCTTCGAGCAAACAGCAGGTCAAGCCTTTTCCTCCATGAGGGGGGATTAATTCTGACATTGGTTTCTTTCTCCTTATTAAAAAAGTGTGGGTTAAGTGTTTATGGCATGGGGCAACCCATGATTACGCACCTGAGTCCCTCACGTGTAGTAAAGGAAATGTTCAATGGGGCAACTTCAGAAAAAAACACCTCCAGGTGCATGGTGCACCTGGAGGTTAATCATGTCAGCGGTTCATCTTAGACAGGCAGGTTGACGATGGGGACTTTCTTCATGGTCCACTCACCAGTCTTGGGATTCCAGACGGAATTGACAAAGCACTTCCAGTTCGCCTCATCCATGTCGGGGAAGTCAGCGCGGAAGTAATAGCCCGGCCAACGGCTTTCCTCGCGGAACATAACGTGGCGCAGGTGGCTTTCGGCAATCCACATACGATGGGTGTTTTCCCATGCCCGCATCAGTTCGTGCAGATCGGAAGCGGCGAGTTTTTCGGCGTCTTCCTTCAGCATGCCCAGCAGCTCAAGACCTCTGGTCAGAAGGGCATTGTTGGTGGTGAACTGGGAGGAGACACCACCGCAGTATTCATCCATGATCTTCTGGAGGCGGAACATGAACATCTTCGGCTTGCAGAAGTTCGGATTGATGTCGGGATCGCTCGACATCGCCGAATGTTGCTCAAAGAGTGCCATGGGCGCCAGAATGGTGTCTTTCAACTTGTTAATGGTCGCATCATCCACCTTAGGAGCCGTGTTGTTGTCGAGGATGTAGGCGATCGCGCCCTTGGCAGCAATGCGGCCTTCCGCGTGGGACCCGGAGGAGAACTTGTGGCTGGAGGCGCCAACGCCGTCACCAGCAGAGAAGAGACCCTTGACGGTGGTCATATGGTTGTAGACACCGAGAGGTTCCCACTGCTTCTTGTATTCTGCGGGCATTACATCCTCAGGACCGCAGACCCAGGCGCCGGAAGCGCCGGAGTGGGAACCGATGAAGTAAGGCTCGGCAGCAGCGATTTCCGAAGCTTTTTCTTCAGGTTGAATATTCATACCAGCCCAGAGGAGGGACTGGCTGATGGTCATATCCAGGAAGTCTTCCCACGCCTCGGATTCCAGTTCCTTCATCTTCCGCTTGAAGGCCTTGGGATCATCCTTGTACTTGGCGGCGATGTTGGCAATGGCCTCTTCCGTTCTCATGTAGATCGGGCCTTTGCCGGCCATGACGTCTTCCATACCCAGCCAGTTGCGGAGGTTGGCGGGGATGGGCTTGGCGAGGCCGTAAGGAGCCCACTTGGGGAGCTCACCGGCGCGCTCCACCATGTATTCTTCACCGAAGGCGTTGGTGGCACGGGACTTGAACAACAGGAACCACGCGCCAACGGGGCCGTAACCATCTTTAAAACGGACCGGGATGAAACGCACTTCCTGGCAGGTCATTTCGGCGCCGGCACGGATCGTGAAGTATGCGGTGGAACCGGCATTCCAGGGGGGATACCAGGCGCGGCCGAGACCTTCACCCACGGAGCGCGGACGAAACACGTGAACGGCGCCACCCATGGTGGCGATGGTGGCTTTGGCCTTGAATACATAGAACTTATTCTCACGGACGCTGAAGCCCACGGCACCGGCGCACTTATCCCCATCCATCAAGGGCTCGACAATAAACACGCGCTCATACAGCCAGTCGGTAAAACCGGCCTGGTTCATGGCGTTCTTGGAAGCTTCGGCCACGATGACCTTGTAGGACTCGCCGTTGAGCATGATCTGCCAGCGGCCTTCATGGACATACTTGCCCGCGTCATCTTTCCAGATGGGTAGGCCCCATTTTTCGAAAAGATGGACGGAAGAGTCCACGTGACGGGCAATATCATATACCAGGTCTTCGCGGGAGACGCCCATGAGGTCCTGGCGAACGTATTTGACATAATCCTCGAGGGTATTGTCGCCCGCTTGATAACCAATGTACTGGTTGATCGCGGAGAGACCCATGGCCACGGCGCCGGAACGGTCCATAGCGGCTTTGTCGACTACGGCCACTTTCAGACCTTTCTTCTTTGCCCAGTAGGCAGCTTCAAAAGTGGCGCCACAGGCAGACATGCCGCCGCCGAGGATGAGGAGATCAGTATCGACTACTACGGTTTCAAAATTTGCCATATCATCACCTCCTTAGGGTTATTTCTTCAGGGTTGGAAGCTCTTTGCCCCCAGTCGAAGCAGGTTCGGTGCAGAGCACAGGGCTCTTGATATCATCCGTACCCGTTTCAAAACCTGCCAAAGGATCGGCCTTGCCTTCCGGGGTTGTGCGGATGGGGAACTTGAAGCGTTTGATAGTCCCATTGCGGAACTTTACCGTCCACATGATGTCTTCTGAACCACGGAGGGGCACCACTGAAGCTCCCATGGGAACGAAATCGGCATACGCGCGGACATCCATTGCCTGCTGGGGACAAATCTTTATGCAATTGTAGCATTCCCAGCACATCTCAGGAGCCCGGTTGAAGGCTTTCATCTTTTCCTTGTCCAAAACCATCAGATCATTAGGGCAGATATACATGCATGCAGTCTTATCCTGCCCTTTGCAGCCATCGCATTTCTCCATGATCACATAACTTGGCATAGTCCTTATCTCCTCCAAGGGTTTCCACTAATGACGTCAACATGTTGTCTCAAAAGTTGGGGTTTAGTTGCCGAGAGTAAGTCACACCTCCTTTCCTGCTGCGAAAGTGGCTCATCGTTTGCTGAAAACCTTCATCTTCGACCCGAAGAGCCAGTCCCTTCGTCTGGTTCTCAGCACTCTTTGCTTCTAACTTACCAATAGCTATTAAGGATAATGGGGTTCAGTCTGCAGTCTATTCGGAGGATCGCTGGGAAGTGTTGTGAAATTATCGCAGTTACTAGAGAACAGGAATCCTAATATTACCCCGAACCGATTTCATATTCAAAACCATCACTGAATGCTTTTCAAACGAGTATAAGCTCCTCCCGCCATTGAGTTCACTCTCTTTTAGTACTTCTTAAATCGCGTCGGAATTATAGGGATGACTTGTCCCTTGTCAAGGGAAAAACACTACCAATTCTCGCGAGCAGGGGAACGTGCCGTTAGCTTAAAGAGACAAAAACTTCAATCTTTCTGGCACGATGTTGAGCTATCATAAGGTGGAGCCAAATCATCAGCGCTGACCTTACCAAAAAATCTTCCGAGAGGCAAGAGAAATGATAACGAAATCTTGCACCCCGACTTCGAATTCGAAGCAAGCCCCGGCGCTGGTGCGATTTCCGCTGGTTAAGGTGATGAATTCCTTAGCCGATTCGATCTCGCCGCATGGTCTGCAATGCCTTCATCTTCATCCGTTCAGCACCCTTTATGAGAACAATGGTCACACATTTCTACGACCCGCCGGAAGATCTCTGGAAGCTGGAAGATTACCCCATGCCTGGGCCTTGTGAACGGCCCTCAGAATGGCCTGAGCCGTTGCCTGGGCCGCCAGAGCCCCGACGACTGTCACATCCACGGAATCCAGATCTCCACAGCTCAAGGCAAAAAGGGTGTCACCATCATAAAGCGTATGAGCCGGGTAAACAGTCCTTGCCAGACCATCGTGAGCCATTTGCGCCACTTTGGTCAGTTGCGTCTTGTTGAGTTTAACGTTAGTGGCCACCACGCCCACCACCGTATGCTGCCCATCGAGAAACAACCGCAGTCTGGTCAGACGTTGGATTTCTTGTTGCGAATCGATCAGTTCCTGGCTCTTGGGGCCCTTGCGACATCCTGCAATGGGCCGGTTCAAAGCGGGATCCACGATGTCCCCGAAAGCATTGACGACCATGAGGGCGCCAACCTCCACGCCCGTTTGGGCCCGAATAAAAGCGCTTCCCAGCCCGCTTTTCATCGCCTGGTCGAGGCCATAAAGCTTCCCAACCGTAGCTCCCAGACCGGCCCCGGCGCAGCCTTCGGGGACCGGCTTCGAGGATGCGCTCTGACAGGCCAGATAGCCAAGAGCTGCGTCCGGGTAGCGCTCTGAGTGGTTGACTCCGAGATCGAAGATGATCGCTCCAACAACGATGGGAATAAGACCATAGCCGCTGTCAAAGCCAACCTTCTGCTCTCGGAGAAAACGTTTCAAACCGTCGGCGACGCTCAGCCCAAAACCACTCCCTCCGGCGAAAAAAAGCCCGTGCACGCGATCTACGAGATTGACAGGATTGAGTGCATCGGTGCCGTAAGTGCCCGGCGCGCCGCCGCGGACGTCAACTGCGGCAACGGCCCCACCCGCTGGGATAATTACGGTGCATCCGCTTGGTGCATCCGGCAAACCGGCATGCCCGACGGCGATGCCCTTTATGGCTGTGAGCGTAGTGTTAGTCATGAGCATTTTGTCTGAAATGCTGGAGGAGGTAATGATACATCTCTTTGCCTATCGCCACACCCGTTTCAATGATGTCGGGCCCAAATTGACGTCCTGTCGGGGTGCGAAAAGTCTCGGAGATGCGCAAGATGCCGGTCATCCCCCAGGGAAATTTTTCGATGAGCTCCTGGGGCGTGATCCCCTGATGATTGACCATGTACCACAGGGTGTGCGTAAAATTATCGGGTCCCCAGCGAAATTTGTCAGCATCGTAAAGACAATCGCTAATCAATTGTGACCATGGGGGATCGCAAGGGAGCGGGGCGATGAATGCTTCGTGGTTACTGATTGCCCGGCAGATGCATTTGACCTCTCTTGGGCCGAGGGGAAATTTCCTGAGGATTTCTTCCGCTTCCCTCGCTCCCGCCTCGGCGTGTCCGGCCTCGTCGCGGCAAAGGTCGTGGAGCAACCCGCAGATGAGTCCCAACACCATCAGTCTCTCCACTTTGATGTGGCCGATATGGTCTGATTCGAGCTCTACAAAAATCAGGGCGGCCGCGTCAATCCCGACGCGCGTGCTATGAAAGAGACCATGCCCCATGTCCTCCTGCAAGATCGGCTCGACCATCCTGCGGAGGCGCACCAGCACGGGATTTGTGAAGAAAAGCTTGCGCGCCAGGGCAAGCGGCGCCTTAAACCGGGTGTAGAACTCCGGAGGTGGATGTTTTGAGGCAATCCACTCTGCCTCGCGCTGCAACCTTAGGATCAAATCATTCACGAAAGTCCGCTGCTCCTCCACGGAATACTCTCACTTCAGTAATGGATCTCTCAATGGTGTGTCTCATCCAACCATACACTCTTCGACGCCGGCTTGCAGCAGCTTCTCTTCCATCTGAACGAGCCGCCGAACCATAATATTCAGCATCTTGATTCCCGCTTCGGGAAACTGCACAAAGAGTTTTTGGAAAGTTTCGCGATCGATGGTCAGGCAATCCAGCTCTTGTATGGCTCTGACTGAAAATAGCCAGGGAGCGTCCGCCAAAAGAGCAAGGCCTCCGAAAAAATCGCCCTGCTGAAACTCATTCAAAAAGATCGAGTGCTCTTTGAGCTCTCTTATCACCTGCGCTTTCCCACAAATCACAACATATCCAAGATTGCCAAATTCGCCCTGTCGAAATACAAATTCGCCGGCACGGTAATGCA
>JADGQM010000294.1 GCA_017881795.1 Syntrophobacteraceae bacterium
CACCCTCGGATCGTGGGTAACATCGTTGGTCAGAAATCGATGCTCCTGCCCTGAGGCCACCAGTCCAATCTTGTAGACACCAAAAGGAACCCGTCCATGTATTGCGCTGTCCGTGTGCGTATACCGTCCCGAACTGGCTATCAACTGAAGACATCTATCTCTATCGTGGCAAACATGTGGTCCCCCGGCTGTGGCTGCATGCATGCATCCTAGCTCGCATAGGTCCCCGGGAGCAATCCGCCAGATACGGCAGAAGTCAGCGGCAAAGATATCCACTACGCCGTCGGTGATCATCTTCAGTTTCTGTTCCATTTGACCAGGAACAAGCAAGGCCTGCTGCAACTGATTGATGCGCTCCTGGCGTTTCAACGATGCTGAACGCGCCAGTTCCTCCCGTTTCCGCTCGGTGATGTCTTCGAAAGTGCTGTGGACTTGATAGGGTTTGCTCTCGCGTTGTCTGAACAGCGGGACCGCGGTGACATTGAGCCATCGCCACCCTTCTTGCCGGGGATTATAGACGCCCATCACCACGTCGTTGACCTCGCGACCAGTTTGGAGCGCAATCATGCAGGGATGCTCTTCACCGGGCAACTTGGTCCCATCCTCGCGGATTGCTCGCCATCGAGGGTCGAGCTCGGCCCGTCCCAGGATCTCTTCGCTGGACAAGCCCAAAATGGCCAGCGCCGCTGGGTTCGCAGAAAGGATGCGGCCGTCGGCGCCCCGAAGCGTCACGCCCTGGGCCATGGTTTCGAAAAGAAGGCGGTAGGTCTCCTCCGATTGCCTCAGAGCTTCCGTCACCCGGTGGCGCTCCACGGCGAAGCGCAGAATCCTCGCAAGCATCCCCCCAGGCATGGTCCCCTTCAAGAGGTAGTCCTGGGCTCCATGCCAAACGGCAGCCTGGCCGGTCGCCTCGTCATCATGGCCGGTGAGGACAACGATGGGCACATGAGGCGCCGTGCCCTTAACGGCGAGCACGGTGTCGAGCCCCTGGCTGTCGGGCAGACCGAGGTCGAGCAAGACGACGTCGATACCACCGCCTTCCAGTCGGCCGAGCGCCCCGGAAAGCCGCGGCACCGACTCGACCTTGAACCGCACAGGTCCCGTCTCGGGCAACATTTCCAGGATGAGGTCCGCTTCGGCCGGATTATCCTCAACCACCAACACGGTCAGCACTTCATTCATCTCTTGGCTCCATTGGGCGGCAGCTTGACGATGGTCAACCAGAAATCCTCAATGGCTCTCACCACGCGAAGAAACTGGTGCAAGTCTATGGGCTTCGTGATGAAGCAGTTGGCATGAAGGTTGTAGCTTTCCATGATATCTTCTTCGTCCTTCGAGACCGTCAGGACCACCACGGGTATCCGCTTGAAGTAGTCATCCGACTTGATCTCGGCCAGGACCTCACGGCCGCTTTTCTTGGGCAGGTTCAGGTCCAGCAAAATGAGGTCCGGACGGGGGGCCGCAGCGTATTTCCCACTGCGGCGAAGAAAAGCCAGAGCCTCCTCGCCGTCGCCGACCACACTGAGGGTATTCCGTATTTTGCTGTTTTCCAGGGCTTCCCGGGCAAGATCCGCGTCGCCGGGATTGTCCTCCACCAAAAGGATCTCAATGGGCACTCCGAATGCTGCACACATCTTTGGTTGCCTCCTTTCTGCTATTTGGGCAATGAGAAGAAAAAGCTCGATCCTTTCCCGAACTCGGAATCAAACCATATCCTGCCGCCGTGCCGCTCTACGATCCGCTTGCACACAGCCAGACCGATGCCGGTGCCCGGGTATTCCAGGCGGGTATGCAGGCGCTGGAAAATGACGAAAATCCGGTCCGCATACTGCGGATCGATGCCGATGCCGTTATCGGTGACCGCGAAAGCCCACTCGCGCCCTGCATCACTGGCGGACACATGAACACGCGGGAAATCCTCGCCTCTAAACTTAATGGCGTTCGAGAGCAAGTTCTGGAACACCAGGACGAGTTGCGCCGGATCGACGTGCACCGTGGGCAGATCGTCGGTTGTGATAAGCGCCTGGCTTTCGTCGATGGCGGCGCCCAGGTTCCGGATCGCTTCACCCAGCAGGGCGTGGGAATCTGCGGTTTCGAGCGACTGGCCGCGCGTGGCCACCCGCGAGTAGGTCAGGAGGTCGTTGATGAGCCGCTGCATGCGGACGGCGCCGTCCACCGCATAGGCGATATACTTTTTCGCCTTTTCGTCGAGCTGGCCCTCATAGCGCTCCGCCAGGAGCTGGGTGTAGCTGGAAACCATCCGCAGGGGCTCCTGCAGGTCGTGGGAGGCCACGAAAGCGAACTGCTCCAGTTCCTTGTTGGAGCGCTCCAAATCTACCAGAGCTTTCTTGAGCTGATCCTCCGCCCGCCTGCGCTCGGTGATATCCATGCCCACCCCGGCCAGGAGGTTTCTGTCGCCGATTTTTATGCGCATTCCGGTCAGGTAGAGCGGAATGCTCCGCCTGCTCTTGGTCAGAAGGTTAGCTTCCACTGAGGCTTCGCCCTCGATGAATGCCTGCTCGATCGTTTCGGCGACGAGTTTCTGCTCCTCCTGGGAAAAGAAATCCCGGAGAGTCATCCTCGACATTTCCTCAGCCGAGTGCTCCGTAAACTGTTCCAAGTTCCTGTTCCAGCGAATGCAACGCCTCTCTTCATCGAAAAGGGTGAACACCCCGGGGAGGGTGTTTATGACTGAATCGGAGAAATCCTTTTCCCTGGCCAGTTCATCCCGCGAGACGGTGGTGGTCTTGAGCTCGGTGGTCATGCAGTCAAAGGCGCGGGAGAGCTCTCCGATCTCGTCCCCCGTTGAAAGGCTGACTTTACAGTCCAGGTTGCCACGGCCGATTTCCCCGGCGCCTTCCACCAACTGTTGCACAGGTCGGGTGATCGTGCGGGCAAAGAGGAAGGCGATCAAGGCGGCAGCGAGGGCTATGGCAAGAGCAATGCCGATCACCACCCACCCCATCCGGACAATGGGAGCGAAAGCCTCACTCTGCTCTATTTCGGTAATGAGGCACAGCTCCCGGTTTGGCAGCCAATTGTAGGCGCCGATCACAGGGACCCCGCGATAATCAAGGTAGAGGCCGATACCATCGTTGCCCCTGAGGGCTGCAATCACGCCTTCGCTGTTGACGGTTTTCTTCAGGGCGAAGCTCTTGCCGAACCGTGACTCGGTGACGAAGAAGTTGAACTTGTTCGCCAGGTAGGTGTCTTCCGTCTGGTTGAGACCCCGGCCCTGTTCTATAATTCTCGTCAATTCACCCAGGTCAAACCGGCCGCCCAGCACAGCGATCAAGTTGCCCTGCCGATCTCTTATCGGCGTGGCCACGGTCATGACTCCCTGCTCCAGGGACTGTGAATAGGTGACGTTCTGCACGTAAGTACCCTTCCGGCCCTCGACAAAATAGGGCTGGTTTTCCTGGTACTTGCCTTCCTGGGCGGCGTCGGTAGAGATCGAGATCAGGCCATCTCCAGGTCTGAGGATAAACACCTCCAGGAACCCCCCGGTTGCGAGGTAGGGAGCCAGGTGATCGGCAACAATCTGCTGGTGGTCCTTTTCGTGCGCCGGGTCTGCAGAGTTATCCGCATCCGCCTGCATGACACTCGCAAACCTCTCTCTAAGAAGTGGACGGCCAGCCAAACGCTCCAAATGCTTCTTGCCGTCCTCAATCCAGCGGTTGAGCTCAGCTTCCTTGAGGATATTGGTGGAAATGAGGTGGTTCATGGTCTGCCGTAATAGGGTTTGCCGGCTAATCTCGTAGGTTGCCACGCCCACGATGACCAGGGGCACGATGGCGATCAGGAAGAAAATCAAGGTGAGCCTGGGCGCGAGCTTCACTTCGTCACCCCTCCATAGACGTCTTCCAAAAACCGCATGGTGTAGGCCTGATTCACCTCGAAGGGAGTATTTAATATCTTCTCTTCCAGCAGGATGTCGTACATCCCCTGCCACACCTCGGGTTTCATCCAGCCTATGTGGTCTTCGCCGGTATGCACCAACGGCAGCAGGCTTTCCATCATCGCCGTCTGGAACTGCGGGTCTTTGACGCGGGCGTATTTCAACGTTATGGCCACGGCCTCTTCGTAGTTCTGGATCGCATCCTGCCACCCCTTGAGAGTGGCCCGCAGGAACCGCGTGACCAGGCCGGATTTCTCTTTGATCGTCTCGTCCGTGGTGACCAGGGTGTCCGAATAGAAATGAATGCCGTAGTCGCTGGGCCAGATCAGGTTTAGCTTAAGGCCTTCCTGGCGCAGGAAGATGAGACCTCCCGTGGAAAAAGCCGCTGTCACGTCCACATCGCCCTTGATGAAGGCCGTGTACTTCGAATCGTAGGGAACGACCTTGATTTTGGAAAGGTCCAACCCCAGTTTTCTCACCAGCGCATAGAACTGGAATTCAAAGTCCCTGACAGCGCCACCTTCACCGCCTGGGGCTACCGTCTTGCCCGGAAAATCCTGGGGCCGGGTGATGTGCGAATCGGCCATGGCCTGGAAGACCACGGCGCTGCGACGATAGATGGCGGCAATGGCTTGCAGAGGGGCTCCCCGGCTGCGGCTGATCAGAACATCTTCAGGTGTCGTCACCGCAAATTGGGCTCGCCCCGAGATGACCGCCTGGGCATTATCTATGCCCTGCCCACCTTCGAGGAAGTTGACCTGGATGCCCTCCTGGTTGTAGTAGCCTTTCTCCTGCGCCACGTACATTCCCGCAAACTGCGCCTGGTGCACCCATTTCAGTTGAACCGTCACCTCATCGAGCGCCCTCTTTTCTTGTTGGCGCTCACAGGCGACGACGGTGATCAGCAGCGCCACTATCCAAAATAAGCATGCTATCCTTCTCATCACCTTGTTTCTCCTCATTGTTTCGCGCCCATCTTCCTGGTCCCTCTCCTCTTTCGTCCAGCACCTTGCGTACCAATCGGGAGAATTTGACCAAATTGAGCGTCTTCATGAGGGATCCTTGAATTGAGTGAAAATGTCCCTCAATTGTTCTGCTGCATAACTCCGAACGGTGACGAAACTCGCGGTGTAAGCAGTCTATTTCACAGAGCGTTTTGAATTCAATTTAGGTGAATGATATACTCATAAGTCATGATAACAGTTTTGGAAAATACATTAGCACGGCTGAACAGCAACGTTAGGGTTCTATTATATCCAATTTTCCAAAGGGTTGTGACAAAAAGTTTTATAAAATGTATTCAAAGACTTATGATTCTAGGACTGACTCCGACTTTCTTGGATACCGATGTGTGTTAATCTATACCCGTAAAAAAGCTGGCAATCGGGCCGGAGAGTAAACAAGAAGGCCGTGGGTCTGAAGAAAAAAACCAAGAACAGCACCGCAGAAATGAGTGTCCGAATTCAGCTTGTCATACCGGCGAAAGCCGGTATCCAGGCAGTTCTTCTGGATTCCGGTTGTCACCGGAATGACGCGTCAGGATTGTGGTCACTTTATTG
>JADGQM010000295.1 GCA_017881795.1 Syntrophobacteraceae bacterium
TACCTTGCCATGAAACACATGTTCTTTTTTCACAAAGAAGATGCTCACCGGCCGCGGGCGTCCGTTGCCAGCAATTTCTGGAAAACCGTCCTTTTTGTGGAGCTGACCGACATCGCGTTTTCCATCGACAGCATCACCACGGCGGTGGCCATGAGCAACAAATTGCTGATCGTCTGGCTGGGAGGAATCCTGGGGATCATTTCTTTGCGCCTCGTCTCAGGCTTTTTCATCCGCCTGCTCGAGAAATTACCCAAGCTGGAAGACCTGGCTTACCAGCTCATCTTTTTCATCGGCATCAAACTCACCCTTGAAGCCTTCCATGTGGAGATCGCGCCAGAGGCTTTCTGGCTTATGATGGGCGTGATTCTTGTCCTTGGGGCGGCGCTGGTATACCGCGACCATTATCAGCGCAAGACCCAGAACCAATTCCACAATTTACTGCTAAAGCGCATGCGCGATGGGGATATCACCCTGGAGGAACTGCTTGCCCTGGAATACATGCCTCGAGAAGTCATAACCTACCTGCGTGAGAACGATTGTCTGCAGATCCAGTTGCCTCAGAGTGCTGAGAAAATTTCCGCACCGTGAGCTCTCGGATGAGCTCACTCAGTGGGACTCCCAAAAGTCCACTTCGGCCATTTCGAACGGAGTGGAGCTAAAGGATGTGTCGAAGTGTCATGGAATTAGGTAACGTCCTGAATACTTACGGTGGGCAAGGCCGCGAGCGCAAGGTGTAGGTGCTTTCCAACGCGAAATCCGTCCGCCCACCCTTGAAAGTACATTTCCTTGATGTCTTCCGCAGAAAGGTTCCGTCGAAGCTCCCAGCCAACCCCCATAAGGTCCCTTTCGAGCGCCTTGGGATCGAGACCTGCTTTCATGGGTTCACCCAGAAACCGAACTTTGTCCTTGAGTTGTTGCACTTGTGTTGATACCTGATCCGGATCGAAAGCTTCCACATCCATATAATCAAATGCTATCAGGCCGCGTGGTGCGGCTGTTTCGCTCAAGCTGCGAAACACCTTGAACAGGTGCTCTCGCTCCAGGTAATAGGTCACGCCAAGCCAGCTAAAAAAGGCTGGGACCTCAGCATCGTAGCAAGAGCGGGAGAGGGCGTGGGGCAGGTCCTCCTGTGAAAAATCGACGGCGACAAATTGCAGCGAGGGCGGCAGCGAGAAACCCATTGCGGCGAGGCGTTGGCGTTTGATCGCCTGGGTTGCCGGGTGATCGACCTCGATGACCCGGATTCTGCCAAGCAGGTCAGCCCGACGCAGGGCAAAGGTGTCGAATCCAGCTCCCAGAAGCACAACCTGCTGAACACCCTCGGCTATTGCCTTCTCAAGCGCGTCCTCAGCGAACCGGGCGCGGCCAAGAATGGCTCCAGTCGCCCCGGTGCGCATCGCCGCCGTGATAACCGACCGTCGTTGAGCAGGCAAAGCATGAGCTTTGGTTGTATCCTTCAAGGTCCTCCGGTAGTACATCTCCTCGAAGAATGCATATTCCTCCGCGGTGAGCAACCGCGCTGCGATCCAATCGTCGAAGGCTTTCGGGTTTTCGTTGGCGGCATGGAAGGCCCGTATGAAAGCGGTGATAAAGGCGGTGCGGCTCGCCTCGACCGATTGGCCGTCAACGGTGGTCTTGCCGATTCCTTGCAAGAAGGCGATGAATTCTTTGAGCGACAGAGTTTCAAATTTTGCGGCTTCTTGAACCACGATGCAAACCTCGTGTGGAATTGGTGGGCACTGTTTCGATCGTTTTCAGGCCGCACAATGAATATTGTCACTGTGGCCTATCCAAATCTGTATCCCGTTATTTCGCCCTGCTCCAATTCCTCCGGTCCGATCAGAATTTCGTTGACGAGTGCATAGGTAACGACGCGGATAATCCACAAGGAACCACGGTCATGGACTGGCGCATAGGAACGAAAGTCTTGCCCCATGGTTCCTTGACGGGTTCATTCTCTGGTTAGCAGGCGAGCTCAAGCCTTTCTGCAATCCATTGATTGAGGCTTTTGCCCTCACGAAGCGCAATCACATATACCTTTCGGTGCAACTTCGGTGGCAAGCGGAGCATCAACCGCCCGGAAAAAGGCTTGTCTGGATCTTCACCCTTTTGTTCGCAAAAATCGAGGTAGTCGTCGACGGATTCTCGGAAAGCCTCCTCTATTTCTTCAACGCTCTTTCCCTGGAAGGTAATGACGTCCCTCAGGCCAAGCACCTCCCCATGAAAAATACCTGCCTTATCATCATAATCGACGTGCCCTGTATACCCTTTATATGTCAGCATGTGCTTTACTCCTCCAGCTGAATACCTGCTTCTGTTAAAAACCGCCTCATTGACTTGAGAGCCCCCTTTTCGATCTCTTTCTGTGGATGTGGACGATGGAAAACAGCACGAACCCCTTTCAGATACACGCGCACTCTCGATCCCCGGCCCTCGCTCACCTCGGCTCCTAAAGCAAGGAGAAGCTGCTCAATACCCGCCCATTCGATATCAGAACGGACAGGATCTTCAAATACGGTCCGTAGGGTCTTCTGGTGCTTGCTGCTCAGTTTCATAGTGTCATTATATGACATCACGTCAAAAAGAGGAAGTCTAACTTGACCCGCAAGATACGGTGTGCCCAAGCCTGATAATGCCGAGCTGAGCCGATGGCACGAGGTTTCGGGCGAGCGACAGCTCGCTTGCAAGCCGTGCCATTCGGCTCCAGCGACATGTTGCCGCGGAGCGAAGATAAGGCACTGGGAGCCGCAGGTTCAGTCAGGTAGGGTGGGCACGTCTTTTTGTGCCCACCATTGTTCATTCACCAAATCCGTGTTCAGGCATTCCATCTATTCCACTACCCCAATTCTCGGGGTAACTACCCAACCTAACATATCGATGAATCTCTCCCCTGCGCTCCAGGCCTGCGTCAGCCAAAGCCCCCGAGACGATAAACGAAAGCAGGGGATTGGATGCCACAATGACGTTTGCCCCTGGAACCAGCTTCGGAAGCAAGAGCCGAGCCCAAATAAAGAAAAACGTACGCAGTTCTTCGCGTTGGGCCTCCGTCAGTGCCTCCGAAGTCAAGGTGAGGACCTGCAAGATGGCGTCGCGAACCCGCCCCGGTGCGTATCTGGTTTGATCTTCACTCATGGGCAGGAGTATAGACGTCTGGACGTCGTATGTCATGAGTATATTTCTGGCGGAACCCCAACCAGTCGCTCAACCGGACCACGCACCCCGTAGGGCATTCAACAGAACTTGCCCTTGGTGAAAGTCCGTGCCGTTTCGGCGCGGCCGGTTAGCTTTTCGTTGCGTTGTATGCCACCTCGGAGTGTCTCCGCCGGCTCTTGCTCCCAGCTATGTTCTGTAGTACGCTTAGAAGTACTACAGGAGGTACAACATGGGAAGGCTAATGGACATCATTCCGGTTAGCGATCTGAGGCAAGATGCTGCCAAGGTTCTGAAGCGGATCAGGGATTCAAAAAAACCTCTGGTGATTACACAGAGGGGTCGTGCGGCTGCCGTAATGCTCAGTGTTGAGGCCTTTGAGCAATTAGAGCGTGAGAAAGAACTGCTACGCCCTTTGGCCAGGGCAGAGAGGGAAATAGAAGCAGGCGAGGGATATGACCTGGATTCCGTCCTTGCTGAGGCCGACGCACTTCTTTCGGAAGCGTCATCGTGAAAGTCCGTTTCACCCCTTCTGCCAGAACTGAGTTCCTCTCAGCACTCAATTCCATTCGTAGGTATAATCCTCAAGCGGCAGTCCACTTCCGTGAGCGAGCTGAGACGGTGTTGAGAAGGCTCGAAGAATTCCCGACATCTGACAGAGTCGTACCGGAGTTTCCAGAGCTACCGTACCGGTAGGTGGTCATCTCTCCATACCGGTTCTTCTATCGAGTCAAAGGAGAGATGGTGTGGATCGTTGCGGTGTGGCACAGTGCACAGCTTCCCGAGGGACCGACGTCTTGAACGCCCACCCAGCACATCCAGGCGACGCGCGGGGAGCATATTGAGTGTTCATCTATGGCTTTTTGACCGCGCGCGTCCGATGTTGTCTTTATCAGCGATGAATAAGGGCAATCAGTCCGAATCGATATAGTCTTAACGGACCACTAATGAACTACCTCGAAACGTTGTCAGTACGGCTCATAAGCGGTCATTGCGATTGAAGAGAGACCGTAAACAAAATGAAATCTGAAAACAACGAGGCTCAAATTGCGCTACATTTTTGACTGGGACCCGGTGAAAGCCAAACAGAACACTCGCAAGCACAAGGTGAGTTTTCAACGCGCAGCAAGGATCTTCAGAGACCCTCATGCCACCTCTATATTCGATGAAGAGCATAGCCAAAAAGAAGATCGATGGATTACAATGGGAAAAGACGATAGCGGGATTGTCTTGGTTCTCACCCATACCTTTAGGAGCATTGATGAATCATCAAACGCGATTCGCATTATCTCTGCACGAAAAGCAACAAAGAGAGAAAGAAAACAGTACGAGGAATGAAAGCTCATGAAAAAAGAATACGATTTTTCCAAAGGCGAGCGTGGGAAATTCTACCATCCGGACATGGAGTTGATTTTACCCGTTTACCTCGATCCTGACATAGCCCAGTTCATGCGGGAACTGGCAGAAAAGAGAGGGACCGAAATCCAAATAATAGTGAATGACTGGCTCAGAAAGAATATAGACCTTGTACAGAGCGCAAAGTAGAGACCTGCTCGGCACAGCCCAACTGAAGAGTGATGGGTGAAGGGTGATGAGATATGGTGAGTCAATGATGCCGTATCGCAGGATCGGGCTTTTTCTTTTTCTGTTGCTTCTTGTTGCCCTGGGAGGAAGGTCACTCGCCTATGCTCAGGATGCGTCCTATTATTCCATAACCGGTCCCTGCAATCTGAGTTTTCCCGGAGACCACGGACCCCATCCGGGTTATCGCACGGAATGGTGGTACTACACCGGGAGCCTTCATTCCGAAACGGGTGATCGTTATGGCTTCCAGTTGACCTTTTTTCGCCGCCAGATCAGCCCGCCCGGCGCCGAGAAGAGTTGGCCGTCTCCAGCCTCAGCCTGGCGCACGCAGCAGCTTTTCCTGGCTCATGCGGCACTGACGGATATCAGCAAGAAGCGTTTTCATCATGGCGAGGAGATGAGCCGCGAGATGCCGGGACTCGCCGGAGCGCATCAGGAAGCGGGCATGACTTCGATCTTTGTCAAAAACTGGTCACTGCAGTTGGACGAAACGGAACACCTGCTGGAAGCGCATGCCGACGGCTTTGGTTTCAACTTGAAACTGAAACCTCTAAAGGCTCCCGCGCTTCACGGAGATGCTGGGTACAGTCGCAAAGGGACGACGCCGGAGAGCGCCAGTTGCTATTACTCCTTCACGCGACTCCAGACCGAAGGGTCGGTATCTGTGGATGGAACGGCGATTCCAGTCCACGGCACGGCCTGGATGGACCATGAATTCAGTTC
>JADGQM010000296.1 GCA_017881795.1 Syntrophobacteraceae bacterium
TTTACTACGGAGGCATCCCCCTGGTGTCGGTTTTCGTGTTCACAGGCATTTACCAGGATGCAGCCGCCCACCTGAAGGCAGTTAAAGAGGAGGCTGCCGACTCGTGGCATCTCTGCTTATCGGTCTGACCTTTCTTGTTCTTGTAGCGCTTGGCGTGCCCATCGGCACGTGTCTCGGCGTCGCCGCAGTGGGTACCCTCTTTGTGTTCGACCTCGGCATGGCCATGGTGGGTATGAACTTCTGCGCCGGGATCGCTTCGTTCCCGCTCCTGGCCATCCCTTTTTTTGTGCTGGCTGGCGTCATTCTCGAAAAGGCGGGGCTTGCCGCGACCATCGCCCGCCTCTTTGAGCTTCTGGTCGGGAGAATGGTCGGCGGCCTGGCGATGGTGGCGGTGCTCACCTGCATGTTCTGGGGGGCCATATCCGGCTCCGGCCCGGCGACAACCGCAGCAGTGGGTCTGATCCTGCTCAACCCCATGATCCGCCATGGCTACGACAAGCATTTTGCCGGGGCCACAATTGCCGGGGCTTCGGATCTGTCGATCATCATCCCTCCGAGCATTGCCTTCATCATCTATGGAAACATCACAGGTGTTTCGGTGAGCGCCCTCTTCGTGGCCGGGATCATCCCCGGGATCATCACCGGCCTGGGGATGGTCCTGATGGCCTATTTGGTCTCGAGGAAAAGGGGCTATCGAGGATTGGAGGAGCGAGGGAGTCTCAGGGAAATCCTCCTGGCATTGCGCCATTCCATCTGGGCGCTCCTGGCGCCGATCGTAATCCTGGGCGGCATTTACAGCGGTATTTTCACACCCACCGAGGCCGCCGTGGTTGCCGTCTTCTACAGTCTATTCGTTGCCATTTTCGTCTACCGGTCCGTCACCTTGAGCGATTTTATCCAGATCCTCGTCGATGCCGCCGTCACCAGTTCCGTCATCATGTTCATCGTGGTGTTTGCGGGAATCTTTACCTGGGTGGCGTCGGTGATCGGCGTCATCGACCTTGCCGCCAAATTCATTGTCAGCGTCTCGCCCAACGCCATCGTGATGATCATCCTGGTGGACATTCTGCTGCTGGGTCTTGGAATGGTTCTGGATGCCATTTCCATTTCTTACATCCTGATGCCCATCCTGGTGCCGGTCCTTGCAGCCTTCAAGATCGACCCTTTGTGGTATGGAGTCATTTTCGTGTGCGCCCTGGCTATCGGTCAGGCCACTCCGCCCGTGGGCGTGAATTTGTTTACCGCGGCCAATCTGATTCACGGCAATCTCGATTCGGTCGCGAAAGAAGCGATCCCGTATGTCATCATATCGACGATTATGCTTATCATCATTTCGCTCATTCCGGCTTTATCGACCTACCTGCCCATCAGGGCGGGCCTGTACTCTCCTTAGGGGTTGTCCGCAAATATAAAACCCCCTTTTTCACCACGAAGAGCACGAAGGACACGAAGTGATTTCTTCGCGCTCTTCGTGTCCTTCGTGCTCTTCGTGGTCTGAAATAAGGTCAAAATGAGGGCAAGTTGTTCTTGGAACGCTGGCTGTAAGCCGCACCCGCAGGAAGATCGCTCGTCCGGAGGGCATAGAAGCAAGGAACAAATGGGCAGAGGGATGTGGAACCGTTAACCGAAATCTTTTATGTAGTGGCTTTTATCAAAACGGCAACCGCTATTTTCATGGTAGTCGTGCTGTCGCTTCTCGCGGAAGTGGTAAGCCCAAGATTCGCCGGCATCCTCTCCGGCTATCCACTGGGCGCCGCCATTAGCCTCTTTTTCATGGGGTTCGAGATCAGCCCCGAGTTTGCCTCGGGAAGCGCCTTGTACACCTCGGTGGGTCTGGTCGCCACCCAGGTATTCGCCTATTCCTACTACCGGGCCTCCCTGGCGGCCACGAGACTGCATTGGGGACTCGACATTCCGTTTGCCTCCCTGGCAGGCCTTGCCGGGTTCTTCATTCCCGCCTCTCTCTTGCGCATGCTGGCCGTAAGCATCGTCACAGCAATGCTGCTGCCCACCGGTTTCATCATCCTATTCATCCATCTGTTTAAAGGCATCGACAATGTAAAGATTGAGAAAAGGGTGGATATCAATCTGAGGTTACTGCTCCTTAGATCGATCTTTGCAGCCGCCGCCATTGTGATCATCACCTCGACGGCAAAGCTCGTGGGGCCGCGCTGGGCCGGGCTGTTTTCGGCCTTTCCCATAACCATGCTGCCATTGGTGGTGATCATTCACTTCACCTACGGTCCCAAGCACGTCTACTCTATCCTGAAAAATGTACCCAGAGGGCTCGGCTCGCTGGTCATTTACTCCCTTGCGGTATTTTTCTTCTACCCAAGCTGCGGCATCTATGTCGGCACGGTCATGGCCTATGCCCTTGCAACGTTATATCTCATTGTGGTTCAGGTGACGCTGAATATGCGCTCGCCGCTTCGACGGGCACCATGATTGCCCGGTAAGGACCCCTCCCCCAATACCTTCCCCTCATTTCGATCCTTTTCCAACCACTAAGGACATGAAGAGCACGAAGAAACAACCATCTTTCCTTCATTCTCTTCGTGTTCTTCGTGGTAAAAGAAGGTGTTTTATTTCTTGGGTTTCGTCACGAATTTGTTCTTTAAGAGGTCCGCCAGGGTTCCCATGGAGTCGGTTTTTTCTTTCAGATATTGTTTATAATTCTCCTCACCTTCCTGCTGCTCTGCTGCCTGTTCGGACCCGGCCAACGACAAGGAAATTCGCTTATTATCCTTGTCCGTATTATCGATTTTTACTTCCACAACCTGGCCTTTTGACACCACCTCGCGGGGATGATTGATTCTCTTTCCCGATCCCAGTTTGGAAATATGGAGAAGACCGTCCACTCCGGGCGCCAGCGTGACAAAGGCGCCAAAATCCGTTATTCGAACCACGACGCCGTGGTGGCTTGACCCTTCAGAGAAGTCTTTTTCAAGGTTGTCCCAGGGGTCGGGCAAGGCTTGCTTCAGGCTGAAGGAGAACCGATCCTTCTCCCAATCCAGTTTCATGGCCACCACTTCAACTTCCTGGCCAACTTCCAACCGTTCGTTGACGTCTTCCACGCGATCCCAACCGATTTCTGAGATGGGTAAAAGCCCCTCGATGCTGCCGATGTTTACAAAAGCACCAAAACTTCGAATGGAGGTGATGGTTCCCCTAACCTTCATTCCTTCCTGCAGCGAGCCCTTCAGTTCTTCTCTCTGCCGCTGGCGTTCTTCTTCCAGAATGGATCGATGAGAAAGAATGATGTTTCGTCCCTTCTCGCCGTATTGGGAAATTCGGAAAGCAAGATGTTGGCCTACGAGATCGCTTGGGTTTCCCACCCGATGCAGCCCCATCTGGGAATAGGGACAAAAGCCGCGAAGGTCCCCGGCTATCTTCACTTCAAAGCCGCCCTTGATTTCTTTTTCAACAAGCCCTTCCACCGGTATTCCGCTTTCCCATGCTTCTTCCAGATAGTGCCGACCGGCCTCACCCCCGGTAATTCTGGTGGTAAACCGCAGGTCATTGTCATCCTTCGACAGGAAATAGGCCTCAACGACATCTCCTTCTTTCACGGAGACATTGCCTTCCTCATCCAGCAATTCCTTCCGTTCGAGATAGCCTTCGCTCTTTCCACCCAAATCAAGGAAGATCCATTCCGCCGAAACCTTAACGATCGTTGCCTTCACTTTCTGTCCCGGATCGAATCGGACCGACTTTACAGAACTCTGTTGTAACAGATCAGCAAAACTTTCTTCTTCCGTTCCCTCATCCATCTTTTCGTTGTTCTCATCCATTTAAGCTCTTACCCTCTTCCACAAATCTGGTTAACGCCAAAAAGAGCGGTGCTGTGGAGCTCACCACGGTCCTCAGGTGAGCGAGCTCAGCAGCGGACCGAAATGGGCCTGGTAGCGGCGGCGAAAGGTTCGCCAGTCCATGTAGTGTTCCTGCGTTCCATACTGTTCCACGGCGTAAGTAGCCGCGACCGTTCCCATCTGGCAGCTAATATCCCATTCCAGACCCATGCTCCGTCCCTTCAGCAGTCCTCCCCTGAAGGCATCGCCTGCTCCCGTTGGGTCGAGCACCTCTGCTACGGGAATCGCGGGGATGAGCAGTTTCTCTCCTTGTTGATCGAGCGTCACCCCGTCCGGTCCCAGGGTGGTGATGACCACCTGCACATTGTGATAGAGCGTTTCCATCGGCCAGCCGGCCAAGTGGAGAAACTGTGACAGTTCGTAATCATTGGAAATGAAGCACTGGGCCCCGCTGACCGCTTCGCGCAATTCATCCCGTTCCCAGGTGTTCAAACTTTGGCCCGGATCAAAGAAATAGGGCACATGGGCAAGACGAGCCCCACGGGCGAACGCCATCATGTCCCGTTTGTTGCCCGGGGCAATGAAAGCCAGTGTCTCCTTCGTTAGTCCATCCAGGGGAGGCAGGTCCGCATCAAAGGCCATGGCCCCGGGATTGAATGCGGTGATCTGATTGTCATCCTGGTCCGTCGTGATATAGGCCCCGGCAGTGAGAACCTCAGGAACCTCCTTGATCCAGTGAGCGGACAACTGATTTTGAGCAAGCCATTGGGCATAACGCCCAAAGTCCTCACCGGCAGTGGCTACAATGTACGGTCTCTCTTCAAGCAACGCGAGAGTGTAGGCAATGTTTCCGGCCGTTCCACCAAATTTCTCCACCAGACCATTGATGTTGAAACAAACATTGAGAACATGGATTTTATCTGGCAGAATGTGATCCGCGAAACGTCCGGGAAAGTCCATGATACGGTCGTAAGCCAAGGATCCTGAGATAAAAATGCGCATCGTCTTTTCGCTCTCCTCCTCCTTGCGGAGGAATGTTGGTTCGTGCTCGGTCCGAAACCGAGTGCGGATGGGATCAAAGGCTGGTGGGGGTGGACCTCGTATCCGCCCGCTCCGGCAAACACTCACCAGTACAGTTTGGCGTGAGTCCCTGCGCACTTCCGGTGGGCACAAAAAGACGTGCCCACCCTATACAGTCGCGGGCTCACAGCTCCAAACATCGTAGGGTGGGCACAGCTTTATCGTGCCCACCAAAACTGCCCATGAATTTCCGCTAAAGCGTACTAGACTCTTCTAACGTAGTCTTCTATACTAAAAAGCCTTATGGGAGCAAAGCTAAAAAGAGGATGGAAAAGATGAAGCTTCGGTGGGTCGCAGTGACGTTAAAATCGCTTATGGTGGCCATTTTTTTCGCTATGACGTTCATTCCCTCGATCTCTTGGTGTGGGCTTTTGCGAATCAACATGAGTGACGGAAGTTCCATCGAAGTTCCTTACTTTTGGGAAGAGAGCGGGGAGGTGAAATTCGAATTTGCCGGCGGCGTTGTGGGAATTCCCATGGCGCAGGTGACTTCGATCCAGGACATCCTCACCGCCAAGGAGTTCGACCCGGAAGTGCTGCTGGAACCGCCCAAAGAAGCCACCAATC
>JADGQM010000297.1 GCA_017881795.1 Syntrophobacteraceae bacterium
GGGCCAAGTCTCACCGTGAGTATGGTGAGCGGCGACCCGGTGGTTGCAGGTAAGCGCTTTCGGCGTTATGGAGCCTATGCCGAGAACATGGAAGGCAGCGCTGTCGCTCAAGCCTGCCGTCGTTTTCATGTCCCTGCGGTCGAGTGTCGCGGGATGAGCAACCTTGCGGGGATCCGCGCGAAAGAAACCTGGCAAATGGAAAAGAGCATTGCTCATTGTCACGGTATCGTTATAAACTGGCTCGAAACTTTGAAATCATTAACCGTTCCCCTCCCCTGACTCCCCCGCCAAGGGGCTGAGGAATTGTAATAAGAGGCAAAGGAATATGGGCAGAATTTTGCGCCTTGGCTACTCACCCTGTCCTAATGATACGTTCATTTTTTTCGCCCTGGCTGAAGGACTGATCAACACGGCGCCTTATCATTTCGAAGTCTCTCTTGCCGACGTCGAAATGCTCAACCAGCAGGCCCGGCAGCGTGTGTTGGATATGACCAAGGTTTCCATCTCCGCAGTCTTACACCTCCTCGACGATTACTGTCTGCTCCGCTCGGGTGGGGCTATCGGGCGAGGTTGCGGACCTTTGGTGGTGGCAAGGGAAAGGCTGACCGTCGAGGAGCTTCGGGACAAGCGCATTGCCACACCTGGACAACTGACCACAGCACACCTGCTCCTTCAGATGACCGAAGCACACCAGGGAAGCTGGGTGGCTATGCCTTTCCATCGCATCATGAAGGCCGTCGCGACGGGCGAGGTGGATGCCGGAGTAATTATCCACGAGGGCCGCTTCACCTATCCGGCGATGGGACTGCATCGGGTGCTCGATCTGGGTGAGTGGTGGGAAAGTGAGACCGGTCTCCCACTTCCCTTGGGAGGCATTCTCATCAGGCGCGATCTGGGAGCCGAGACAGCCCGGTTCGTAGACCACAAGATCAGGGAGAGTCTGTCCTACTCCATGGCTCATCCTGATAAAGCGTGGCCCTATATCAAAGCTCATGCTCAGGAAATGGCGGAAGACGTCATCGGCCGGCATGTTGAGACCTTCGTAAATGATTTCAGCCTCGATGTCGGAGAAGATGGGGAGCAAGCCATTCGCTTTCTCCTGAAGGCCGCGGCAAAACAACAAGGGCTGTCTATTCCTCAGAAGATGATCTTCTGGGACGAGCATCTCAAATAACAGGCGCAATCTCTAATGGTGCTAAGGAGCTGTCCAAAAAATGAAGCTTTTTCTTTCACCACGAAGAGCACGAAGAAAACGAAGGACACGAAGTGATTTTTTCGTGATCTTCGTGTCCTTGTGGTTTGAAACGGGGTCAAAATGAGAGCAAGTTACGTTTCGATGGACCCCAAGGTATTTTAATCAACAAGTAAGAGAGGTTTTCGATGGTTTCAAATCCGATTCAGTATGTCTTGTTTCCTTATACTATTCTGTCTGAGAGAGAGTCCCGTCACTTGTCGGTCTTACTTCCATGCCTATCCATACTTCAGGTGATTCGTCCCCCGGCATTCCCTACCTGGCTTCAGGAACAGGTTACAGGATGCCCTGTTATCACCGAACCGGACCAGATAGAGACCATCAAACGCTGTTTGAAGGGTTATCAACAGTTCGCCGCCGTCCATGGGGAAAATAGCGTGCTTGCTTCCTTGAGCCTGGACCAGATTGCCAGAGACTTTGCTGAGAGTCGTTTTCGAATCCAAACCCAACTGAAAAAAGATGATGCCGATGAATCCGAGAATTGGGAGACATCGCTCCTGGAAGCGGCGATTTTCCTGGAGATGGCTCGGGATTTGGACGAAAAAGAAATAGAACTGGAAGCCGGCCTGACTCAGATTGATAACCTTGAGACGAAATTTCGCGAGATCCTTGGGATTTCGGATGAAGAGGATAGTGATGACGCCGCCGAAACCCTGAGCCCGCCGCTTAGGGCCGAGCAAGCCTATCTTTCCTTTATGCTTTCCAAACGGATTGAATCATGGCTTCGGCTGTTTTCGAACCGCATGCCCGAGGCCTGCCCGACCTTGGTGACTACTGCGGAACAGGTATTGGACGAACTTCTCGAGCCGGTTCGTGCGGAATATGAGCGAACCGGGAGAACCTTCGAACCATCTCGGATAGTTCTGGGTTCCTTCCCGGCTCTGGATGACCTCCCTCTGGAGGACTTTCTCAGCCTGCTCAGCAATCCGGAAGCGTCCGGCTTGGCAGCCTCCTACTGGCATTGTCTTGAGAGTGTGTTCCTCTCACCTCATGATGTCTCTGCCACAGAACAAATGTCCCAGGCTGCTGATACCTTGCAAGACTACCTGCACCACTACCGAGGAGAAATCGGCCTGCCTGAAGGCGCCGAGATGCGAATGGAGCTCGTCTTTGACAGCGAGTTGAGATGGAGCACCCTTCGGAAATATTGTGACCGCGCCGGTAAATCAGAGCAATTGGTGGGGACCTCTTGCCCTGATGATTTAATGAAGATTCTGGTATGTCATTTATGATATTTTTTTGGTGTCATCACCGTGAAATTGGTCCGGTATCCTCTTCGTGCTCCTCGTGTCCTTCGTGGTGAGAAAAAAGAGGGTCCCGCGTTTCATAGCTTTCCGGACCTAAAAATCGACACAATCAGCCAGATCCCAAGAATGGTCGCAACGACGTAGCCGGTTAGCCCAAATAGTGCGGTGAGGGAGATCTTCTGCAATCCAAGGAGCGGCACCGTCAACTCCAACACCCTTTCCGAAGCATTCAGGACCAGCGCCGCAGCGATGATGGATGCGGCAATGATCACGCCGATGGTTAGCCGGTTCACGCCTTTTTCAAGCTGGGCGCTGAGCGACTCAAAACCACTGTGCGCCAACTCTATCCGCTGCCTTCCCTGGGCCGCAGCGCGCAAAACATCATTCACATATTTGGGAATGGTCTTGCCATAGTTTGCCAGCGTACGAGCATCTCTGCCGAGGTTCTTGAGCAGGCTTTGAGCATCGTAACCGCGCTGGAGCAATTCCTTTGCGTACGGTTTGGCAACTTCGAGAATGCTGGCGTCACTGCCCAGGATCTTGCCGAGGGCTTCCGTCTGGATGAAGGTTTTGAGCAACAGCAGGAGGTTTCGCGGCAATCGAATGTGATATTTCAGAACCAGTTGCATCAGTTGATCATAGACATCACGCACCGAGATATGTTGGAGGGAACGCCCGTAGAAGGACTCGCTCATGTCTTTGAGATCCGTCCGAAAGGTTTTGAGGTCCATGGTGTCGTCACTGACCAGGCCCGCATCCAGGAGCGCATCCATCACCATATCGTAATCATGTTCCGCATAGCCCAGAAAAAGATTGGCGATCTGGCGCATCATCTCATCATCCAGGTACCCCGTGATGCCGAAGTCAACCAGGCTGACGCGCCCGTCGCGCATGACAATGGTGTTGGCCGGATGCGGGTCGGCATGAAAAAAGCCAAATTTCATCAGTTGCCGCGAAAATGAGCGGAGACCGATTAACGCGATTTCCTTGGGATCAATTCCCAGGGCGCGCATGGCCTCCACCTGATCCATTTTGATCCCGTCAATGTGTTCCATGACCAGAACTGATTTCGTCGTGTAGTCCCAATAAACCCTGGGGATATAGATTTCCTCGATCTCCTTAAAGTTGAAGGCAAATTTATCAATGCTTCCGGCTTCGATCAGCATGTCGAGCTCTCGAAAGATCACCCGTTCGAACTCCTTTACCAGATTGACGACCCCTAGAATGCGGCCCACTTCGAAAGTCTTTTCAATGCGGTTTGCCAGGAAATACATCAGGCGGATGTCTTCACGGATTTGTTTGTCAATGCCGGGGCGTATGATTTTGACGGCGACCTTCTCGCCGGTGAACAGAGTGGCGACGTGGACCTGACCCACGGAGGCCGCCGCGATGGGTTGCGACTCAAACTCATGGAAGATCTTGTCAAGAGGACGTTTAATTTCACTTTCAATAACGCGCTTGATCTCCGGGAAAGGAGTAGGGGGGACCTGATCTTGTAGTTTCTTGAATTCCTCGATGTATTCGGGAGGGAAAATATCCGCCCGCGTGCTCATCAACTGCCCCAACTTGACGAAGCTGGGACCCAACTCCTCCAGGGCCAAACGAATCCGGGCCGGAGACGGAAAACCAGGCTTGCCCACAGATTCTTGTTCAGAGGGCTCTTCGGATTTCTTTTCCCTTGACCTGGTTCGGCGATCCACCAAGTCGCCAAATCCGTGTTTTGCCAGCACTCTGGTTATCGTTCCGAACCTTCGCATCTCCCTGAAACCGTGAGCGCCTCTAAGCAGAGTCATGTCGATCTTTCCTCAACGCGCCAGATGAGCATCTCAATCTCCTGAATCAGGTCAGGCAGATTGGGACGAAAGAAGCTCATCTGCGGTGCCGGAACACGGTGCTGTTTAAGATTTGGAGGGATATGCTTATGGTGGGGATCAGTGCTCTTCAGTCCGGAGTCGTCAGGATGCGGTTGAGAATCATACCAGCACAGCTTCTCACCACCGTGCCAAATTTCATAGCCGTACCAGTCTATGGTGACGGGCAAATGGTCATAGACCAACCGCTCCCGAACAACCAGTTTGAAGCCACGGTCGAAATGGAGCTCTCCCCCTACCCGTGCGAGACTCGCACCCCGACGAACGAAGGTCAGGGTCGAGTGACGCACCGATGGAAACGTCTCCCTGACAGCATAGATAAAGAGTTCATAGTCTTCGGCAGTACGGAGCGCATTGCTCATGCCGCAACTCTGATCAAACCGGCAAGGCTTGGAATATTCCTCTGAAGGCGTTGAACCTCATTCCGGTATTGTGCTTGCCTCGCAAGCCAGGTTCGATAAACACTGGCCCACTCTCCGAAGTCCAAGAGCCAGGTCTCGTCTTCCGGCTCCTCTCCACTCGCATAGGCAGCGTAAAAGGTCTCGGAGCGAATGCCGTATTTGCGCTCGAAGGCAAGCAGCTCTTCTTCGAGTGCATGAATGTCCGTCAGTACGTCCCGCAAGTTCATGCCTTACCTCCACTCCTAAGTCGCTGATATGCTTTGTATACATCCTGGAAACGCGACTCTTTTCAGAAACGAAGCTTCTAAAGCTTAACAGGTCCGGTGGGTGTTATCGGAAGCATCAAAGAGGGTTACCAAGGGGCCGGTGTCATTGAGGATCATGTCCTCCTGCCGAATCGCTCTCTGAGTATCTCTTCACCCCTCACCGAGAGGTCTCCTCTGCCGCTTTCTTCCTCACCGACCAAATCGCGGATCAGCTCGTAAGGTCCCTTTCCTTTTTCCTCAAGCACCCTGCCACAGAACTCTCTGATGGATTTTTTGAGGACCTCCGTCTTGGTGGTGCGAAGGACTTTTGCTGTCCTATCGAGGATCGCATTCGTTTCTTCGTCAAGTCTCGCACTGAAAGGCATGTCATGCTCCTTAACTGCATTGGCTTCATCACACTCAGTAATAC
>JADGQM010000064.1 GCA_017881795.1 Syntrophobacteraceae bacterium
AAGGGACTTCCCAAAAGCTTGCGGCGCCATCTGGTCCCTGTCGGTACGGCCGCAGAGCGGCTGCTGAGCGGCCTGCGCTTTCAGGAGAGCAGCCTGGATGCCGAGCTGAGCCGCGCGGTCTTTGATTTGACCGGAGTCAGGATTCCGCTGGACCGGTGGGATCAGGAGAGTCTGCCGTTGCATTTGCGGATGCGCTTTGAAGTGGTGGGGCCGGAGGGAAATCCCTTGGGAGCCGGCCGCGATTTAGACAAACTGAGATTGCTGGCGCCGGATCGACATGAGGACCGCATGTGGAAAGAGGCGCGACAGACCTGGGAGAGAGCGGGCGTGACCGCATGGGATTTCGGCTGCTTGCCGCAGCGCATCGAGCTGGGTAAGGACGCTCTTGGGCTGCCCGTGTACGCCTATCCGGGATTGGCGGCGGAGGGCCAGAGTGCGGCGATTCGGCTCTTCACCAGTCTGGATGCGGCTAAGGAAGTAAGCCTTAACGGGTTGTTGCTGCTCTACCAGTGGGCCTTTGCCGCGGAGCTGAAGCAGCTCAAGAGAACCTGGGTATTTCTGGATGACCTGGCTGCTAAGGGCTTCTTCATGGGCAGGCGGCAGGAAGCTACGCGTTTGCTTCAACTCTATCTTCTGCGGGAACTGTTCGCTCTGCATTCACCGCAATCGCCTGACCTCGGTCATTTTCAGGCCACTAAAAGACGGCTCCAGGGACGGATGGGCGTGCTCTCTCAGGAAATGCTGAACGAAGTCTTCGCGGTGGTGAAAGAACGCCATGCCACCAAGGATTGCCTTCAGCGCCTGCAAAAACTTGCTGTGAAGAACCAGGCTGTTCTGAAGCAACTTGACCTTCTCCTCCGGGAACTGGACGAACTGGTCCCCGCAGATTGTCTGGCGCGCACCAGACGGGATCAGCTCAAGCTTCTGCCGCGCTATCTCAAAGCCCTGAGAATTCGAGCGGAACGAGCCTATGTGGCCCCCGAAAAGGACCGAATGAAAGCCGAGCAGGTGGCGCCCTTCAGTCAACGCTATGAACAATTGAAGCAAGAAGGTATGATGCGACCAAGCGTGGCTCGATTATGTTTTCTTGACGAGCTCCGCTGGATGTTGGAAGAATTAAAGGTGAGTCTCTTTGCACCGGAGATCAAGGTGCGTCTCCGGATTTCCGTGAAGCGTCTTGAGGAAAAATTCGCCGAATGGCAGGCGTGGAAGGACAGCGAATAATGAACAAGCACTTGCTGGATGATCCAGCAGGTTTGCCGTCCCGGATTCTTGAAGTGCTGGTTGAAAAATGCGGCTGTGAAGCACTCTTCAGTGCTGAATGCTGCGACCGGGTCAGATCATCGAGCGTGATGTTGCTCCTCGGTCAGGAGGTTGCTGAGGATGGTGCAGACCCCGAAATTTGTATTATCCTCAATAAGCGTTCAAAGGATGTGCTCCAGGGTGGCGACCTCTGCTGCCCGGGTGGAACCATCAATTCACGCCTGGATTCCTACCTTGCGAGAGTTTTGTGGCTACCCGGCTCGCCCCTGTCCCGATGGCCCAATTGGCCGCTCCTGAAAAGAGACTGCCCCGGCGCAGCGCGATTGCTCTCCACGCTTCTCGCTACCGCGCTGCGGGAGAGCTGGGAGGAGATGCGGTTGAATCCTCTTGGGGTTCGGTTTCTGGGGCCACTTCCTTCGCAATGCCTGATTGTTTTCCGGCGGGTTATCTATCCCATGGTCGCGTGGATTTCCCGACAAAAACGCTTCACCCTCAATTGGGAGGTGGAGAAAATCATATCCATCCCTCTGCGCTCTCTCTTGAATCCGGATAACTATGCGGTCTACCGGCTGGACGTCCCGCCTCACCTGGGATGGAGACTCCCCGGCAGGGATCACGAATTCCCCTGCTTGCTTTACTCGCATCAGCGGAATCGGGAAATACTCTGGGGGGTGACTTACCGGATTGTCATGTCGCTGGTCGAAATGGTGTTTAACTTTACCCCTCCGGATGCCGGAGACCTCCCGCGGGTACATGGTGTGATGGAAGAATGTTATGTTCAAGGCCGCCAGGGTAGTGCTGTCAATCGAGTAGGCTGTTGAAATTACTTTTATGCTGTGGACGCTCATTAAGGAAAAGCAAATGGTTCAACCAGGGGATCTGGTGCTCGTGTATATGGAAGGGAATCCCGCCTTTTTTGCTCGCGTTGAAATGATCAGGCCGGACTTGAAACCGGAATGGTACCAGGTGAAACTGCTCATCCTGCAGATGCCGCTGGTGGTGGCTACCTGGATTCTGAGGAGAGCCTACATCGATGGGGATGAGTTCACCATGGGAGGGCGCCCGGTGAGGGTGGTCAAGGTGATTTCCCCCGAAGAGATCGAAGATGTTGTTGACGCGAAATCTAAGGAATCCACGGCAACCCTGGAACCCACCCGCGAAGCGACCGAACCAAAGGGGAAAGCCAAAGTCTTTTCGCTGGCGGACCGGCGCAAAAAAGATCAGTCTTCCTGATTTTTATGCCACCAGTGGTCGTGGCCTTCAAACCACCAGGCCGTGGAATCGGTGGTCAGAATCTGCGCGGCCAGTTCATTGCCAATCTCCGTCTTGAGCCGCTTCCGGGCAAAATGGATCCACTGATTAGCATAGACGTTCCCGAGGTCATTCTGCTCTTTCAGCTCGAGGATGAGATCCAACTGATCGGCATCGTGAGCGAGCCTGGCTTCGAGGGTTTCCTCAGCCCGGTATTCGACCAACAACTCCTTGAAGTCCGCCCCGAAGGGCAACGTTTTGGCAAGGTCGTCGATGGCTTCCTGTTCGTGGACCGTAACATACTGTTTGTTCACATAATTGAGGTCACCCGTCCGGGCCTCCGGAACGTCGTGAAAGAGGCATAGACTCACGACTCTGAAAGGGTTGGCGTTTGGCGTAAGTCTCGCCAGGGTAAACCCAATGAGCGTCACCCGATAGGAATGCTCGGCCACCGATTCATGACCCGAACGTAGAAACTGAAAACCCGAACGCGGCGTCCGCTTGAGCATCCCGAGCTCGAAGAAGAAGTTGACAATGCCTTTATGATCCGCAGATGTCTCTTTGTCGTTGCTCATACCAGGAATGTTTTTAGAGTTCATTCTCACGTTTGATCGATGCCTCATAAGGGGGATTTTCATTCGGCTTGCTGCCGATCATCTGCAAACCAGCCGTGGCTTTACAAGACCCTTTGAAAAGACCTCTGAATACGTATTATACCTATGCCGCTTAAAGAATTTAAGGCCTTTCTTTTGAGTTTAAAACCATGCACTTATTTCCGCATATGAGGGGTCACCCAGCCACTACTCCTCCACCAACAATCACCCCGCATCCGCCCAAGAACTTTCTTGAGCAAACGCATCGGACCGGCCTTTTGAGAAGAGTCCTCAGCCTCTTGACGCCTCTGGAGCGTCTGGTTTTGGATATGGGCCGTGAGCACAGCATGGACGATTCGCTCGACTCTACTGGTAGGAAAAAATCTCGTTAACCCTGTGAATTGAACCTATGAGCGAGCTGAACTCAAGATCCTTCTCGATCCGTCACGGTTGAGGCGAAAGGTAATACTCGCGGACCTGTCGAAAGACCATCGCTTTCATCTATGTTTTGTCACCAAGAAGAGCACGCAGGACACGATGAAGACCCATCTTAATACTCTCTGTGATCTTCTTCGTGCTCTTCGTGTCCTTCGTGGTTAAAAAAAGAAAATTGACTCACGCAAAGGACATTTGTTTCAATCGCTCGGCGCTCTCGGCTAAAAGCGCCCAAGTAAAACGAATTTTTTTATAGCAGCCTGGTGCTATTTTAAGTTATGTAAAAAATTTCTAAAATAAGTTTGTACAGCAATGCAACAAACATCGACCCGACTGCGGGTCGGTCATTGAGGGATGGTCCATGAGATTAAAAGGAGCACAGATCTTTTTTGAAAGCCTGAAAAGGGAGGGTGTTGACACCATCTTCGGCTTCCCGGGAGGGTCGGTTCTGGATGTCTATCATGAAATGCGCAACTACGGCATCCGGCATATTCTGGTACGCCACGAGCAGGGAGCAGCCCACATGGCGGATGGGTATGCGCGGGCCAGCGGTCGCGTGGGGGTTTGCCTGGTCACCTCGGGCCCCGGAGCCACCAACACCGTGACCGGTGTGGCCACAGCCAATATGGATTCGGTCCCCATCGTGGTCTTTACCGGGCAGGTCCCGACCGCCATGATCGGCGACGACGCCTTTCAGGAAGTGGATATCATCGGCATCACCCGGCCGTGCACGAAACACAGCTACCTTGTGAGGGATGTAAACGATCTGGCAAGGACCATAAAGGAGGCCTTTTATCTGGCGAAGACGGGTCGTCCTGGCCCGATCGTGGTCGATTTGCCAAAGGATATGCTCCAATCCTACACCGAATTCCGATACCCGAGAAAGGCTGATCTCCCGGGTTATCGTCCGACCCTCGAGGCCCACATGGGGCAGATCAAAAAGGCCTACGATGACATCAAGCATGCCAGGCGACCGGTGATCTACGCCGGCGGCGGCATCATCCACTCGCGCGCCTCGGAAGAGCTCCGCCGGATCGCCGAGTTGCTCCAAATCCCGGTCACCAACACGCTGATGGGCCTTGGCAGTTTCCCCTCCGTGGTTCCCCGTGCCGGCGGCAAAACCCGGCTTCATCCCTTATGGTTGGGAATGTTGGGGATGCACGGAACCTACCGCGCCAATATGGCGATTTCCCATTCGGATTTATTGATCGCGGTCGGGGCGCGCTTCGACGATCGCGTCACCGGAAAGGTGACGGGATTTGCGCCTGACGCCAAGAAGATCCAAATTGACATCGATCCTACCAGCATGGGCAAAACCGTTCCCGTGGATACGCGCATCGTGGGAGACTGTAAGGACGCTCTCCAGAAGCTGATTCAACTGGCCGAGACCGATCCCATTAAAGGCGTGGAGGGTGTTCGTGCTCCCTGGCTCGAGCAGATTCGCGAATGGGAGGAAGCCCATCCCTTGAGCTATGAGCACGAGGGCGATTTGATCAAGCCCCAGTTCGTGATCGAGAAAATCTACGAAATCTGTAAGGGCGACGCGATCATCACGACAGAAGTCGGGCAGAACCAAATGTGGGCCGCGCAGTTTTTTCACTTCACTCGCCCCCGCACCTTCCTCACCTCAGGTGGGCTGGGGACGATGGGCTATGGTCTTCCCGCGGCGATTGGGGCGCAGGCGGCCTTTCCCGACCGCCTGGTCGTGGATATCGCCGGGGATGGCAGCATCCAGATGAACATCCAGGAGCTTATCACGGCTGTGTGCAACAACCTGCCGGTGAAGGTGGCGATCCTGAGGAACCAATATCTGGGTATGGTGCGCCAGTGGCAGGAGCTCTTTTATGGTCGCAACTATGCCGGCACCTGCCTCGACGGCGGCAGAACGCCGGATTTTGTGAAACTCGCCGAAGCCTATGGCGCCGTTGGACTCAGGGCAACGAGACCCGACGAGGTCGAAGCGATGATTCGGGAAGCGTTCGCCATCAAGAAACCGGTCCTGATGGATTTTGTCGTCGATCCCGAAGAGGGTGTGTATCCTATTGTTCCCCCGGGAAAAAACCTTTGCCAGATGGAGCTGAGGGATAACGACAAGGATTCGGCGGCCCGTCGTGAAAACGAAGCAGGGAGGATTCTCCCCGAGGCCTTACCTGCATAACATCGTGGAAAGCAAATGGAGATAAAAAGTAATCAAAAACAGACCATTGGCATTTTGGTTGAAAATCGACCAGGGGTTCTGGCAAGGATCGTCGGGCTTTTGAGCGGCAGGAGCTTCAACATCGAAAACATCACCGCAGCCGAGACCCACGAGCCGGGCATAACCCGCATCACCCTGGTGACCACCGGCGACGACCAGGTCATGGACCAGATCATCAATCAGCTCAGAAGATTGATCAATGTGATCAAGGTCGTCGATTTCAGGGAGAAAGATTTTGTCGATCGCGAGATGGCCCTCATCAAAGTCAACGCCGAGGGACCCAACCGGGCCGAAATCCTGCGGATTGTGGACACCTTTCGGGCGAAGATTGTGGACGTGAGCCCTCATTTTTACACCCTTGAAATCACGGGAAATGAGAGCAAGATTTCGGCGATTATTGACCTTCTAAAGGGTTTTGGGATTGTGGAAATAGCCCGCACCGGCAAAGCAGCACTGGCTCGAACTCGGCTGCTCGAGTTCGAGCGGGAACAATTCCTGGCCTCTGAAGAGAAAGCCGCGCAGTCTCTGACCAAGACAGCCCTCATCAAGGTCAGTGTTGATCCGCAAAGCAGGGGCGAAATCCTTCGCATCGTGGACCTCTTTCGTGGAAGAGTAGTGGAAGCGGGCGCTGATTCATGCACGGTTGAAGTCTCAGGAAATGAGAGTGCTATTTCAGGAATCCTGGAGCTCCTCAAAGATTTTGGCGTCTCGCATATCGCTCGCCCCAGAAGGACGACTGTAGAGGACAGCACGAAACTCGAGTTCCAATGGGGGGATTTGCTTCCTTTCACTGAGAAAGCAGTAGTGGCTCGAAGCAAGAAACACTAAGGCGGATCGTTCTTGGTTCCTGGTTCTCCGTTCTTGGTTGAGGGGTGCGGGACAGGTTGTCTTCATGCTTCAGAGTATGCCCAGAGCGAAGGACCAAGAACCAGGAACTAATAACCAAGAACTGGAAAATAACAAAAGCAGATCGTTACTACTCTATGACCAAACCCTCAAAAAGCGGGTTGTTATCACCAAGGAGGATACGGAAATGGCAATTATTGATTTTGGTGGCGTGAAAGAAGAGGTCATCACTCGGGAAGAATTTACAATGAAAAAAGCATTGGAGGTGCTGAAAGACGAAACGATTGCGGTTATTGGCTATGGCGTGCAAGGGCCGGCGCAGGGGTTGAACATGCGGGATAATGGATTCAACGTGATTGTCGGCCAAGCTAAACAATTTCCACGCGATTGGGACCGCGCCCTACAAGACGGCTGGATTCCAGGCGAAACTCTGTTTGATATTGAAGAAGCGGCGCAGCGCGGCACGATCGTGCAGATACTGGTCTCGGATGCGGCGCAGCAGGCTATCTGGCCGTCCATCAAGAAGTGTTTGAACGCAGGCGACGCCCTCTATTTTTCGCACGGTTTCTCTATTACATACAAAGATCAAACGGGTGTGATTCCGCCGAACAACGTTGATGTCATCCTGGTGGCGCCTAAAGGCTCTGGAACGTCGGTGCGCCGCAACTTCCTGTCGGGTGCGGGGATCAATTCGAGCTTTGCGGTGGAGCAGGATTATACCGGACGCGCGAAAGAACGTTGTCTGGCCCTTGGGATCGCGGTTGGCTCCGGCTATCTTTTCCCGACCACGTTCAAAAACGAAGTGTTCAGCGATCTGACCGGCGAACGCGGTGTATTGATGGGGGCGCTGGCGGGCATCATGGAAGCGCAGTACGATGTGTTGCGCGCACACGGCCATTCTCCCAGCGAAGCCTTTAACGAAACTGTGGAAGAACTCACCGAAAGCTTGATCAAACTCGTGAGCGAACGCGGTATGGATTGGATGTATGCCAATTGTTCCGCCACTGCCCAGCGTGGCGCGTTGGATTGGAAACCCAAATTCAAAGCAGCCGTGCTGCCGGTGTTTAAAGACCTGTATGAACGTGTCGCCTCAGGCGTTGAAACGAAACGGGTTCTCGAAACTGGCCAAAAGCCGGATTACCAGCAAGGACTGGCGAAAGAACTGTCGGAAATCGGCAATTCCGAAATGTGGTTGGCGGGCAAGGCCACGCGGTCGTTGCGGCCCAAAGAACCTGCCAGAGAAATTACGGCGGCCACCAAAGGCGTCGGCGGACGGCAGTATTAAGAGCTAACCGAAGAAACTCACTCCGGGCCCTAAGAGAGAAGGAAAAGCAACATCTGATCGAAGAAGTTGGCGCCCGGTTGCGCGCGATGATGCCTTTCCTTGATGCCGTGAAAACGGTCTAATGGTTGTGAGCGAATGGGTCTCAGCGAAATGATGAGGCTCGTTCACTCAAGTATTCGGATATTGTGCTATTAGGGTTTTCTTGACAAACCACGAAGAGCACGAAGAAGCACGAAGGAAAATAATAGTCCGGGAAAAGGAGATTCTCTTTTTCTTCGTGTCCTTCGTGGTTCAAACAAGAATGAACTGAGAGGCAAGGCGGTCGGTTTGAATTCAGGAACTTTTCGCGATAAAGCGGCGCACATACCCTTCGCCCGAGAAGGGATTCCCTTTGTGCTGCAGTTTGCGTTCGCCACGCTCATTGCCGCCATTCTGGGCTATGCCCTTCTCACGGGGTTGCTGTTTGCCCTGACCCTTCTCGTGGGCCATTTCTTTCGGGACCCGGAACGTGTTCTTACAGCCGACGACCGGGACGTCGCGTCCCCCGCCGACGGTAAGGTAATCCTTATCGAGAGAGTGGACGGAACGCGCTTCACGCAGAAGCCGTTGCTCAAAATCAGCATCTTCATGTCCGTTTTTGACGTCCACGTGAACCGCATTCCGTTGTCCGGTGTGGTTCATGGCGTGCACTACCAGAAGGGGCGCTTTTGGGCTGCGCAGAAGCCCAGAGCCAGCAGCGAAAATGAGCAGAACTGGGTGTGGATTCGCAGCGATGCGGGAATAGATGTGGTTCTGACTCAGGTGGCGGGCTTGATTGCACGCCGCATTGTTTGCTGGCCAAAAGTCGGAGACCAGGTTTTTCGCGGCGAACGGTTCGGCATGATCCGCTTCGGTTCCCGATTGGACGTTTACGTCCCTGAAGAGAGCGATATTCTGGTTGCGCGGGGCGAATGTGTGTACGCGGGGGAGACCATACTATGTCGGCTGAGATAAAAAAACGACGCCCTCGGAAACGCAGATGGCGCCGCTTCAAGGAGCGAGAAGGGCAGTTCCATCGCGGGACCTATATCGTCCCCAATCTCTTTACGACTGCCAATCTCTTCAGTGGGTTTTTTGGTATCGTGAACGCGATCAACGGCAAATTTGAAATAGCTGCGATTGCGATTCTGATTTCGTGTGTCTTCGACATCCTGGATGGAAAAGTTGCGAGACTCACCAAAGCCACCAGCCGCTTTGGCGTCGAATACGATTCCTTGGCCGATCTCGTGGCCTTTGGCGTTGGACCCGGACTCCTTGTTTACCTCTGGGCCCTGCGGCCTTATGGTCGGCTGGGATGGTTGGCGGCGTTCCTGTTTGTCGCATGCGGCGCCTTGCGGCTGGCTCGCTTCAATGTGCAAGTGGGTACGGTGAGCAGCAAGTATTTCGTGGGCCTGCCCATTCCGGGGGCGGCGATGATGGTGGCAACCACGGTCCTCTTTCTGGACGGGTGGGAGATCTCTTCGCCACACCTCGTGGGGGCGCCGCTCCTGGTGTTCACCTATGTGCTCGGGTTTCTTATGGTGAGCACGATCCCGTTCAACAGCTTTAAGGACTTCGAGTTTGTGAAGTCCAAACCCTTGCCGGTCATGTTTCTGGTAATCGTGCTCGTGACGGTCGTAGCGGTCAGCCCTGGGCCCATGCTCTTTACCCTCGTCCTGACCTACGTGATCTCAGGCCCTCTGGAATATCTCCTCAAGCGTTACCGGGCCTCACAGAGCACGACAGCGGCCGCCGATTCCACCGCGCCGATCGGGTATGAGGACACCACCCAGGATGATGCGACCCATTCCTGAGGAGATGTCCAAACAAGATTCATTAATTTTACCACGAAGAGCACGAAGGACACGAAGTGATTGCTTCGTGATCTTCGTGTCCTTCGTGGTTTGAGATAAGATCAAAATGCGAGCAGGTTATTTTTGGACAGTCCCTTTGTGTGAAAGGTTAAATCATGTCCATGACCATCAGTGAAAAGATCCTGGCAGCCCATGCCGGCAGATCGGAGCTCCGTCCCGGGGAGCTCCTCGAAGTAGCCGTGGATTTCGCTCTGGGCAACGATATTACTGCTCCTTTCGCGATCGAGGCTTTTCGGCGGGCGGGAGCCAAAAAGGTCTTCGACCCCGAGCGGGTTGCTTTGATTCCCGACCATTTCACCCCCAACAAGGATATTGCTTCAGCAATGCAGGTTAAGGGCATCCGGGAATTTGCTGCGGAACAGCATCTTACCCATTTTTACGAAGTCGGCCGCATGGGTATCGAGCATGCGCTGCTCCCGGAACAAGGGCTGGTGCTTCCCGGGGATGTCGTGATTGGAGCGGACAGTCACACCTGCACCTATGGAGCGCTCGGAGCCTTTGCTACCGGTGTGGGGAGCACGGACCTCGCGGCCGTCATGATGACGGGAAAAATCTGGTTTAAGGTCCCGTCCTCGATGAAGTTCGTTTTTCGCGGTAAGCTGCGGCCATGGGTGGGCGGCAAGGACCTCATCCTTTACACGATCGGCCAGATTGGCGTGGATGGTGCTCGCTATGGAGCCATGGAGCTCACGGGCGAGGTGATCGCGACACTCCCCATGGCCGACCGGTTCTCCATGAGCAATATGGCCATCGAGGCCGGAGCCAAGGTGGGAATTATCCCCCCTGATGCGATCACCGAACAGTACGTCAAGGAAAGGGCCAAAAGAAGTTACCGGTTCTACGAGAGCGATGCCGACGCCCGCTATGAGCGCACTTACGAATGGGATGTTTCCGCGTTCGAACCCATGGTGGCTTTGCCTCATTCCCCGGAAAATGTGCGGCTGGTGACGGAGCTTCCCCGGATTCCCATTCATCAGGTGGTCATCGGTTCCTGTACGAATGGGCGCTTCGAGGATTTGCAGCAGGCGGCGAAGATCCTCAAAGGGAAAAGAGTCGCCCCCGGGGTCCGGTGCCTGATCATTCCGGCCACGCAAGAGGTCTACCGTCAGGCCTTGAGGGCGGGCCTGATGGAGATTTTCATCGATGCCGAAGCAGCGGTGAGCACGCCTACCTGCGGGCCCTGTCTGGGAGGGCACATGGGGATTCTTGCTGCCGGCGAACGGGCGGTGGCGACCACCAACCGAAACTTTCTCGGGCGTATGGGCCATGCGGAAAGTGAAGTCTACCTGAGCAATCCCGCAGTCGCCGCCGCGTCTGCCATAGCTGGGTATATCGCTCACCCGGACGCGATTTGAGGGCCAGGGAATTGCCCAAAGATGAAGCACCTTCTTTCACCACGAAGAGCACGAAGAGAAAGAAGGACACGAAGTCATTTCTTCGTCATCTTCGTGATCTTCGTGGTTCGAAATAGGGGTCAAAATGAGAGCGAATTATTTTTGGACGGATTCCAACAGCTCATCCATATGAGGTTAAGAAATGAACATCAAAGGAAAGGCGTGGAAATTTGGTGACGACATTGACACGGACGCCATCATTCCGGCACGCTACTTGATCAGCACGGACCCCCAGTTTCTCGCGGCCCATTGCATGGAAGACGCCGACGCGGAATTTCCCGAGAAAGTCAAAGCCGGGGACATCATCGTGGCGGGAAAAAACTTTGGCTGCGGCTCATCCCGGGAACATGCTCCGGTGGCCATCAAAGGGGCTGGCGTGGGCTGTGTCATCGCCCATAGTTTCGCGCGCATCTTTTACCGAAATGCCTTCAACATGGGCCTGCCGATTTTGGAAGCGCCGGAAGCCGCCGCTGCTATTGCGACGGGTGATGAGGTGGAAGTAGATCTGGATCAGGGTCTGATCGTCAATCGCACCCGGCAGCAACGCTACACGGCGCAGCCGGTGCCCCCTTTCATGCAGGAACTCTTGCAGGCAGGCGGGCTGATGAATTATGTTCAAAAACAAACGGCTGACGCCAAAGAGCGTACTGAGTGCTGAGAGTCAGGGAGCCTTATTCAGATCTTAACCTTGATAACATAGGAATTTCCATTTTGAACCACTAAGACGCGAAGAACGCGAAGAAAGCCAGGAATATCCTTTTTTGGACATATCTTTGCGTCCTTTGCGTCTTTGCGGTAAGGTTTTTTGGTTGAAGTCCGCCCGAAGGGCGCTAAGTTCAATCTGCAAGTGGGGTAGAGGCCACACATGGAGCACAAAAGAACTTATAACATTGCGGTGATCCCGGGGGATGGCACAGGGCCGGAAGTTATTCGCGAAGCCATCAAAACACTTCATATTGTCACGGAGAGAGAGGATTTCGCCGTACGCCTGGTCCAATTCGACCTGGGAGGAGAGCGTTATCTCCGCACCGGAGAGGTCCTTCCTCCTGGCGTAGTGGAGAAGCTCAACAAACACGATGCGATTCTGTTGGGAGCGATAGGGCATCCCGAGGTCAAGCCCGGGATTCTTGAAAAGGGACTGCTCCTGGAGCTCCGCTTTCAGCTTGACCAATATATCAACCTGCGACCGGTGATCCTTTATCCTGGTGTGGATACGCCGCTGAAAGGCAAGGACGCGGAGGACATCGATTTTGTTGTCGTGAGGGAGAATACCGAGGGCCTGTATGCAGGCTCGGGCGGTTTCCTGCGGAAGGGGACCCCGCATGAGGTCGCTATCCAGGAGTCCATCAACACCCGCTTTGGGGTTGAACGGTGTATCCGGTTTGCCTTTGAGTTCTGCCGTCGTCGCAATCGCCGGAAGAAACTCACCCTGTGCGGCAAAACCAACGTTCTGACTTACGCTTTCGACCTCTGGGAACGGGTGTTTTATGAGGTGGCCGAGGAGTATCCCGAGATCCAAACCGATTATGCCCACGTTGACGCGACCTGCATGTGGATGGTGAAGAACCCCGAATGGTTTGACGTGATCGTAACCGATAACATGTTTGGAGATATCATCACCGATCTTGGAGCTATGATCCAGGGAGGGATGGGGATAGCCGCCGGGGGTAATATCAACCCCAACGGCGTTTCGATGTTTGAACCAATCGGCGGTTCTGCTCCCAAATACACCGGCAAGAACATCATCAATCCCCTCGCGGCCATTGCGGCAGTTCAGATGATGCTGGAACATCTCGGCGAGGAACGCGCTGCCGGCCGCATTGAAAACGCCATCCGCAAGGTGCTGTTGCAGGATTTGAAGAGCCTGTCTGCCGGTCAGATGGGATATTTCACAACTGAGGTTGGAGATTTGGTAGGTAAGTATATCAAAGGGGTTTAAGGAAATGGCGCAGAAATCCTTCAAAGTGGCAGTAGTTGGAGCAACGGGGGCCGTTGGCAACCTCATGGTGAAAGTCCTGGAAGAGCGATCGTTCCCGGTAAGGGAGTTGACCCTCCTGGCTTCGGTGCGCTCGCTGGGAAAATCGCTCCCTTTCAAAGGATCGGAGCATCCGGTATACGAACTTGGAGAGGACTCCTTTAAGGGCATCGATGTCGCGCTTTTTTCCGCCGGCGGTTCGGTGAGCAAGAAATTCGCTCCCCTGGCGGCCCAGGCAGGCTGCGTGGTGATCGACAATTCCAGCGCGTTTCGCATGGACCCCAGAGTTCCGTTGATCGTCCCGGAAGTGAACCCTGATGCCGTGAGTCCTCATCCCAATATCATCGCCAATCCCAACTGTTCAACCATCCAAATGGTAGTGGCTCTGAAACCCATTTATGATGCCGTGGGAATAAAAAGAATCGTTGTGACGACTTTTCAGGCAGTCTCCGGGACGGGAAAACGGGCCATTGAAGAGCTGCGCGGGCAGGTGTCGGATCTCATGCATGGCAACGAAGTGCGAAGGGAAGTGTACCCTCACCAGATCGCCTTCAATTGTTTCCCGCATATCGGGGCCTTTCTGGAGAACGGCTACACCGAAGAAGAAATGAAAATGGTCTACGAGACCCAAAAGATTTTCAACGATCCCGGGATCGCGGTCTGTGCCACAACGGTTCGCGTACCGGTCTACTATGGCCACTCGGAATCGGTAAACATCGAGACCGGAGCCCCGATTTCCGTTGACCGGGTGAGGTCGCTTCTGGAAAACGCGCCAGGCGTGCGCGTGGTGGATGACCCGGCGCAAAAGCATTACCCCGTGCCGCTTGCAGCCGCCGGTCAGGATGACACCCTGGTGGGCCGCATCCGGCAGGATCCTTCGGTGGAGAATGGTCTGGTCATGTGGGTGGTGGCGGACAACATTCGCAAAGGGGCAGCCACCAATGCCGTCCAGATCGCCGAGTTGCTGATCGAGCGGAACCTGCTATAGCACCTCGCTCACTAACTTCAATGACCCAGAGGGTCACTACAAAGCATGAAAGGCCTCTGCGTCATTCCGGCGTATGCCGGAATCCAGAAGAGTAGCCTGGATACCGGCTTTCGCCGGTATGACGGGAGTAATTTCATATTAACCACTGACCACTCGTTTCATGATGATGCGCATCGTCGCTGGCACTTTTGGTGGGAGAAGGCTTCACGCTCCGAAAGGCAGGGAAATCCGGCCGACTTCTGATCGCGTGCGCGAAGCCATCTTCAGCATTCTCGGGCCAACAGTCCTGGCAGCCAGGGTGCTGGATCTTTTTGCCGGCACCGGAGCGCTCGGTCTGGAGGCTTTGAGTCGCGGGGCTGCGGAGGCGGTTTTTGTTGATCAAAGCTCGTTCGCTGTGCGATTAATCCGGTCCAATATCGAACTTGTCGGCGTTCAAGACCGGGTGAGAGTTATCCACGGATCGGTAAATCAGGCGATCCATCGACTTGCCGGGGAGGGGAAGGCTTTTGATGTGATCTTCATGGATCCCCCTTATGGACAAGGCGCCGTTCAGAAAACCCTTTCCCTCCTTGGTGATGTGGCACGCGCAGGGACCCTTGTGGTCGCCGAACATGATATCAGAGACCTGCTGCCGCTCCCGCGGGAGGAACAGGAATGGTCGAAAATTCAGGAGCGGAAATACGGTGACACCGCCGTTTCCTTCTACGTGAAAGAGCTTGCCTGCTGATGCTGTAGAGATGTCTTCCGGAACTCGCCCGAAAGGAGAAAAGCATGGAAAAAAAGGCGGTCTATCCCGGTTCGTTCGATCCCATTACCAATGGCCATCTGGATCTGCTTGAGCGTGCGTTAAAGATTTTCGACAGGATCGTGATCGCCGTCGCCGCCAACCCGGGGAAGGGCCCCCTTTTCACGCTTCAGGAACGTGTCGACTTGATTAAGGACTCACTCAAAGGGCATCCTCTCGAAGACCGCGTGGAAGTGGATACTTTCCACGGGCTGCTGGTGGAATATGTGAAAAAGGCTAAGGCCAATGCTATTATCCGCGGTCTGCGAGCGATCAGCGACTTTGAATATGAATTTCAAATGGCCCTGATGAATCGCAAGCTCAGCACCGAAGTCGAAACCCTCTTTCTGATGACGGGAATGCGCTATATCTACATCAGCTCGAGCATCATCAAGGAAGTGGTCATGGCGGGTGGTTGTGTGAACGGTCTTGTCCCCGACCCTGTAGAAAAAAAGCTGGCAGAACGATTGGGTCTGGATAAGGGGGCTGATTCGCAGGCTGATGTGACTGGGTGAGACGGCTCACCGCAGTTTCTTAATTCACCAGCATTACCCGAAGGGGCCGCCCAAGCTTTGAAGCTCGAACGGCCCCTGCTCACCGGGGCGCAATTGGCCGAGCGATCGTGCTTGAGGGCCTGCGTTGCCAAGCCAGAGCTTGGGAACGAGCGAAAACACGATCAATTCCTTGCCCGATGAATGATCTCGGGTTAGTGTCCCTGGACCCGCACGCTCCGATGCGTGGACAACTCGAACGTCTCATGCGGGGTTCGGACGAGCTGACGCAGTTGAACATCGAACTTCACGGCGCCACCCCGCCGAATCGTGCGCAGCATCTTCCTGCTGTCCGCGCGGTCGAACGTCACCTTCAACAAAGGCGTCCCGCTCTGGACCACACTCACGGCCCGGTGGCCCCTTGCGTTGTAGTCGCGACCGTCAGAGTCCTGTGCCAGCACCAACACCCTCAAGTCATTCCCCACATCCTTTTTGCCGTACTTACTCACCAACTGCGGCGCGACCCGACCCACCGACGCGTTCACCATGACGACCACCTGCGGCCCAACCCCACCCAACGTAGAAGACACCGTCGGCTTCAACAAGGCCGGTCGATGCACCGCCGGCAGCGAAACCGTCGCCAGGGATTCCGTTGTCAGGGAATCCGGCTGCAA
>JADGQM010000298.1 GCA_017881795.1 Syntrophobacteraceae bacterium
ACCTTGATCCAGAGCTGGGAGGCAAGCATGTTTCTACGTTCGGTTTCCAGACTACCGCCCGGTCCTTCCAGGCGAACGAAGAACTGGTCGAGGAGCGGACCGATTTCCTGGCTGTTTCTCCTTATCTGTCTGAGTAGGGCCTCCTCACGGACATCGACGGAAATCTCATCTGCCAGGAGCTTGTTCAAAGTCCTGTGGACATCCTCGGCCTGCTGCATGTTGCGCTGGCTCGGCTCCGTTTTTACGTTGTCGATGAGGATGTTCAGGGCAAAGGCTTTGTTGATGACCTGGGTGTATCTCGTATTACGGGCGAGGTCATCGCTCAAACCCGAGAGGATCGAGAACGCAAAAAAAGCGATGAGGACCGAAACCACCAAGGAAGCGACGATGCTCACCCATATCCTGGACTTTATCCGCATACGGACCTATCTGAAGATTGTCACCGCCCCTGGATCAATCTCGTCCAGGGCGCCGGTGTAAATATAGTTTAGGGGGTTCAGCATATTGGAAGGTGTGCTTTCTCTGCCCATCCTCCAGTTGGCCGCAGTCTCAAGAGAACGGATCAGGGATTGGTCGAGACTGACGCTCAGTTTCGTTTTTTCCCACACTCCCCGCATGAACTCGGGATCGAAACCCCACCGGTGCATGATGATGCTCCTTGCATCATCCTCATGGGCCAGGAGAAAGTTTTCAGCAGTCACAAGCGCCTTGAGAAACCGCTTCAGCGGTTCGGGAGTTTGGATCAGGCTCTCTCGGGCTATGAGCAGCCAGTGATAATCCTGGTTGTTCTGGGCCGGCCAGGAGACCGCATTGTCCCCCAGGCGCTCCCTCGCCTGGTAGACATAGCTGTCCCAAATTGAGATGGCGTCCACCTCGCCGCCTGCAATAGCGTCGACCATTCCGGGGGGAGTGATATTCACGGCCGTCACCTCCGACTGAGAAATGCCGTGCGCCAGCAGGAAGGTGTATAAGTAGTATTCGCTAATTGTGTTGGGGGTGACCCCGATCCTCTTGCCTTTCAGATCGGATGGCTCATGAATGTTGCTGTCTCTCCTGGCCACGACTTCGTTGGTGTTTGCCAGGCCAATCGAAGCCATAACCCGAAGGGAGGGATCATCTCTTATCTTTAAAGCAAAAGCCAAATCCGCCGCCGTGGCCATCTGGACTTCCCGCCGGCACATCGCCTCCATGGCGGCCAACCCGGAAGAATACTCCTTTATCGACACCTTCAGACCGGATTCTCTGAAGAAACCCTTCTCGTCAGCGATAGTGATCAGACCGGAGTAAACGGTGGGAGTGATTCCCACCGATATCTCGAGAGGAGGGCCTTGCGTCTTTCGCTCTTCCCGAGATGGACATCCCCACACGGCAAAGGTGACAAGTAACCATACCGCAAAGAGGGTAGTCGTCTTATGCCCAGTCATTGAAGGTCCCCGCTGAAGGAGTCATTATTGAAAGTCACAGAGGTGACGATGTCCCCCGGACCTCTGGATCTTATCCGCATCATGGCCTATCTGAAGATTGTCACCGCCTTGGGATCGATCTCGTCCAGGGCGCCGGTGTAAATGTAATTCAGAAAGTTTGGCGGATCCCCGCCCTTGCCCTCTTTATTCATCCTCCACCTGGCGAAGTTCTCGAGAGAAGTGATCAGCGACTGGTTGAGAGAGACGTTCAGCCTGGTCTTGTTCCAGACTTGCCGCATGAACTCGGGATCAAAGCCCCACTTACGAATGATGATCATCTTTGCCTCGTCCTCATGGGCCAGGAGAAAATTTTCGGCCTTGATAAGTGCCCTGAGAAACCTCTTTATCGGCTCCGGGTTTTGGGTCAGGCTCTCCCTGGTTACCAGGAGCCAGTGCCAGTCCTGGTTGTTTTGCGACGGCCAGGACGCCGCGTTCTCCCCCAGTTGCTTTTTCGCACCGTACACGGTGGTGTCCCAACCGGATATGGCATCAACTTCGCCGCTTACGATCGCCTCGACTATCCTTGCAGGAGTAATGTTCACGGCCGTCACCTCGGACGGAGGGATGTTGTTTGTCAGCAGGAACGATCTGAGATAGTATTCGCTCGTAGTGTCGGGGCTGAACCCAATCCGCTTGCCCTTCAAATCGGACGGCACATGGATGTTCCTGTCCTTCCTGGCCACGATCTCGTTGGTGTTTGTTAAGCCTATCGAAGCGACGACCCGGAGGGACGGATCATCGTTGATCTTCTGGGCAAAAACTATATCGTTCGCCGTGGCCAACTGCGCCTCCCCTCGGGAGAGCACCCCAAGAGTGACAAACCCGAATGGATATTCCTCTATAGACACCTCAAGACCGGACTCTTTAAAAAAACCCCGGTCGTCCGCTATGACAATCAGCCCGGAGAAGGGGAAAGGCGCCAGCGCCAGCGAGATCTTGAGCGGAGGACCTTGTTGTTTTTGCTCTTCCCGAGACTGACATCCGCATGCCGCCAGGATGCCCACCAACAACACCGCAAGCAAGGTAGTTTTTCGCGCAGTCATTCTTTGTCCTCAAGACATTTCATCTATGTAGAACATACAGATTGCACCACGGGAAGGGTCACGGTGAAAGTAGAACCCTGCCCCGGAAAGCTTCGCGCACTGATGTTTCCTTTGTGCCGTTCGACAATTTTACTGCAGATGGCAAGTCCCATGCCGGCTCCTGCATAGGCGCTCCGCCCATGAAGCCTCTGGAAGGGGGCAAAAATCCTCTCGAGGTCCTTCTCTTCAAAGCCGATCCCATTATCTTCAACAACAATCTGCACCTTCTCGTCATTGAGCTCAGTGCTTCGCACCTCGATGATCGGCCTCACACCCTCCTTGTGGAATTTGAGCGCATTTCCGATAAGATTCTGGAACAGTTGCCGCATCTGTGTGGGATCTGCCTGAATAACAGGAAGCCCTCCCACAAGGACTTCACCTCCCGTCTCCTCGATTCCGACTTCCAGGTCCGAAACAACCTCTCGCAGAACTGCGGCCAGATCAACCTCTCTGAAAGGTTCTCCTTTCGTCGTCACACGGGAGTAGTCCAAAAGGGAAGTGAGCAAAGATTGCATGCGCTCCGTTGCATTGAGCATCCGGTTCAGGAAGTCTCTTCCATCCTCGCCAAGCGAGTCGCTGTATTTCTGCTTAAGCCTGTTTCCGAACGATGTAACCTTTCGAAGAGGCTCCTGCATATCGTGGGAGGCAATGAAAGCAAAGTCCTGAAGAGCCTGGTTGCTCTGCTCGAGCTTTGCCGTGTATTGCCCAATTTGCTCTTCGACCTTCTTCCTCTCAGAGATGTCGCGCACCACGATGACCGATCTCATTGTTCCATCTCTGCCCGCAAAAACCGCAGCAGTCTGTTCGCAAGCGAAGGCAGAACCGTCTAATCTTTTACACCGGATTTCTCCCGCGGCTTTGCCGCTGCGAGCATGCTCGGCGATGTAATCATGCACCCTGGGATCCGCCATATCGATCACGCCACTGCAACCCAGTGGGCAGATCTCCTCCTCCGAGCCTCCAAACATCCGGCATGCAGCCGGGTTGGCGGAAAAGATCTTCCCGTTCACGGGATCGGTGACAAAGATGCCGTCGAGACTGTTCTCGAATAGGGAGCGGTACAGGTCTTCTCTTTCGCGCAGGGCTTCCTCGGCATGCTTGCGCTCGGTTATATCCTCCATCATGGGAAGAAAATGGAGGGGGTTTCCGTGCAAATCACGCAGCAGACGAACCGAGACACTGACCCAGACGACCTCTGCGTCTTTCCTGAGGTAGCGTTTCTCCAACTGATACTGATTGATCTCCCCGGCCATAAGCCGCCGTGCGAGATCAATTTCCGCTTCCCTGTCGTCGGGATGGGTGATGTCCGAGAAGGAAAGTGAGGTCAGCTCTTCCGGGGAGTATCCGGTAATGCGGCACAGGGCCTCGTTTACGCGTTCAAACTGAGAGTTGAGGGCAACAATGGCGGCGCCGATTGGCGCCTGGTCGAAAGTGCGCTTAAAGTGCTCTTTTCTGGTCTCAAGCTCTCGGTTTGCCTGTTCGAGCTCCAGGGTGCGCTCGGAAACCTTTTCCTCGAGCTCATCGTGCGCCTTCCTCAGCGCCTCTTCACTTTGCTTCAAATCCCAAAAGAGGAGCTTGTATGGAGAGACCAGGCCGGTCTCGATGATCGCTCGGTAAATAAGATAGAAGGAGACGATCTTTAGCAGATGCCCGACCAGATTCGCGAAACCATAGACGCTCAGATAGGTTGTGAATGCAAGCTCGGAAGCTATGGCCGCAAGGAGGGATCCCACCAGAAGAATTAACACGTCCCGGTCAAATTCCCTGGCGTTTTTGAGCAATAGCCCTATGGAGGCAAGCAGGATCAGGCAGATGATGTATTCGCTAAAGATCTTAAAGGGAGTTAATCCCACGCCTTCGACAAAGCAGTCCGGGAAGATTTTCCAGAAAAAGATGGATGCCAGGAGAAGCCCCGTTGCGATGCTGTAGCCCAGGAACACCCAAGGGGGCCTGAGCCTCCTCCGGATGAAGAAAGTTGCGAGCAAAAGAGAGATGGCCTGCAGGTACCGACCTCCGACCCAGAGCTGTGTCGGAAGGTTCGTGTCGTACCCTTCAAACACACCCATCCCTTTAAAGGCCAAGGTATGCAGAAGGTCTATGCCGCCAACGTAGAGGTAAGCGATGCCGATAAAGAGAAGATAGTGGCTTTGTAGGAAACCCCGCGCGTTCCAGGCCACCATGAAGATGCCGCAGGCAATGACGATGCTGAAGATCTCAGCCAAACCATGGAACATAAGATAGCCGTAGAGGCTGGTCAGGTAAACGCCAAAGAGCGCCATGAAAAGAGAAAGAGCTCCGAGAAGCTGCATAGTGGTCCCGGACAGGTTCAAAAGGTTATTTGTGGTTCCGCGATCGTTGTGTTGAACATGTCCCAAAATACACCCCCTAATGGCTTTAGGGCTAGAGCCAAGGCACATCCAATCATCTCCCGAGGATCTCGTTACCGTGATGCGTCTCGGGGCACTCCGAGTATGAAGCTTTACCACCGAAGATCCTCTTACCAGAGCGGCAAACGTAGATCAAATAAAAGCGTATCAGACGGGCATGACCCGAATGCATTCAGCAGAACGTTAATACACTCCTCAGTTCCCTCTTTATCCGGCATTCAACAGAAAATCTTGATCTGTCTTCTGCTCAGGCGCTTGGCAATAAGAGACTATCTCAAAACTCGCTTACACCGTCACCCCGGCGAAAGCCGGGGTCCAGAACTCCTCGAAAAACCTGGATTCCGGCTTTTGCCGGAATGACGAGCAACGGCGTCTGAGCCATTTTGAGATAGTTTCTTAGTACAGCTCAGCAGAATAAAGTGTCCACTACCCCCGTTCGTCATTCCCGCAATCTCTTAGCGGGAATCCAGGGAATTTGCACAGCCTGGA
>JADGQM010000065.1 GCA_017881795.1 Syntrophobacteraceae bacterium
GCAGGCACGAAATCAATTTTCTGTTGCTACACCCAACAGGAGCAGCAGATCGTCCCAGGAGGAAATGCGCGGTACCGTGCAAAACGGGCTGGCAAGCTGTTCTGTAGCGACCCCGGGGGCCAAGGGAAGACTTCGGTCTCTAACGTAAGTTGTCCAAACAGGTTGGATCCCAACGCTGCAAGCCCCGTCGATGTCGGGTTCAGGGTCATCACCAACATAGAGGAGCTCCCTCGCTTCCACGCCAAGGCCCTCCACAAGCAATTGGAAAACATAAGCGTGGGGTTTGCAGTACCCCACCTCTCCGGATATCAGTACTACGTCAAAGAACGAAGTAATCCCCAAACCATCGAGAATGGCTCTTGCCGCGGGCGGATGGGTGAAGTTGGAGAGCAGACCCAGGGGATAACGGTCCTTGAGTGTGCCAAGCATGGCTTCCGTTCCCGGGATGAGATGGCAGAATCCGAGGAAAGCAGCAAAGTAGACCTCAATAGCACGCGCAATCCTCGGGTCATCGGGCTCGACCTCACATCCAAGCTGCTTGAGAGCCATGCTGATCCAAAACCGGTTGTGAGTCTCCCTTCCGTCACGGCGGGTTTCAGTTATGTGTTGAAGGGCTGCCTGACGGTGTGCATTGCGAAAGGTTTCCAGCTCCACCGCGATGCCCTCCTCCTGAAGACTTCCGGATAGGACGTTCACCGCGTGATGGAGAGCATGCGGCTCCACGGTAATCAACGTATTGAAAAGATCAAAACCTACGGCCTTTATGCCATTCATTGAATCATTCCTCATTGAGAAAGAACTGTTCATCGTCTCAACCTCATTCATCCCAGAAACCGATATTGCCGATCATGATACGGTGGGAATGAGATCGTCAAAAGGTCTTTAGTTGAGACCGAGAGATATGGCTTCAACCGGCTGCTATGGTTGAATCTGCAAGAAGCCATTGCCGTGTTAATAACCTGGTCCATAAGACTCTTTAACGTCCAATGGCCATCGCCTGAAGGGAAAAACGGTAATGGACGCGCCCCCCGGATAAGACTAAAGGCCCGGACAAAAACGCTGAAAAACGCTTCTCACACGGCGCCGCAGGCGGAGAAGGCTCTGCCAATCTTCGATGGTGTCGGCGCCCTGGCGAGGAGGCCAGAGATGAAGCTTCTTGAGTGCTTCAAAACCTTGCGGATCCAGGCGTGATGAGGCAAGATTGCTGTAGAGCCGCAACCGGTGTTCGAGGGATCGCAGGGTTTCGAAAGCAGTCATCACCTCAAGAGACGCATCTCGCAAGGGAGAAACATTTTCGAGCACACTTTTCAAGGTCGACCGGACGGAGCGCACCCTCAGAGAAGGGGTGCTATACCCGTCTATCAACGCGCTTCCCTGGGCTAGAAATTCAAGATCCGTAAGCCCTCCCATCCCCAGTTTGATGTCGATCTGGTCTCCTTTTTCTTCACTCCGCTCGCGCTGCATGCGCTGGCGCAGATGGCACAGTCGGGTCCAGACCTCCTCGGGATCCCTCTTCCGGTAACAGATGTCCCGAGCCCGTTCCTCGATCCAGGTGCCAAGCTCTTGACTTCCGGCAACGTTTCGGACGCGAATGAGGGCTTGCATCTCCCACAGGTCAGCCTGGTGCAGGTAATAGTCCAACCACGAACTGCGGGTCACGATCAAGGGTCCGAAAGTCCCGGTCGGCCGCAGCCGGGCATCGACCGCGTATCCTGGCCCCTCGTGCAGAGGCGTGCTCAGCATGCGCATGAACCGCTGCACCAGGCGCACCACATCAGCCGGAATCAGGTCATCGGGTTCTTTGGGCCTCGGCCGGTACACAAAGACCAGATCGAGATCGGAAAGATAGCTCATCTCCTGGCTTCCCAGGCGGCCGAGGGCCAGCACCGTGAGCGGTAAATCCCGATCGAGACCGAGGTTCCTGCGGACTCGTTCGTAGGTATGCTGGATCACAAAGTCGGCCAGGCTGCTCAATTCCCGCTCCAGGCTCTCATCGCTGAAGTCTCCGCGCAGATCGGCAAGCACCAACTGGAGGAGGCGTTCGTTCTTAAGGCGGCGAATCCATTCCAGACTTTCACCATAATCATCAACCTTTTTCATGAGCCGGACGCTCGCCTTCTCCCAGGTGGCAAAATTCGGGCAAGCCCCCGATGCCGTCGCGACCCCCTCCACCAGACCGGGATGGTGGGCCAAAAGCACCGAGAGCAATTCACTGGTCGCGAGACCTCGGCAAAAGCCTCCCAGCCAGGCAGCCGAGGGGTGAAAAACCCTCATGAGGCCGGGGCGCCGCGAGACCTGGCTAAAATAGCGCTCAAGGCGAATTATAATTTTCTCCTGCAGTTCCGGATCGCTTAACGGCTTATATTCTCTTAAGACTCCCAGAACAGTCTTTTCGAGAAATGGAGAAAAGACACTGAGTGAATCCCGTAATCGGGTAAGGGCTTCACTGGGAAAATCCGCCAACGAGCCGGTATCGTGCGGAACATCCTCCGCCGCTTCTATTTCCTGTTGTCGTTGGCCCTGACTTTTATCGCCTCCTGAGCCAAAGAGAGCAAGGAAGTGTTCATGAACCGAGCGGCAGCAAGTTCTGAGGATTTCAAAGAAATTGTTCACATCCCGACCGAAGCCCAGGGCGAGGGCCAGACGCATGCGCGCCTCCTCGGATTTCGGGAGTTTTTGGGTCTGCCGGTTCTGGTCCAGTTGCACCCAGTGTTCAACTCGTCTCAAGAAGGTGTAGGAGGCTTTCAGCTCGTCCGCAACCTCTTGGTCGAGGAGTTTGAGCTCGAGCAACCGATCTAGACAGCGCAAGGTATTCGGTTCATCGAGCTCCGGATGACGCCCGCCATAGATGAGCTGCAGCGACTGCACCAGAAACTCCACTTCGCGAATGCCGCCCACACCGAGCTTCACATCGAACTGCTCCGAGCGGGAATGGTGCTGGGCGCTTTCGGCAGCAATCCGGTCGCGCATGGCGCGCAACTCATCAAGAGCCTGAAAATCCAGGAAGCGTCTGAAGACAAAAGGGCGCACCTCCTGGATGAACGCTAATCCGAGAGACCGATCCCCGGCCACGGGTCGAGCCTTAAGGAGCATCTGCCGCTCCCAGGGCTGACCGTATTCCAGATAATAATCCGCGGCCGCAGCGTAGGAGGGGACCAGCGGGCCGTCCTTTCCATAGGGCCGCAGGCGATGGTCCACCAGGAATACATGGTCCCCTTCGGCGCTCTCGGCCAGGAGGCGGGAAAGCCACTGGCACAAACGTTCGAGGAACATGCTTGCACCACCGCCCGGAGCCTCCCTGCCAGACTTCGGGGCATGAAGGAAGAGGAGGTCCACATCGGAAACGTAGTTCAGCTCATGGCCTCCAAGCTTACCCAGCCCCACGACCACCAACTGAGCAGACTCTCGCACCCGACCCCAGTTTGTTGCTTCTTCTTCAGCGAGCCACCAGTCAGGGTGATGGGAGAGCACATCAAGTCCGACCTCGAGGGCAACGGCGGCCAGATCACTGATCTGCCCGGTGGTTTCCGGAAGGTCCGCCCACCCCAACAGGTCTCGGCCCCCAATGCGCAGAAAATGGCGCTGTTTGAAGTCGCGAAAGGCGGTGAGCAGCTCGGAGAAGGTCTGAGCCCTCCTGGTGGCTTTGTGCAGATCTTCATAGAGCTCGGTCAGAGGATAGCGGCGGTGGAGGTTCTTCTCGACAACCAGCCAATCCTGGTATTCTTGGTGACCGCGCAGGAGGGTCGCCAGGTATTGGGAGGATTCCTGAATCCGTTCGATTTCGTTCATGCCTTTTCCTTGTCAAAGCCCGAAGCGCAACGGTAAATCGCTTTGGATTCTACATGACTGCTGATTTTTCGCCAAATACAAGCGGAGAGGATATGAGAAAATTTGATCCTTCTTCAAGGCCGGAGGGTCCAGAAATAGTTTGCCAACCAGGCCTTGTGGGGAGCTTAAATTTTTATCCAGATGCTCTGCATCCCTGCATGAAAAGCCGATCCTGGTCCCTTATCACAGTCTTGGGTGCAGCCAAAGAACGTCAATGACCACGACGAAATAAGTTGCTATCTAAACAATTATCATTAGAATTAATTGGTTTATGTTTTGAATAGCTTTTCCACCAATGAGGAAACAATATGTCACCACCTTGGAAACGGAAGAGAGCGATCCTCCTGCTCGAAGATGGCGCTGTTTTTCGCGGCTATGCCTTTGCCGGTCATGGGCGGGCGTTGGGCGAAGTGGTCTTTAACACGAGCATGACGGGCTATCAGGAGGTCCTTACCGATCCCTCGTACAAAGGTCAGATGGTGGCCATGACCTATCCCCTGACGGGAACCTACGGCATCAACGACGAAGACATGGAATCCGCCAAAATCCAGGTCGAAGCCTTCATGGTCAGGGAATATCAGGATTTTGTCAGCAACTGGAGAAGCACCAGGACCCTTGCTGATTTTCTCAACGACCACCACAAGATCGGGATTGAAGGCATCGACACCCGCGCACTTACCCGCCACATTCGGCTGGGGGGCGCGATGCGTGGGATCATTGCCACCGATACGGACGATATTGGCGCCCTGATGGAAGAGGTTCAGGCCTACCCCGGCCTGAACGGCATCGATCTCGTCCAGTATGTCACCTGCCCGCAACCTTACCAGTGGCGTCATGGGCCGCAACTCGGCGCAGCTTCTCTCGCCTGGTCTTCGGATCAGCTCGGGTTTCGGGTGGCAGCCCTGGATTGCGGGATCAAGTACAACATCCTGCGCCTGCTCGAACAAAAAGGTTGTCAAGTGATGGTTTTCCCCGCCCACACTTCGGCCGAGCAGATTCTGGCAACCAATCCCGACGGGGTGTTCCTTTCCAATGGCCCCGGAGACCCGGCTGCACTCCACCAGGTTATTGAAACGGTGCGCGGGCTTCTGGGAAAGCGGCCCGTTTTTGGGATCTGCCTCGGTCACCAGGTGATGGGATTGGCTCTGGGCGGGAAAACGTTCAAGCTTAAGTTTGGCCATCGCGGAGCGAACCAGCCGGTAAAAGACTTGACTACACAAAAAGTTGAAATCACTTCTCAGAATCACGGCTATAGCGTTGACATCGACTCGCTGGCTCATGTCCCGGTGCGCCTCACCCACCTCAACCTCAATGACAACACTCTGGAAGGAATGGAACATCTGGAAATTCCCGCATTCAGCGTTCAGTACCATCCCGAAGCCTCACCCGGCCCTCACGATGCTTCCTACCTCTTTGAGCGCTTTATCGACCTCATGAAGCGGAACCAGTAGCAAGGAACAGGAGTTCATGCCCAAACGGACCGACATCCACAAGATCCTCATCATTGGCTCGGGGCCGATCATTATCAGCCAGGCCTGCGAATTTGACTACTCGGGAACCCAGGCATGCAAGGCCCTCCGCGAGGAAGGCTACGAAATCGTGCTGATCAACAGCAACCCCGCGACCATCATGACCGACCCGGAGACGGCCCATCGCACCTATATCGAGCCGATCACGCCGGAAGCCGTGGCCAAGGTCATCGCGCGGGAACGCCCCGATGCCCTGCTGCCGACGCTCGGTGGCCAGACCGCTTTAAACGTTGCGGTCAAGGTCGCGGAAATGGGCGTGCTCGAGCGCTACGGGGTCGATATGATCGGGGCAAGCGTCGAGGTCATCAAGAAGGCTGAAGACCGGGAGCTGTTTCGGGACGCAATGGAGCGCATCGGCTTGAGAGTCCCCGCCAGCGGCATTGCCCGTTCCATGACGGAGATCGAAGAGATCGCTGAGGAACTGGGGTTTCCAGTGATTGTTCGCCCATCGTTCACCTTGGGTGGAACCGGCGGAGGCGTGGCCTACAACCGGGAAGAGCTCCTCAGCCTTGCCCAGAGCGGTCTCGACGCCAGCATGATCCATACGGTTATGCTCGAGGAGTCGGTTCTTGGCTGGAAGGAGTTCGAACTCGAAGTAATGCGCGACTACATGGACAATGTGGTCATCGTCTGCTCCATCGAGAACATGGACCCCATGGGTGTACACACGGGTGATTCGATCACCGTGGCCCCGGCCCAGACGCTCACGGACCGGGAATATCAGCGAATGCGGGACGCCTCCATCGCTATTCTCCGCGAAGTGGGCGTGGAAACCGGCGGCTCCAACGTTCAGTTTGCCATCAATCCCCGAGATGGCGAGATGGTCGTGATCGAAATGAATCCGCGCGTCTCCCGCTCTTCGGCGCTCGCTTCCAAAGCTACCGGGTTCCCGATTGCGAAGATTGCAGCCAAACTCGCAGTGGGATACTCCCTGGACGAAATCGCCAATGATATTACCCGCGAAACCCGAGCTTCCTTCGAACCAACCATTGATTACTGTGTCGTCAAGGCGCCCCGTTTCACCTTTGAAAAGTTCCCGAAGACGGATGACTTCCTCACTACCTCCATGAAATCGGTAGGGGAGACGATGGCCATCGGTCGGACTTTCAAGGAGTCGTTGCACAAGGCCATCCGTTCTCTTGAGATTGGGCAGTACGGCTTCTGGGATCCTCCGGCAAACGTCAGCGACGAATACGTCGAACAACTCAAACAGAGTCTTCGGCGTCCCAATTCGAAACGGTTGTTTCAGATCGGCGAAGCCCTGAAGCTTGGCCTGACGGTCGATGAGATCTACCGGCTGACCGATATCGATCCGTGGTTCCTACACCATATCGAGCAACTCCTGCACCTGGAGGAGGACATCCGCAAGAGCGCACAATCGCAGAACTTTCTGGACGATCCCGATCAGTTGCGCTTCGCGAAAGCATGGGGATTCTCCGATATCCGTCTGGCGGCGCTGTGTGGAGTGGGGGAAGAAACTGTTCGTCAAAAGCGGATCGAGCACGGCATCGAGCCGGTTTATAAACTCGTGGATACCTGTGCTGCCGAGTTTGAAGCTTACACTCCTTACTACTATTCAACCTATGAAATGGAAAACGAGGCCAGACCGTCGGAACGCCCGAAGGTGGTGATCCTTGGCGGCGGCCCCAATCGCATCGGGCAGGGAATCGAGTTTGACTATTGTTGCGTCCACGCTTCCTTTTCGCTACGTGAAGAGAATGTCGAATCGATCATGGTTAATTCGAACCCGGAGACGGTTTCGACGGATTACGACACTTCCGACAAGCTCTACTTTGAACCGCTTACCCGCGAGGACGTGCTGCATATCATCGAGACCGAGAAACCGCTCGGCCTGATTGTTCAGTTTGGGGGGCAAACGCCGCTCAATCTGGCGGTGCCCCTGGAAAAGGCTGGAGCCAAAATCCTGGGGACTTCACCCGATGCCATCGATCTGGCTGAAGACCGTAAGCGGTTCCAACACATGTTGCACAAGCTGCAGCTTAGACAGCCGAGGAATGGCACTGCTTTCACCGTCGAGGAAGCCCTGGAGGTCGCCGGGACCATTGGCTACCCCGTGGTCGTCCGGCCCTCTTACGTGCTCGGGGGAAGGGCCATGGAAATTGTATACGACGATTCCATGCTGAGGCAGTTCATGCAAACCGCGGTGCATGTCTCTCCCGGCCATCCCATCCTCATCGATCAGTTTCTCGAGGATGCCATTGAGCTGGATGTCGACGCCATAAGCGACGGCCATCTCACTGTTATTGGCGGCATCATGGAACACATCGAGCAGGCGGGCATTCATTCGGGAGACAGCGCGTGTGTCCTGCCGCCCATCAGCATTTCCAGGGAACTGCAGGAGGAGGTCAAACGGCAGACCAAGCTGATGGCTGCAGAGCTGGGAGTAGTGGGGTTGATGAATGTCCAATTTGCCATTCAAAAGGGCGACATCTACATTCTTGAGGTCAACCCTAGGGCCTCCCGAACCATTCCTTTTGTGAGCAAAGCCATTGGCTTCCCCTTGGCAAAACTGGCGACCAAGGTTATGCTTGGAAAGTCCCTGAAAGAATTGGGATTCGACAGAGAAATAGAACCCAAACACCTTTCTGTCAAAGAAGCGGTTTTTCCTTTCTCCCGATTTCCCAGTGTGGACATTTTGCTGGGTCCCGAAATGAAATCAACGGGTGAGGTCATGGGGATCGGTTCCAGTTTCGGGATCGCCTTTGCCAAAGCCCAGGCCGCAGCAGGGTATGAGCTCCCGACGCAGGGGACGGTTTTTATCAGTGTTCATGATCAGGATAAGCTGCGGGTGCTGCCGGTGGCGGAAAGTTTTAAAAAGCTGGGTTTTCGCCTGATTGGGAGCTCAGGTACGGCGACGTACCTGAGGGATCACGGCATCCCCACGGAAACCGTTTTTAAACTTAAAGAGGGCCGCCCCCACGTGGTGGACCGCATCAAGAACGGCGAGGTGCAGCTCGTAATCAACACCAGCCTCGGCAAGAAGACCTCTTCCGACGCCTATGAGATCAGAAGGACCACACTCGTCTACAATATCCCTTACACCACCACCATTGCCGGGGCGAAAGCGCTGGCGGAAGCGGTCGCCGAACTCCAGAGCGGCGACTGGGACGTGAAAACTCTCCAGGAATACCATCGTGAAAGCGCGGAGGCGTAACCAAACCATTATGAATCAAACCTCGGCACTCACTACTCATCACTCATCACGCATCACTTCTCCTTTCGTCCCACGAAAGCGTGAAGAATGCGGTATTTTTGGGGTTTATGGGAACCCTGAGGCAGCCAAGCTGACCTATTTCGGCCTCTATGCTCTTCAGCACCGGGGTCAGGAAAGCGCCGGCATCGCTGTTTCCGACGGTCACCAGGTCAGAGAATATAAGCACATGGGACTGGTGCACGATATTTTCAAAGAAGACATCCTTCAGGCCCTGACGGGGCATCTGGCGATCGGCCACGTCCGCTATTCCACCACGGGCTCTTCCCTGCTGGCAAATGCTCAGCCGTTCGGCGTCTTTCTTGGCAATGAATATTACGGGATCGCGCATAACGGCAATCTGGTCAACGCGTTTCAATTGCGTCGGGAACTGGAGGCGAAAGGCGCCATTTTCCAGTCCACCATGGACACCGAGGTCATCATGCACCTCATGGCCAAGCGCCTGCGTAATGGCTTCGAGGAGGCCCTGATCGAAGCTTTGAATCAGGTGCAGGGCGCCTATTCGCTCGTCATGTGCACCAAGGATAAACTGATCGGGATAAGAGACCCCCGGGGATGGCGTCCGCTGTGTCTAGGCGAATTAGACGGCAGTTATGTGCTCGCCTCGGAAACGTGTGCGCTCGATTTGATTGAGGCGAACTACATTCGCGATATCGAACCGGGAGAGATTCTCATCATCGATCACAACGGCTTGCGGTCTCTGCACCCCTTTCCCAAGGCCCACCCGGCCTACTGCATCTTTGAATTCATCTATTTTGCGCGGCCGGACAGCAACATCTTCGGTCAAAACGTCTACTCATTCCGGAAGCGCTTGGGACATCTGATGGCGCGGGAAAATCAGTCCCTCACGGCAGACCTGGTGATGCCCTTTCCCGATTCCGGAAACTACGCGGCTCTGGGATTTGCAGAAGCATCCCAGATGCCTTTTGAGATGGGAGTGATCAGAAACCATTATGTCGGAAGGACCTTCATTCAACCCAGCCAGGCAATGCGGGATTTTTCGGTGCGCGTCAAACTGAATCCCGTGCGAGAGTTGCTGCAGGACAAAAGGGTTGTCCTCGTGGAAGATTCCATCATCCGAGGTACTACCACCCGTACTCGTCTTCGCGCCCTCCGCAACGCCGGCGCCAAAGAAGTCCACATGCTGGTGAGCTGTCCGCCACACCGGTTCCCATGCCCATATGGTATTGATTTTTCCACCAAAGGCGAGCTCATTGCCGCGTCCCATTCCGTGGAAGAAATTCGCCAGTTCATCGGTCTCGATTCACTCAGTTATCTGAGTCTCGAGGGACTCCTTGAGGGCGCCGGCGCCTCAAGTGACGATCATCCGTTCTGCCTCGCCTGTTTTACCGGCAACTACCCGGTCACCTTCGAAGGACAGGTGCGAAAGAACTGTTTCGAAAATGTCGGCCAGAATTTGCAGGACCGGTGTTGAAGGAGTGGCGGTGAGCGGAGAGTGTAGCGTGAGAAGTGTCGAGCAGGAGGAGATCCTTGAAATGGCAAGGGAAGTCCTGCGGATTGAGGCCGAAGGGATTCTCCACTTGGTCGACAACGTTTCCGAGAGCTTTGCCACCGCCGTACAATGGATTTACCAGTCCAGAGGCCGGGTCATCGTCACGGGAATCGGCAAATCCGGCATCGTTGGTCGCAAAATCGTCGCAACGTTGAGCAGCACCGGCACTCCCGCCCTCTTCATCCATCCGGTTGAAGCCATGCATGGCGATCTTGGTATGGTGCGCGGCGAAGACATTGTGGTAGCCCTGTCAAACAGCGGGGAAACAGACGAACTGAACATTATTCTCCCCAGCCTCAAGGGGATAGGCACCCGCGTTATTGCCCTTACCGGCAGTCTCTCTTCCACCCTCGCCCAATACAGTGATCTGGCGATCTATACCGGAGTCCCGAGAGAAGCCTGCCCGCTCGGCCTGGCTCCCACTGCCAGTTCCACCGCGCTATTGGCAATGGGAGATGCACTGGCGGTCGCCCTCATCAAACTGCGGAATTTTCAACTTCGGGACTTTCAGCGCTATCACCCGGGAGGTCACTTGGGCGAACGGCTCCAGGTCCCCCTGTACGAAGTGATGCGCCAGGGGGGTGACATTCCCAGGGTGCGCGAAGATGCGCTGGTTTCCGAAGCCCTTGTGGAGATGAGCCAAAAAGAGCTTGGGGCAACCCTGATCGTGGGCGCAGAAGAAGAACTGCTCGGCATTTTTACCGATGGCGATCTACGAAGAGCCCTCAATCAATTCCCGGAGCTCGGTTGCCGACTCATCCATGAGGTCATGACGCCGCAGCCACGCTCCATCTGCGCCGATCGCTCCGTGGCTGACGCTCTGGAAATGATGGAGCAGCATCTGATCACGGTGTTGCCGGTAGTGGATGCAGCGGACCACATGCAAGGCATCCTCCACCTTCATGATCTGCTGGGGAAAGGCAAAATCCGATTCACCCGAACCAACAGTGGTCACTGATCGGTGGTCAGTCGTCAGCTGCGACACGGAGGATTCCAGTCTTGTTTTCTTCATTCAACGCCAGCCCACAGCCCGCAGATGAACGATACTCCTTTTCTGACCACTGATAACTGATATGTACAATCAGCTCATCTATTTCATTATCGCCCTGCTGCTTTTTGCCATCCAGGAGCCCGGCGCCGAGCCATTCTTCCCTCTCTGGGAAACCATTCTCCTGGGAGCGAGCTTCTTTTTATCCTACGTAGTGATCTGTCGCGTCGCCTTTCGACGGTTGCAGCACGCCCTCGCCGAAGATCTTCCACGCTCCCTGCTCATGTTGCGCTATCTTGCCGCGCAAAAAAGGCTCTCCATTCTGGCGCTGCTTAATCTCGCAGTGGATGTTTACGTATTGAACATCAAGTATTATCTCCAGCGTCTCCCCGGATTTGAACAATCTCTCACCCTGCCGGGAATGGCAGGTCTCTTGCTGCTCCTGCTTTACCTGGCAGTGATGTGGTTTTGGAGCTACCCGATATACCGGCACGTCTACCACTCGAACCTGAAGCCATGGGCATTCCTCAAGGGAAACCTGGCATTTAGTTCTGGGATGCTGATTCCCTGGCTCCTCCTTTCGATGGTTTCCGATGCTCTGCAAATCCTCAGGACCCCAGCATTTCTGAAGACCGAGGCAGGGCAATTTATCCTCATGGGAGCGCTCCTGATCGTTTTCGTGCTCTTTGCACCAAGGCTGGTGGTGCGCTTGTGGGGCTGCCGCACCCTTCCGTTGACTGCGGAGCGGGTGGAACTGGAGAGATTTGCTGAGGAGAAACACTTTCGGGTCGGCAACTTCATGTTGTGGCCACTGTTTGGTGGGGAAACGCTTACGGCTGGAATCGTCGGCATGTTGCCAAAATGGCGTTATATCTTGTTCACTCAAGGCCTCCTCGGGCTCCTCAACGTTGATGAGCTCAAAGCGGTGATCGCCCATGAAATAGGGCATGTGCGTCGTTACCACCTGCTCTTCTATCTGGCTTTTTTCTTCTGTTATTCGATTCTGGTTTATGCTCTGAGCGACCTGGTGGTGCTCGTGTTTCTCCGGAATCCGGTGGTCCTGGACTGGCTGCTTAACTCTGAGCCGGTAAACCCTAATCTTCTCTCCGCCCTCACCAGCATTCCCATGATCCTTATGCTGGTGGTCTATTTTCGCTACGTGTTCGGGTTCTTCATGAGAAATAGTGAGCGTCAGGCGGATCTCTATGCCCTCAAGTTGATTGGCCACCCTTTCCTGCTGGTCTCCTCTTTGCGAAAAATAGCGTTTCACAGCGGCCAGCCGGAAGACTTACCCAGCTGGCATCATTACAGCATCCGTCAGCGTATCGATTTCCTGCTCAGAGCCTATGAAGATCCTGCAGTAATCAGAAAGCATCACCAAAAATACTACACCGCCATGGTGCTTTTCTTTTTCCTTGTAGCGGGCTTGAGCACGGCAGGTTTCGGCTTGGAAAAGACCAAAGTCGTTCGGAATTGGCGCACTGAATTACAGCTCGCGGTGATTGAGCGAGAAATCAACCGCGGCCAGGTCGACCAGAGGCTCTACGCTGCCTATGGAAGCATTCTTTTGGAACGGGGGCAGTTTGCACAAGCCGAATCGGTGCTCCGGAAATCCTTGGAAAAGACGCCGGGGGATGCGAATACTTTGAACAATCTGGCCTGGCTCTATGCCACTTCCCCGTCTCCCTACTTCAAGCCTCAAGCCGCTCTGGAGCTGGCCTTACGGGCAGCCGCGCTGGAGCCTGATCCGACGATCCTGGACACGTTGGCAGAGGCCTATTATGTCAACGGCGAGCCCGGGGAAGCCTTGAAAGCCATTCAGCAAGCCATCCTCAAGCAACCCAATAAGCTCGATTATTTCTTGAACCAGAAACAGAAATTCGAAGCAGCCGTGAGGGATAAGAGGGAAGGCAGGAGGAACGGCTGGGAGGAGAACTGAACGCTCCCCTCCCCCGGTGGGGAAGGCAATTACACACTTTCGATCCCGTGGCAGCGACGCGGAGAGAGGGAGAGGGGGAGACGCGGGGAGCGAAGCGCCTGCTCCCTATTTCCCTATTCTCCGCGTCTCCGTGTCTCCACCTCTCCGCGTCACTCTGGCCTGTCCACGGGACCACGTGTGCATCATCGTCAGCCGGTGGGGGGAGGATTCAGGTATTGACCGCTTTTAAAGTTGACTCATAACCACCATGAGGTGGGCAACCTCACTGAGCGGTGCGTTAAGGTCGGCACGGTGGTTGGCGAACCAGCCGTCCAGATCGGCATTGAGAACGATCCACGGACTCATCTGGTCGGCCCGGTGCAACTCGTGAAGCATCTCATCCATAATATCTATTCCATATAGGGTCGTAGCCAGTTGGGGTTGGTATCCTACCCGCACCACCCGGAGGATTTCGTAATAAACATGAGCAATTCCCTTGGCATAGTAGAAATATTCATCGGCACTCCACCAGCTCACTTTTCCGTCAATCAGCGACTTATTCACATTGCCCAGAAGATCTCTATAGCTGGATATCAATGAAACCAGGTTGTCCTTTCGGTAATAGAAACTCCGCTTGCCCGTTTTCAATTTCTCCAGAAACGCCTTCAAATAATCCACCGCATCCCCATAGCAGCTTTCAGCAGAGGGAAACCAGAAGGAAGTGGCGCTATTCATAAAGAGGTGAAGCGCCTTTTCCAGATCCGGGTCATACGTATCGGCATCTCCCATGCGCGTCAGGCTGTCTTTTAGACGGCCCGTGGTGAAGCGCATTGCTTCCAGAACGCCGAGCTGATAGTTATTTATATTATCGGTGAAGCGGCCGATGATGATGTCGTTTGGACGCCATCCCAGGAGCCGTCCATGGAGCTCATGCTCCATGAGGTTGATCATGGTCTCAACAAAGGTGACACCCGGGATCGGGGAAATCTCAGGGAGGGCTGGGCCATGAGCCCCCGCTGGCGCCGCGTGCCCGGCAGCAGGTTCATGGGCAGGAGCAGGAGCCTGAGCTGCTCCCGCCGGTGGATGGCCGGAAGGAATCTGGCCAGCCTCGCCGGGCTCAGAGGAGGTGGCTGGAGGAACTGCTCCTCCGTGAGCTGCCGGCGCTGGTCCATGTCCTGTAGGCGCCGCTGGCTGCGCAGGTTGTTCATGCGCACCCGGGACGGCAACGCCTGCACCTTCACCCGGGGCTATGGTATATTTCTGCAGCGCCCAGCTATAATAACACGTGCCGCCCACCCCCAACATCAACACCAGCGCGCCGACCACCCAAATGAAAACGCCACGCCGTCTGAATGACCTTCCCCTGCACCCTCTCGCACGTTCATCTTGAACTTCCATTGTTCCCGCTCCTTTTCTATGATCAGCTCACTCCACCAAGTCACTCACTCATGAACGTTGCACAAGCATCAGCAGACTCCCAGGCTGACACTCTGTATAACCAGCAATTTCCGTCGTCTAAGCGCTGCGCCAGGGCCTCAAACAGGTAACGCGCAATATTTTCCGAAGACGGGTTGTGCTCACGAAAAAAGGGAAGATCATTCAAATAGTGGTGGTCCATCTCCTTGAGGGCTTCCCGCGTGGCCTCCTTAACTTCCCTAAAATCCATCAGGACGCCGCTTTTATCCAATTCTCTGCCCCGCACCACCACTTCCACCTTCCAGTTGTGGCCATGCAAGTTTTCACATTTACCTCGAAAATTCCTGAGGTTATGAGCAGCGGCAAAATCAGTGATGATCTTCACTTCATAAATCATGTTCTTTAAACTGGGCCTCTCCTCATCAGTCAACGACCTGAAAACCTTCGGAAAACAGCAAGAGCCATGGGACTCGAAGGGTTCTCAACATTTAGCTGAAAGGGTTTTCTTTGTCAATTGCAATCCCTGAGCCCGCGTCTACTTTCCGGTTGACGGAAACCATAGTTTCCTTTAAATTCCCCTACGTTCAACGGCGGTGTAGCTCAGTAGGTTAGAGCATGCGGCTCATATCCGCAGTGTCCGGGGTTCGACTCCCTGCACCGCCACCAAAATTAGCTAATCAGTACAACAAGTTATATTTGATACCTCATCTTCAATCCTTCATCCAAATTGGAGGGTTGAAGATGAAAAAAAATGCTCGACCGCTACCTGCCTTTTTCCTGACCGGTCCAGTTATTCCTTCCGCATTTCCATCCCCTTTGACCTCATAGCCTCGTTTGGTCAAAAAGAGTTTCGCTACACTCTTAAGCCCAGACTTTTACCCGAAGCCCGATATGAGATGAGATCCAAGCAGTTTCAATCCACGCCCCCGCGAGGGTGGCAACTTGGGAGGGCGGGTTTTCCAACCCGCCAGCTACCAGTTTCAATCCACGCCCCCGCGCCGGGGGCGACGTGAGCAGGAAGAATGCCGATCCTATCATTAGGAGTTTCAATCCACGCCCCCGGAACTCTCTCGGAAATATAACCTATTGAAATAAAACAACCTTTATTGCAGCCCAGAAGCCTTTCAATCGTTCTCGGGGACCGCTCTCAGGGTTCTCGGAAATTCCTTCGAGGCAGTCGGGCGGCCTTTCGTTTCCCCGGTCACGCCGCCACGCAACCCGGCAAGCATGCCCGCCCCCTCTTTATTCCGGCGCCGCTGCATTTTGGACAGGACAGCCGCGCTCGTGCGTGTTATGGTGACAATGAGCTCATGCCCAGCTTCCGAGGTGAGATCATGGAACGTTGGACAACACTCATCGTGCGACCGCCACGGCGGGTTAGAAACCGTGACCCGCCTGGGGTGGAAGCGTTTTAGGCCGGTTTGGCGGAGGCTAATCCGGAGGGCGGATTCTCTTCCTTGCTCTTGGCGTACAAACCTGCTGCATTCTCCGTTGCCATTGTTCAATCCACGGTCCTCATAGCATCCTCGAGCACGTCTCCATGTCCCTTTTTGCGATGTCAAAACG
>JADGQM010000299.1 GCA_017881795.1 Syntrophobacteraceae bacterium
ACGCGATTCAGCGCCAGGGGGTCAAGGTCAGTAAATCCACCCGGAACTGGCTGATGGTCATTGGCTTAATCTCGGAAGACGGCAGCATGGATGGCTATGACCTGAGAGACTATGCCCAATCGAGCCTCGAGAAGGTGCTGGCGCGGGTGCCAGGGGTGGGCGAGGTGGAAAACTTCGGCTCTCAATATGCCATGCGGGTCTGGCTCAATCCCGACAAGCTGACCGACTATCACCTGACGATTGAAGATGTCACCGTAGCACTTCAGGCCTACAACGTGGAGGTTTCCGCCGGCCAGTTCGGCGGGGCGCCGGCAGTGGACGGCCAGCGTTTGAACGCTTCCATCATCGTCCAGAACCTGCTCAAGACCCCCGACGAGTTTGCCGCCATCCCCATCCGCACAAACCCGGACGGGTCCATCGTGCGGGTCAAGGATGTGGGTCGGACGGAACTGGGTACCGAGGTCTACGACATCGTGAGCTATTACAACGGCAAACCTGCGGCCGCTCTGGCCATCCGGCAGGCTGCCGGCGCCAATGCCCTGGACACCGCCGATGCCGTCAAGGCAAAATTGAAAGAGATGAGCCGGTTCTTTCCCCCGGGCATGAAGGTCGTCTATCCGTTCGACACCACTCCCTTTATCAGGGTGGCCATTGACGAGGTGGTCAAGACCCTCTTCGAGGCGATCGTGCTGGTCTTCCTGGTCATGTATCTTTTCCTGGGAAACCTCCGGGCCACCCTGATCCCCACCATCGCGGTGCCGGTGGTGATCCTGGGGACCTTTGCCGTGCTGGGGCTTTTTGGGTTCTCCATCAACATGCTGACCATGTTTGCCATGGTGCTGGCCATCGGCCTTCTGGTGGACGACGCTATCGTGGTAGTGGAGAACGTGGAACGGATCATGAGCGAGGAAGGACTCCCGCCCCTGGAAGCCACCCGCAAGTCCATGGACCAGATCACGAGCGCCCTCATCGGCATCGGGCTGGTGCTTTCGGCGGTGTTCGGTCCCATGGCGTTTTTTGCCGGCTCCACCGGTGTCATCTACCGCCAGTTCTCCGTGACCATCATCGCCTCCATGCTGCTTTCGGTGCTTGTGGCTCTGATCCTGACGCCGGTTCTGTGCGCAGCGCTCCTCAAGCCGGTGCCCAAGGGGCATGAACCGGCAGAAAATGCGATCTTTTTCCTGCGTCCCTTTTTCTCATGGTTTGATCGCACCTTTTTTCGGGTTAGAGACCTGTATTTGCGGGTGGTTGGCCATGCTCTTTCCAGGAAACTCCGCTACCTGTTTATTTTCCTTCTGATTGTGGCAGCGTTTGGAGTCCTGTTTCAGCGGATGCCCACCGCCTACCTTCCGGATGAGGACCAGGGGATTCTGTTTGTGCAGGCAATGCTTCCCGCAAATTCATCCCTGGAGCAGACCGTAAAGGTCCTGGATGGGGTCAGGGAACACTTTCAGGTGGGGGAAAAAGACGCGGTGGAAGGGGTTCTGACGATTGCCGGCACCAGCTTTGCCGGCCGGGGACAGAACATGGCCCTGGCCTTTGTCAGACTCAGAGACTGGGAGCTCCGCAACCGGCCGGACCTGAAGGTCGGCCCCGTCGCAGGAAGGGCCATGAAGGTATTTTCGCAGTTCCGCAACGCCATCGTTTTCGCCTTTCCCCCGCCTGCGGTTACTGAGCTGGGGAATGCCAAGGGGTTTGATTTCCAGTTGCAGGACCGTGGGGGGGTAGGCCACCAAGCCCTGATGGCGGCCCGCAATCAGCTCCTCGGCATGGCGGCGAAGGACCCAAGACTGGTCGGCGTTCGGCCCAACAGTATGGAAGATGTGCCTGAATACCGGGTCGACGTGGATTGGGAAAAGGCGGGAGCGCTGGGGGTCCCCATTACCTCCATCCACGACACCATTGCCGCGGCCTTCGGCAGCGCCTATGTCAACGACTTTATTCAAGCTGGACGGGTCAAGCGGGTATACGTTCAGGCGGATGCCCTCTACCGCATGCTGCCCAGGGATCTGGAGAAACTTTATGTTCGCAATACCGCCGCGAAGATGGTCCCCTTTTCTTCTTTTGCTTCCGGACATTGGAGCTCCGGTTCTCCCAAATTGGAGCGATACAACGGTTTTCCGTCCATTAACATGTGGGGCGAGGCGGCGCCGGGAAAGAGCTCCGGGGAAGCGATGAAAGCCATGGAAGAGATCGCCTCGAAGCTCCCGCAGGGGATCGGCTTTGACTGGACCGGGCTCTCCTACCAGGAACGCATGGCGGGTTCCCAGGCGCCTCTGCTGTACGCCTTTTCCATTCTCGTAATCTTCCTTTGCCTGGCGGCCCTCTACGAGAGCTGGCCCATCCCCATCTCGATTCTGTTGGCCCTGCCCCTTGGGGCCATTGGCGGGGTAATCGGTTCGAGTCTGAAGGGACTGCCCAATGACGTCTACTTCCAGATCGGGCTGCTCACCACCCTGGGCTTGACCACCAAGAACGCCATCCTGATCGTGCAGTTCGCCAAGGCCAGAGTGGAAGAAGGGATGGGGCTGATCGACGCCACGCTGGAAGGGGCAAAATTGAGGCTCCGTCCGATCATCATGACCTCGCTGGCCTTCGGCTTTGGCGTCCTACCCCTTGCTCTTGCGAGCGGAGCCGGTGCGGGAGCGCAAAAGGCCATCGGCACCGGCGTTCTGGGGGGGGTGGTAACCGCCACCTTTCTGGTGACTTTGTTTGCTCCGCTCTTTTATGTGTTGATCTTTCAGTTATCCCGGAAACATAGGAAGCGTGAAGCGGCTAGGACAGCGGATGCTAATCCATCAGGGGATCAAGCACATGAATAAGAACCGCTTGCTACTACTGGGTCTCATCATCATCTTTCTCGGCGGCTGCACGCTGATCCCGAAATACCACAGGCCTGCAGCCCCGATCCCTGCTGAATGGCCGAGTGGGCCTGCATACCAGGACATCCAAGCCGCGCCCGGCGCACCGACAGCAGCCGAGACGGGCTGGCGGGAATTCTTTGCCGACGACCGGCTTCAAAGAATAATCGCGACGGCTTTGAACAACAACCTTGACCTGCGGGCGGCCGCCTTGAATGTCGAAAGGGCGCGCGCGGTTTACGGCATTCGGCGGGTCGAACTGCTGCCGACGGCCGAGGCGACCGGGAGTTGGTTTAAAGCACGGGTGCCTGCCGATATTTCGGGCAGTGAGGTACAACCGACGCTCGAACAATTCAATGTCAATCTCGGCATTACTTCCTGGGAGATCGACTTCTTCGGCCGCATCCGCAGCTTGAAGGACCGGGCGCTGGAGGAGTACCTTGCCACCGAGCAGGCCCGCCGCAGCACCCAGATTGTGCTCGTGTCCGAAGTTGCCGGAGCTTATCTGATCCTTGCCGCGGACCGGGATCGCCTCAAGCTCGCCCAATCCACCCTCGAGACCCAGCAGGCGGCTTACAACTTGATCCGACGGCGTCATGAAGTCGGACTTGCGCCCATATTGGATCTTCGTCAGGAGGAAACGAGAGTGGATGCGGCCCGGGTGGATGTGGCCCGCTACACGCGACTGGTGGCTGAAGACGAAAACGCTTTGAACTTTTTGGTAGGCTCCCCGGTGTCGAGCGAGCTGTTGCCGGACGACTTGAGCGGCGTTAGCCCTTACCAGGAGATTTCTCCCGGTCTGTCATCCGAGGTGCTCCTGCGCCGCCCTGATATTCTTCAGGCGGAAAATCTGCTCAAGGCGGCCAACGCCAACATCGGCGCCGCTCGGGCAGCCTTCTTCCCCCGCATTTCCCTGACGGCTGCCTTCGGGACCGCGAGCGGCCAACTGTCCGCGCTCTTCAAACCCGGCCAGGATGCCTGGACCTTTGCCCCGGAGATCGTTATGCCGATTTTTGACGCGCGTACATGGTGGGCGCTGCGCGCAACGAAAGTGGACGGAGAGCTCGCCGTGGCCCAATACGAGAAGTCAATCCAGGTGGCCTTCAGGGAAGTGGCCGATGCCCTTGCCTTGCGGGGCACGGTGGCGGAACAGTTGGCGGCGCAACAATCTTTGGTCAATGCCAGCGCCGAAAGCTATCGCCTCTCCAATTTACGTTATGACAAGGGAATCGACAATTTCGTGGGCGTCCTGGTTGCGCAACGCTCCCTCTATGAGGCGCAACAGGGGCTTATCACCATCCACCTGGCGCGGCTCGCCAATCAGGTGAGGCTTTATGCCGTATTGGGCGGAGGAGGTGATTAGGCCTTGCCGCGCGTGATGACACGGAAAAGCTCCCGTGCCTGGCCTTGAGCCGTGCTGCGGCGGGCATTGAGGCTCACCGCCTCAATCAAACTGAGACACCTCCGTGTCGCCCAAAGTGACCCACTGCCAAAATCTCAGCCTCAATGAAACTCTGAACGACTCCTCTATTTTCAATTCTGAGGCATTTTCTCGATTGACAGCACAGCAGGGGTATCAAGATGGTACCCAAAAAACCTCGAAAAGCGATTTCTTGTCACCTTATCGGCCCCACGCCCAGCTATGTGCCTCACGTGCGCTCCCGATATCGCCGGCACATCCTCCTGCGCGCCCACGATCCGGCGGCGGTGCTGCGCCTCCTGTTGCCCCTACCTCAGGGTTGGAAAGTGAATATTGACCCGGTGACGCAGTTGTAAAAATTAATTGTTTTCTACCCCAATTTTCTTAAGTAACTTCTGTTTAATCTGACCATCATACACCTGCCACTTAAGCTGCCGGTATTCGTCACCAGAGTCGCCGGATAAAAAGCCAATGGGAATCTCAAAGCCGCCGGCTAACTGTTTGCCGCCGCCAAAATGATGACTGGCCTCGTCTTTGCCAAAGACATCCTTCAGAAATTCGTCGGGATCAAGGGTGATCTTGGAGGTGCGCATCGAGCCGATCAGCTTCTCCTGTTTGTCAGCCCCCACCACAATCCCGTAGACAATGGCGGTGTGAATGTTTTCTTCGGTCAACAGGAAGTCGGCGGCCTGGGGGATGGTGTCTCGATCTTCGGCGCGGACGTAGCCGATGCCGGCAATGGTAAAGCTTTCCACCGTCACCCGGTCGCCCAAGGCTCGGCGAATTACCTCCATGACCTGCTTGGAGCGGGCTTGGCGCAGAATTTGGCCCAACAGTTCGGCGTCTGTAAACCGGCTCAAGAAGCTGGCCGCCTGAAAATCTTCGGCATTGGCCCGGATGAAGCCCTGGGTATCGCTGATCAGGCCGTGCATCAAGGCCGTAGCGGCAACGACGTGGTCTTTACTTGACTTCTCCAGCGTCACCAAACCCTGTTCCAGATATTTGGCATAGATGGTCGCCACTGCCCCGGTGCGGCAAATATCGCTGACCTCCGGTTTGAGGCGCTCTTGCAATTCGTGATGATCGACCACCATCAGCACCGGAACCCCGGCGGCTTCCAGAGCCTG
>JADGQM010000066.1 GCA_017881795.1 Syntrophobacteraceae bacterium
GAAAGAGAACTTTTTGTTGCATTTTCCTTTAGTATCATAGCAAGAAAATAATATGGTTCCCAAAATAATGGATTTAAATCAATGGATAGTTTATAACATACTATAGCTTTCTCGAAATCATATTCTGCATGATATACAGAAAGTTGAGAGTTTTATCACTTGGATTATGGGGTCAGCTCACGAAACGGAAAAAATCTCACGCTAAGGTATTGTCCGGTTGAAGTACACCCTAACCAGATGTCATGAACCGGGCGTACCGTTGTCAGAATAAAGTCTATTTCTGAATTGATTGGCACATGCCGTTAAGGGTCACAGCTTTTCTTCCTGACATATAAGACTGGGGGGAGCGCTTTAGTGGAACGTGGCAACTTCCGGTCTTTGCGGCCGTTCAAAGGGTCTTAGCATAAGAGTTTTTCCGAATTCTGTCAGCGCCCCATCTGCTCAGCTTTACATAACCCCCGATCCCGGACGCAATCAGCTTTTCAAATTCGGCGGCGGTGAGGTGTTTTTGGTCGTCGTTCATAAGGCAAACGTGCCGCTTGTCTAAGGGCTTGGCGGCTTTTTCTTGTAGTGCTCAAACATGGCCGCCGAGATTTCCGAGCTGGTCGGCCAGTGGCCGCGCCGCTGCCCGGCGTGGGTTGTGTAGTCGTCCAGACGGTCAGGATCGGGTTGGACAATTTTGCCGCCTTTCAGGAACAGCAAACCGATTTTCTCAGTCGGCATCCGCAAAACAAAGGCCTCGGCTTCCTCTAAAGCCTTCCGGAAGCGCGTCATGGTCGTGGCAGGATCAACAGGCGGATCGCTTGTCACGCGGCGGAAATCGGCTTCCGTGTAGCGGGCCAGGCGGCGCGCTTCGTTGATGAGACCTTCAGGCGTAAAGCCCAAAGATTTGCCGACAGCCGCCCACACAACCGCGCCCAAAGGCAAAACCTCATTGTGGATCATCACCAGGTCAACGATATCGCGCGGCTCGCGCCGGCCGGCAGCGGCCATAATTTTGTTGGTCGCCAGGTCAATGGGATGCAGCATGTAACCAAAAAGCTCATCTTGCACGGCGGGGAAAAACCGGAAATCACTATCGAGAACCCATTCCAGTTTTGAAGTCTCATCGCCACGGCGGACAAGGATTGAGAAAAAGGTACCCTCGCGGCGAAGCCAGTCGAAAACGTACCCGTGTTCCAGCAAAACGGCGGTGTCTTCCTCGACGGCGCGGCTAACTCTTTCCTCGCGGTCATGGAAAACATCGATGTCGCCGGAATAGCGCGGGCCGATCCGCGTGAGGGGCGTACTGCCGCCGACATAGCTTTCCGGATCTCTGTGCGCCGCAAGAAGGTGCAGAATCTCGGATTGAAGCTTAGACAGCGGCACGGCACGCCTTCTCGATCTGCTCGGCCAAGCGCCGCGCGTTCAAATCACCCTCAACACGCAAACTAAGGGTGATGGCAAGCGCATCTTCACAAGTTGGCTCGGGCACGGGGCTGCTGCTCCACAACGCGGACGCCCCGTATTCCTTAAAGGCACGCCGGTAGAGGCTCACAAAAGTTTTGGTTTGTTCGGTTTCTGGGCTCATAGCAATACTATTCTACTACGATGCGGTATTTTGTCTAGTTTTAAGGGCCACTGGCAAGCCGCAAACCCGCTTTTAGCCTACACCGTGATTTTTCGGATTAGACAAAATGAATTCAATACAACAAATTGAGTCAGCTCACGAAACGGATAATACAGTAAATTGAGGTCGGCAGACGACTAACGATGTTCCCGCGTATGCCACAGGCGCAGCACGTAAATGGTCGATTCCCGGATTTCATATCGCATTTCGTAGTGCCCGACGAGGATGCGGCGAACCTCGCGCGGCTCGAATTCTTCAAGCTTCTCACCGATGCGCGGGTGCTCCAGGAGGCGGATCGGGGCTGCGGTTAGCGACTGCACGGTGCGAGCGGCGGCGCGTTTGTTGACCTGCGCCAGGAAGTCATACAGTCGCGCCAGATCAGAAAGAGCTTTGCTCGTCCATTTCAATTCCATCAGCGCGGCGCCGGCAGCGGGTTATCGGTGTCGAGGCTATCTGCCCACGCTTGCACAGTCTGGTCGTCGATAACATGCCCGGCATCGACATCGGCCAAAGCCTCCAGAGTCAGCCGCCGACGCTCTTCTTCCTGGTCAACCCAAGCGGTCAACGCCTGTTTAATGATCCAGCCGCGCGAGCGCTCCAGGCGGGCGGCCAAGTGATCGACTTTCTCGGCTAACGACAAAGGGACGTGCGCTGTTAGCACTTTGGTAGCCATTTGGAATCTCCTTTCAGGGGCAGCAGAATCCGGCCCTCGTAAGCCGCATGCTGCCGCCCGCCAACCACACCGTTCGGCCAGCTCGCGTCAGCCAAACATATGGCGTTGCTGAGGTACGGTCTTCAATCAGTGTAAATCAATTTATATCATAGCGATTAACCGCGATTAGTTCAAGATTGAGCATCAGAACAGCCTTTACGTAAAGTAACATAAACTCGAAAATACGCTATTTTTCATGAGGAAGTAAAGTTCTTCCTCATGGATGACTAAGTACAACGCCGCAGGAATTTGTGTCCGAATTCCGGTCGTCATACCGGCATGTTTTTAGCCGGTATCCAGGCTGTTTTTCTGGATTCCGGCTTGAAGAATGCCGGAATGACGAGTCGGTGTTATGGTCACTTTATTATGTGGCCGTGTACTAAGGAGGCTGTTGTGGTATCGCGAAAAATGGGATCTACGGAGAGGTTAAAGAGATTGGGCGTATGAATGAAAACGAGCTTCTCCCCCTCACGGATGTGCCAGTGGAGAAGATCCATGCCCTCATCCATGTGGCCGAGGTTGAGGTCAGCGGAGGAAAAGATATAGGCCTTGGAAAGGCATCGATCCCAGACCCCCAGCCTGGATTCGGGCTCACACACACGATTTGCCGTCATGGTCAGGAGGGCTCGCTCTTAAAGAAGGACGGGTGAAATTTGATCATTCCCGGTCTTCTTGTTGAGTTTTGATGGTCATCGCGATAAAGGAGAAGCTTTATCATGTGGTTCTTCAAATCATAACTGTTACTGAAGGAGGATGGATTTCATGGAATTGAAAATGGAGCGTATCGAGGTCCCTGAAGGATGCAATGTCATTTTCGGCCAGAGCCATTTCATCAAGACCGTGGAAGATCTCTACGAGATCATGGTGGGGGCCGTTCCCGGCGCTAAATTCGGCATTGCCTTTTCGGAAGCTTCGGGGCACTGTCTGATCAGAGGGGAAGGAAACGACGAGGCCTTGAAAGAGGCGGCCATGAGGACCTCGTTTGCTATCGGCGCCGGTCACACTTTCATTATCTTTATTAAAGACGCTTTTCCGATCAATGTTCTGAATGCCGTGAAGCTCTGTCAGGAGGTCTGCACCCTCTTTTGCGCTACGGCCAATCCCGTTGAAGTCATTCTCGCCGAGTCGGACCAGGGCCGAGGCGTTCTCGGGGTGATCGACGGCTCCTCGCCGAAAGGCATAGAGGATGCGGAAGGAGTGGCATGGCGGAAGAATCTTCTCAGGACGTTCAAATACAAGTTGTAGTTTCAACCCGAACCTGGACGGAACCGAGGGGCAGGCCACGCATCAAGCCAGCCTCCCCTTTCTTCGAAAAAGGGTGGAAGAAGTCCTTTACTGACCTTATTTTGATGGGATGTGAGGAGCAGGCGCCATCTCGATGCCAAGAAGCCCGAGCAGAGGGTGGGTAAGGCCATGGTGGCTCCTACGCATGGAAGGTGCAGGCCTGAGCTTTTCCGAGATGGGCTGGAAAGACACTGCGGCGAAAGTAATCAGTCGGCTATGGTGGGCACGATAAAGCTGTGCCCACCATACTCGGCCTCAAGTTTTGAAAAACCGTAGGGTGGACGCGTCTTTTGGCGCCCACCAAAACACCCCGGCGAATGGGTAAAACTTCCGCCGCGCTGTGCTGGAGGGAGCAAGCGATGGAACAGACCACCGTTGAGATTGTTGCATGCCAGGCGTGTGGCGCTAAAAATCGAATCCCCCTGGAGAAAGCGGGTTCTCACGCCAAATGCGGCAAGTGCGGCGCACCGCTTCATGCCGAAGAGAAGTCAGGCAAGAGCCATGAATTCTATGTTTTCCGCTGCCCGGAGTGCAGGACCCGCAACCGAGTTCTCTCGGACAAGGTCCACGCTGCCGCCGTCTGCGGCAAGTGCAAAAGGCCGTTGAATACCGGGGAGTTGTTCATTCCTCAACCCCTGATGATCAAGGATGCGAATTTTGAAGAGAAGGTGATCAGGTCTCCCCTGCCAGTACTCCTTTTTGCCTGGGCGCCCTGGTGCCCAACGTGTCGGGCTTTTATCCCGGTGATCGACGATTTTGCCCGGGAGTCCAAAAGCCGGGTGAGGGTGGGAAAAGTGAATGTGGATGACAGTCCGGGTATTGCCTCCCGGTTCAACATTTTGAGTGTTCCTCAAATCCTTATTTTTGACAGCGGTGAGCTGCGGGAAACTCTGCCGGGAGCAATGCAGAAACATGAAATCATGATGAAAATGGCAAATTACCTCTGATGCCGCCAATTAACCTGATTGTGTAGGGGCGACCGGCCGGTCGCCCCTACCGGCCTCAGAAATCTCTCAACCGAACTTGTGCCGAATACCGTATCCACCCTGCGGAAAGCGCCATTCGATATTGAAGTGAGGGCACCCGATACGGCACGAACCGCACTCGAGGCACCCTTCGTAGGAAACGCTGATCCGATCGCGGTCCAACTTGTAGACGTTGGCGGGACAAATGTAGAGGCAGGGCTGGTCGGGGCATTCCTTGAGGCAAAGGGTGTAATCGATAATGCGTAGATGCGACTCCTCATCCACCCGGTATCGATTCAAGAAGAGCTTGTCTTCAACTTTAACGCTCATCGCACGCTTCTCCATGCATCCCAGACGAAGCGCAGGGATTGCCGAATGGACATTTTCCTGCGGAAGGCTTCCCAAATAGTGCGCTGCTTTGCTTTCTTGGGGATACCGTTGACCGTGAGCATTTCCCTGGCAGCCAGGGAGGCCAGGCCCGGAAGGGTGGTGAAAAGCTCCTTGTGATCTTGCAGGAAATGAGGAAATCTTCGGTATTTCGCCATGTCTTTGAGTACATAAGAGCTCTGGAGGCGCCTCACATAGCCGGCCAGTCCGTTCCTGCTGAGATCGCCCGATCCAAGTGCTTCCATAATGGCTTCGGCAGCCATGCGTCCCGAGGCCATAGCCAGATTCGTTCCTTCGCGGTGCAGGGCGTTGAAAAGCATGGCCGAATCCCCCGCAAGGAGAAAGCCGTCGCCCGCCAATCGTGGGATCGCATCATAACCCCCTTCGGCAAGCCAGTGAGCCGTATACTCTTGGGGTTTTCCACCTTTGATGAGCGGGGCGACCATGGGATGCTGCTTGAACGCCTCCAGCATCTCGTAAGGTTTGACCTTTTGTTGCGAAAAATCGAGCAAATTCGCGCCAATGCCGAGCGAGAGCGACCTCTTGTTGGTGTAGATGAAAGCCACGCCATTCATGCCCCAGGTGACGTCTCCCAGGATTTCGATCGTCACCCCGGCGTCTGATTCCACGCCGAAGCGCTCGTCGATGACCTCCTCCGGCAGGGCTATAACTTCTTTGACGGCAAGGGCCACATCCTCCGGTTTGGGTTCGGGGCGGAAACCGGTCTTGCGGGCGAGAGGAGAATTGATGCCATCGGCCAGGAGGACAACTTTGGCAAAGACGTCTCCTTCCGGGCGATCGGTGCGCACGCCGATAACCTGTCCGCCCTCGCCCCGCAGCAGATCCGTCACCACGGTGCTGCAGACGAGCACGGCCCCTTTTGCTTTGGCCTGTTCGGCATACCAGCGGTCGAACCGGGCCCTTCCGGTGGTGAAGGCGTTGAACTTGCGGGCCTGGAAAAACGCCTGGTCGCGATAGGCAACGCTATAGCCCCCGCTTTGGGAAAGGTACCAGAGGCGTGATTCAACGATGTTGCGCTCGATGGGAAAACCCTTGTCCACGTAGTCGGGCACGGTTTGGGCAAGATCATGCCCGTAGAGCACGCCACCAAAGATGTTTTTTGCTCCCGGGTATTCGCCCCGCTCAAAAACGATGGTCTTGACCCCGTTGTCAGCCAGCATGCATGCTGCGGATATCCCTGCAGGCCCTGCACCAACAATGGCCACATCAAAGCGTTCATCCATTTGCATATCCCTGAATTCTGAGGGCTCTACCCCTCATCCCACACGCTTTTTCAACTGGGCAATGAGCTCCGGCACCACCTTGAGGTAGTTTCCTACGATCCCCACATCGGCAACCTTGAAGATGGGAGCTTTCGGATCGGAGTTGATGGCAACGATTTTTTCCGCACCCTGAATCGCCACCAGGTGCTGAATTGCCCCGGAGACCCCAACCCCGATATAAAGCTTCGGCGCCACCGTCTTCCCGGTCTGCCCCACCTGCCGCTCGTAGGGCATGAACCCGGACTCCACCACGGGGCGGGAACAGGCAATGGCCCCTCCCACGAGGTGAGCCAATTCCTCCAGGAGATGAAATGTTGACGGATCGCAGGCCCCTCGGCCGGCGACCACGAGAGCCGGGGAGCGGGCAATGTCGATGCCTTCCGCATCGGCAGAGTCCCTGATGAGCTCAACCAGAATGGGGAGTTCGACCATCGGCGGCGTCCATTCGTGGTGACGAATGACTCCCTTCCGTTCTTCGTCCTTTTCCGGCGGACGCATGACCCGGGGCCGTACGGTGCTCATTTGCGGCCGCTTATGTTCGCAGAAGATGGTGGCCATAATGTTGCCGCCGAAGGTCGGGCGCGTCATGAGGAGGAGCCGCGTTTCCTGTTCGATGGCCAGGCCCGTGCAGTCAGCGGTGAGCCCGGTTCTGAGATGAGTCGCAACCACCCCTGCCAGGTCACGACCAAGATGGGTTGCCCCGATGAGGAGCACCTCAGGCCTGAGGGTTTCACTGAGATCCGCAAGGGCCTTGCCGTAGACGACGGGCAGGTAATGCTCGAGTTGAGGATCGTCAATGACATGGACCTCATCGCACCCGTAGGCAACAGCGTCCTGGGCGATGGCTTCGACACCGCTTCCAAGAAGAAAACCCATGACCTTGGAGTTCAAAGCCTCGGCAAGCTCTCTCGCCTTGCCCGCGAGTTCCCACGAAACTTGAGCTCCGACATTCTCCGAAATTTCAATAAAAACCGCCACTCCTTCATAGCCGGGAATGGCTTCGGGCGGTATCCCGCGCTCTTCTTTCCGCAGGCGCCGTTTCTTCTTCTTTTCGAAGAGGACCGCATCCACGGGACAACTCTCGGAGCACTTTCCACACCCGATGCAGAGCTCCGGGTCAATCCGTGCAACGCCCTCCGCAGTGAGCTGAATGGCCGCAACGGGGCATTCTCCGATGCATATCTGGCAGGCGATACACTTGTCAGAGATGATCTCGGCTACTTCTATTCCCTTGGTATTCTTGGCCATCGGATATCAGGCCTCCCATCGCTTCGCAAGTTTGATCGCAAAGGACTTGTCAGAAAAGAGGACATCGAGGGTCTTCGCCACGGCCTCAGCAAGATCCTCGCCGGCATCGAAAGTCGGGCCTCCAATCTTCGCGGGGGGAGACGAGATACTCCGGACCCAGGTCGGCGAACCCTTGAGCCCAAGCTCCTTGGGAGAAGCCCCGATCGCGCTTCCATCCCAGGCCCCGATGGGCTCCCGGAGAGCATGGACGATGGCCGGCAGAGAGGCCCGGCGAGGCTTGGCCAGCTCCAGTTCCACGGTGAGCAAGGCTGGCAGAGGGCCGCGTATCACCTCGCTGCCTTTCTCCACTTTCCGTCGCACTTGAATCTGTTTCTCCTCCGTATTGATCCAGTCCACCGCTACAACGTAGGTGAATTGCGTGTATCCCAGGCGCGTGGCGACCCCCGGTCCGGTTTGGGCGGTATCCCCGTCGATTGCCTGCTTGCCGCACAAAACGACATCAACGGGATGTTCGTGAGAAAGCTTATTGATGGCGCAACTGAGGGTGTAGCTGGTGGCAAGAGTGTCCGCCCCGGCAAAGAGCCGGTCGGAGAGGAGAATAACCTTGTCGGCGCCCAACGACAGTGCCTCTCGCAGCGAAGCTTCCGCTTGGGGAGGCCCCATGGAAATGACCGAGACTCTTCCCCCATATTGTTCTTTCAGGCGAAGCGCCTGTTCCAGGGCCACGACGTCGTAGGGATTGGCAATGGATTCTACGCCGGCGCGGACAAGCGTGTTGGTATCGGGGTCAATTTTGACCTCGGCCGTGTCCGGGACTTGCTTGATGCAGCAAACAAAATGCATGGCTGATCCTTACCGCTATCCGTATCATTAGTTGCTATGATTGAGGCTGCGTCTAATCCTCTTCGGTCTCAACAATGATTGCCTTGATCTTGGTCAAACCCAGTTTTTTGCATGCTCGCCAACGCTTCTCGCCATTGACGATACGAAAGTCATCTCCGGTGAAGCACACCTGAATGGGCTCCTCCTGCCCTTTACACTTAATGCTTATACAGAGTTCTTCAATAGCCTCATTCTCGCAGACGAAACGGAGGTTCGGATCAATTCTGGTGAGATCGATCTCTCGCACATTCGATGCCATGGTCTGACCTCTCTTGAGACAGAAATCCGCACAAAGTCACTTTCCGGCAAGCTTAATGAAGAGGCTTAGTTAAATCAACGAGGAAATTGGCCCAGAAAATATCCCATGAACGGGTGCCTGCCGTCATGAAGCATGCAGCATGAGGGTTATGATCATAGCAGGAAATTCCTTTTTTTGTATTGAAAAACCAGGGATTGTTGAGTTATCTTTCATCGCTGCTTTTCTGCACATCTTTGGTTTCACGCTCCAATTATGAAGCAGTTCCCTGCTTTTTGACGACTATCCCTCAAGGATGACCAATCATCGAACCTGACAAGGGAGGAAATTTTATGGCTGAGGCGTTGAATGGAAACCGGAGCATTCTGGTGGTGGGGGGCGGCATCACGGGCTTGAGCGCCGCTCTTGAAGCCGCCGAAACTGGATTCCCGGTGTATCTGGTGGAAAAAGAAGCCTATCTGGGCGGCCGGGTTGCCCGTATGAACAAGTATTTTCCCAAATTGTGTCCCCCGAATTGCGGCCTGGAAATCAACTTCCGTCGCCTCAAGAACAACCCCCTTATTCAGACCTATACGATGACTGAAGTGGAAAAGGTCGAAGGTGAGGAGGGGAATTTTGAGGTCACTCTAAGGACTAGCCCACGCTACGTGAATGAGAAATGCACGGCATGCGGCCTCTGTGAAGCCGCCGCTACCACGGAAGTTCCCGACCCGTTCAACTACGGCCTGAAGCAGGTCAAAGCGGCGCACTTGCCTCATGAATTTGCCTTTCCCCTGCGGTATGTGCTGACCCCGGAAGTTCTCGGCACGGCGGAGGCGGAACAGATCAAAGCCGCCTGTCCCTACGACGCCATTGATCTGGATATGGAAGCCCGGCAAATGACCGTGTCGGTTGCCGCCATCATCTGGGCCACCGGATGGCGGCCTTATGAAGCCGAAAAGATTGCTTATTATGGCTTCGGCAAACAGCAGAACGTAATCACCAATGTCATGCTGGAACGGCTGGCGGCCGCGAACGGCCCGACGGCCGGTAAGATCAGGCGCCCCTCCGATGGCGGCGAGGTCAAGCGGCTCGCCTTCATCCAGTGCGCCGGATCCCGGGATGAAAACCACCTTCCTTATTGTTCGGGGGTCTGCTGCCTGGCTTCGCTCAAGCAGACCACCTACCTCCTGGAACAAGATCCCGAAGCGCATGCCACGATCTTTTACATCGATATCCGGGCCCTCGGCCGATACGAGGCTTTTTTCACCAAGGTGCAGGCGGACGAGCGGGTGACCCTCATCAAGGGGAAGGCTGGAGAAATCTCTGAAGATCCCCAAACCGGAATGGTGACCGTGCAGGTGGAAGATCAGGCCACAGGGAAAATCCTCAGAGATCAATTCGACCTGGTGGTCCTGGCTGCGGGAATGGTCCCCAATTCGCCAACGGTTAGCGTCCATAACACCCAAGTGGCGCACGATGAGTCGGGGTTCATGCTAACCAGCCAGGCAGTGTCCGGAATAATCGGCGCGGGATGTGTGAAACAGCCCGTAGACGTCGCCACCTGCGTCCAGGATGCGACGGCGGCAGCGCTCAAAGCTATTCAGTCGACGTGCAGGAGGTAAGACAATGGAGAAAAAGACAGGCGTCTATATTTGCACCGGCTGTGGCATTGGCGACGCACTCGAAAGCGCAGCCCTGACCAAGGTTGCCACCGGTGAATACAAGGTTCCAGTTTGCAAAGAACATCCCTTCCTTTGCAGCGCTGAAGGCGCAGCGCTGATTCGCACCGATCTGGAGGAAGCAGGGGTGAATACGATCGTGATCGCCGCTTGTTCCCCGCGGGTGATGACGGATGTTTTTGATTTTGGCGCCGATACCGTGATGGAGCGGGTCAACCTGCGCGAACAGGTGGTCTGGTCGCATCCGGCGAACGACGAAGACACTCAGATGCTGGCCGAAGATCAGCTCCGCATGGGCCTCGTCAAGGCCCGAGACGCGGAGCCTCCAGAGCCCTTTATGGCAGAAGACTTGAGCAAGCGCGTCCTCGTGGTCGGCGGCGGGCTGGCGGGTATGACCTCAGCCAACGAAGCAGCCAAGGCCGGCTATGAGGTGGTCCTGGTCGAAAACAGTGATCGTCTCGGTGGCTATCTCAAAGACGTTTACAAACTTCCCCCATCCCAGCCGCCTTATGAGGAATTGCAGGAATCCAATCTCGAAGCCCTGACTCAGGAAGTCAATAATCAGCCGGCGATCAAGACCTATCTTGGCGTTCAGATCGAGGCGATTTCAGGGGCTCCCTGTATGTTTGACGTCCGCATCAGGCAGAATGGCCAGGAAGCTGCCGAACGCGTGGGGGCGATTGTGCTGGCTTCAGGCTCCGTCCCGTATGATCCCAATAAGCTGCTGGATCTCGGCTACGGGAAGGTTCCCGATGTCGTCACCGCGGCACAACTGGAAGCCATGTTCACCACGGGCAAAGTGACTCGACCTTCAAACGGACAACCGGTCAAGAGCGTGGCGTTTATCCTCTGTGCCGGTTCACGCGATCCGCAGCATCTTCCCTACTGTTCGGCCGCGTGCTGCGTCGAATCGCTCAAGCAAGCCAAGTATTTCAAAGAGACCGATGGGGGGATGCCGGTTTATGTCTTCTATAAGGACATCCGCGCCAGCGGCAATTATGAGCTCTTCTACAAGCAGTTGCAGAAGGATGGCGTCTTTTTCGTGCGGGGCGCGGTCACCGCAATCGAGGATGACGGTTCCGGCGGGCTGACGGTTTTGGCCGACGACGAGCTCACCCGTTCGCCCATCATGTCGGAGAGTGTGGACCTGGTCGTCCTGGCAACCGGCATGGTTCCCACTACGGCCTTTGGAGAAGCATTCAAGGCCCAAGCCCCCAAAGAGGGTGATGAGGAAAGCGTGGTGCCATCCGATACCATCCTGGTTTCCAATATTTTGAATCTGCAGTATCGCCAGGGACCTGAAATGCCCGCCTTGCAATACGGTTTCCCCGATTCTCATTTCATCTGCTTTCCCTACGAATCCCGCCGCACCGGTATTTATGCCGCAGGCTCGGTGCGAGCCCCGATGGACTATGCGCGGTGCACGGAAGATGGCGCCGGTGCAGCGCTCAAAGCCATCCAGTGTGTCGAGATGGTGGCGCAGGGAAGGGCCGTCCACCCGCGGGTCGGGGACCAGACCTATCCGGAATTCTTCATGCAGCGATGTACGCAATGCAAGCGCTGCACGGAGGAATGCCCGTTCGGAGCCATCAACGAAGATGAAAAAGCCAATCCGCTGCCCAACCCCACGCGCTGCCGCCGTTGCGGGGTGTGCATGGGCGCATGCCCGGAGCGCATCATCTCGTTCAAGAACTACTCGGTGGCGATGGTTGGTAATATGATCAAGGGGATCAACGTCCCGGAAGAGGATGAGGAAAAGCCTCGCCTCCTGGTCCTGACCTGCGAAAATGACGCCTATCCGGCGCTCGACCTGGCGGGTATCCGGCGGCTCACCTACAACCCATGGGTCCGATTCATCCAGGTCCGCTGCCTTGGCTCCATGAATCTCGTCTGGATTGCCGATGCCCTCTCCAAAGGCATCGACGGCATCCTGCTGCTGGGCTGCAAGCATGGCGACGAGTACCAGTGCCACTTTATCAAAGGGAGCGAGCTGGCGAACATTCGGATGACCAAGGTTCAGGAGACGCTCAACCGGCTGGTCTTGGAATCCGACAGGGTCCGGTTGGAGCAGCTTTCCATCGCGGATTACGAACGGTTGCCCGAGATCCTCGATGGTTTTGCCGATCGCGTCCAGGAATTGGGTCCCAATCCGTACAAAGGCTATTAAGGAGCAGCGATATATGGAACCGAAAAACGTTTCACTCGAGATGAGAGATTACATTGCGGAGATGGGGGCGGAGACCATCAACTGGTGTATGCAGTGCGGATTGTGCACTAATCTCTGCCCCTGGCGTCTGGTCCCCGGCGAAACCAGCGACGGATTCAACATTCGCCACATGCAGCGCCTCGGACAGATGGGTATGGAGGGGTTTGAAGAGGAAACCATCCTCTTTGCCTGCTCCACTTGCAGTATGTGTCAAAGCAACTGTCCGCGCGGGGTCAAGATTGTCGATAACGTACGCGGCATGCGCGCCAGTATCGTTGGTGGCGGGATGGCGCCCGCACATCTTCGACCTATTCTCGGGAGCGCTCATGCTAACGGTAACCCATGGGCGGGACCGAGGGAGAAACGCACCGTCTGGCAGGAAGGACTGGATATTCCGCAGTTCGGGCCCGAAACGGAGTACTTTCTCTTCGTCTGCTGCCATTCCTGCTACGATCCACGCAGCACTAAAATCGCCAGGAGCATCGCCGCGCTCCTCCGGCACGCCGGCGTAAGTTTCGGGGTCATCGGGGCGGAAGAAAGCTGCTGCGGAGAGAGTATGCGCAAGATGGGCGACGAGGAGCTTTTCCTCAAGCTGGCCGAGTCCAACATTGAGCTCTATAACGGCAAAGGCGTTCAGAAGATCATCACCACTTCCCCCCATTGTCTGTGGACATTCAAGAACGAATACCCGGAACTGGGAGGGGAATGGGAAGTGATCCACTACACCGCCCTGCTGAGCCAACTCCAGGAGGAGGGAAAGCTTCCGCTGGCAAAGAGTCTTGCCAAGAAGACCGCCTTTCACGATCCCTGCTATCTGGGACGCCACAGCGAGATTTATGATGCTCCGCGCCAACTGCTTTCGAGCGCCCTCCAGGCTGACCCTGTGGAACTGGGAAGAGCGCGCGAGCTGAGCCTGTGTTGCGCCGGAGGAGGAGGCCGGATCTGGGCCGAGGTTCCCATGGGAGAGCGCTTCGGGGAACTGCGCATCAAGGACGCTTTAAACGTGGGCGCCGAGGTCCTCGCTACGTCCTGCCCCTATTGTCTCAATATGCTGACCGATGCCTGCAAGAGTCTCGATCAGCAGGACTCGCTGGAAATCCTGGAACTGTCCGAGATTCTCGCCGGCGCTTTGGAAGAGGGTCAGTGATTAGTGGTTGGTGAAAAGTGAAAAGTGAAAAGTGAAAAGTGAAAAGTGAAAGGTGAAAAGTGAAAGGTGAAAAGTGAAAGGTGAAAAGTGAAAAGTGAAAGGTGAAGGTGAGTTGGTGGTCGGTTGGGGATGCACCGTGACCGCTGGTTTCCCTTATTGCGATTCACGGGCGGGATCCTGTCACGGCGGTTGTGGTGAGTTCGAAGGGGTTAACGGAGGGCGGGCTTTCCATCCCGCCTTTCTATCGCCGCGCCCTTACGGCGTTATGCTGATTTCAAAGGATTAATAGCTTCGCATGGACTCTAATCTCTTAGAAAATGAACAATCGGTCCTGACTGAGGACAGTATTTTCCATTTTTCCTGTGGTGACGACTTGCCCTGTTTTACGCAATGCTGCCGGGATGTTAACATTTATCTTACGCCGTATGATGTCCTCAGGCTTCGCCGGGCGTTGAAGATTGGCTCGGCGGAATTCTTGGCGCGCTACACACGGCATTTTCTGGAACGAGCAACGAACATTCCCATCGTGCAATTGGAAATGATGCCCGAAACCCTCCAATGCAAGCTGGTCACCACCAAGGGCTGCAGTGTCTACCAGGATCGCCCCTGGGCCTGCCGCATGTATCCGCTGGATGTAACCGGGAGCGAGGGGGCCTACCAAGTCCTCGCCAAGAGCGAGCGCTGTCTTGGTTTGCGAGAGCGCAGGTCACTGACCGTGGCAGAATGGCTGCTCGGCCAGGGGGTGACGCCCTATGTGGAAATGGAAAGAGCTTTTCACATGGTTATGCCGCAAGGCTTCCGGCCCGGTTCGGATCTCGGAGCCGGCTTGGGGAGAATGCTCTTTTTGGCGTATGACCTCGACCGGTTTGTGGAGCTCCTTAGGGATATCCGTTTTCGAGAGATCTATGAGGTCGATGAAGCGACACTCCATCAGGTGCAAGCTGATGATGAAGCATTGTTGAGGCTGGCTTTTCGCTACATTCGGAGCCAGATGGACGAGCTTTATGCGCTGCCGGGAAAATAGTTATCAGTTATCCAGTTATCAGTTTTAGGATGTGATTAATTAAGGAATTAATGTGCCCACTGAACAAACCGCCCCTGAGGCCATTCAGGAGAAGCTCGAGCCGCTTAGCGACGGCATGTTCTGCTTTGCGTGCCATCCGGGAGTCCCCTGCTTCACCGAATGCTGCAGGGACCTGAAACTGTTGCTTACCCCTTACGATATCCTGCGCCTCAAAACCCATCTGCGCCTGGATGCGAGGACGTTTTTGGACCACTACACCGAGAGTCGCTTTGACGAGCTGCGCAGTCTGCCCATGATTTATCTCAAGATGCTGGATGACAGTCGCAAGGTTTGCCCGTTTGTCTCGGCGGACGGCTGTCGTGTTTACGCGGACCGCCCTGCCGCCTGTCGCATTTATCCTATCGCCAAGGCCACCCGTCTGCATCCAGTTCACCATACCGTTCTTGAAGAGTACTTCGTGCTCCGCGAAAGCCATTGCCAGGGGTTCGAGCAGAAGCGCTCATGGGAAATTGGGGAGTGGACCAAAGATCAGGGGTTGGAACGATACGATGAATGGAATAACTTGTGGATGGGTATTATCACCCACCCTCGCCTGCGTTCGGGGTCACCTCTTTCGACCAAACAGCAGCAGATGTTTTTCCTGGCCGGCTACAATTTGGATAAATTCCGGGAATTTGTTCTTGGAAGCCGGTTCCTCGCCATCTTTGATGTCACTGATGAGGAGGCTGAAGCCCTCAGAGACAGCGATGAATCCTTGCTGAGACTCAGCTTCCGCTGGCTCAGGTTTTCCCTTTTTAAGGAACCAACGTTGAAAATGAAAGCGCAGTGACCAGGCCGGCTGCAGCCGCATGGTCCTTCAGGCCCTGTTTGGAAAAAAGCCCTTTGATCAGCATTCACCATCTGAGCAAGCTGGAAAGCCTGCTCTACAACGTATCGCAGTACCAAGCGATGTGGGGCAGGCTTTCCAGCCTGCCGGATTTCTCGAACGGCTCTCCGCTTTTTAATCGATAATGTCCCACTTTCCGGCATCCGATGACCAGACCGGAAGCGGGCCACAGCTTCCTGTTTCCGGATCATATCGGTGCCTGTATGAACACTTAACACAGGCCGTTTTGTCCATGTGTTCCCAGCCGCGCACGTAATACGCACATTCATCGTTGAAGCACACATAAAAGAACTCAGCACTCCATGTGGACTCCGGTGGCGTCCTCCATTTCTTCATCTTCACCCCGCAATGGGGGCATATCGTCTTATCTTCAGCCATATTATTCTCCTTGGGAACGGTTCATGCCTGAGAA
>JADGQM010000300.1 GCA_017881795.1 Syntrophobacteraceae bacterium
GGCCAATAAGCACCTCTCTTGCGCCATGAAGGATTCGGTTTCATCGAGCACGTAGCACGTAGGTTGGGTTGAGGCTGCATGAGCAAGGGGTTTGGAAAATACACTCGTGAGCTTTCGCGCTGATTGTTTCCGCCGAAACCCAACAGTATCTGAACCGACATCGGCTGTGATGCGGGAGTTGGGTTTCGGCAGGTAAGGAGGCACGTGGAAATGCGTCATGAATCGACATGGCTCAACGGTTCTCCTGCCTCAACCCAACCTACGAAAACTACGAAAGCACCCAACCGCAGGGGTGGAACTTTTTCCAATCTCTTTGGGCATGGGTGGCGGCTCTTTCCACCTGTGCAATTTCACTCGTTGTCCTGTTCGCTAGAAGCAATGCCGGCTTTCTCACAGTTGCACGCCCTCTGCTAGCGGTTGGAAACCTCATGGCGCGCCTGTCTGGAAATTATTCACCTGTGCGATCAATGGGCTGCACTTGATCACCTTCGGCGATGCCCTTCCCTGGGTTCAGGACCACCTTTTCCCCTTCCGTCAAACCCGCGCTCACCTTCACTACCTTCCCGTCGCTTTCAGCGATGGTGACCGGGCGAAAATTCACTCGATTTTGATCAGTGAGAACGCCGACGGTTGTCGTTTCGCCGCGAATCGCCAGGGCTTCCGCCGGGACCTGAACGCCGGGTGGATTGCGCAAGGTCAGCGTGACCTTGACAAAGCTCCCGGCGACGATTCTCCCCTTCTCGTTGGCGACGTCCAATTCCGTAAGGAGCGTTCGGGTCCTGGGATCGAGTTCTCCACTCGTGCGGCTCACCGTGGCCGGAAGCTTGACTTCCGGCCGCGCCGTGTCGGCAATCTCGGCGCCATCACCCACCTGCACCAGATTGGCGTTCTTTTGATCCAGGTAGACATAAACCCTCAGCCGATCAGTCTGCGAGAGGGCGACCACCGGCAAAGCCGAGGTCTGGGCGTTGGCGGCGCTCTGAATCAGAGCCCCCGGATCGGCATAACGAGCAGTCACCGTCCCGCGGAAGGGAGCATGAAGCGTCTCATAGTCTTTTTGGGACAGCAGCGCCGCAGCATAAGCCTCGGCCACCTGTGCCGCAGCTTCGGCAGCTTCGGCGGTCTGTTGCGAAGCGCCGCCCTGGGGGAGAAGTTTCCAGTTCCGTTTGGCCTCTGACCGCTTATTTCTGGCATCAGCCGCAGCCGCGTCGTATTGGCTGTCAAGTTCAGGCGAATCGATAACGGCCAAGATCTGCCCCTGGGTGACCGGGTCCCCCTTGTCCACCTTGATTTCACGGAGGTATCCGCTGATTTTGGCGTAAAGCGTGACGTTGGCAAAGGGTCGCGCTTCCCCGACCAGTTCAACACGTTTGGTGGTGGGGGTGCGTGTTGTTGACACCACATGGGCCGCAGGACCCGCTTCGGCAGAGACCTGAAGCTTGTGCTTTTCATCCTGAACTCTCACTTTTTGCTTCCAGATCAAACCTCCAAGAAGGACGACGGCCACCACCACGGTCACCACGCCACCCAACCGGAAAAGGGCGCTTCCCCTGCGTCTTTGCTCTGATGGATCAGTTTTCATGAGTGCTCTCCCGGCAGCGTGTAACCCTCCCTCTCGGCGAGGAACCGTTTGTCAAGCGAATACTTGGTCGGAACGTCTTTCCGCAACAGGGAATAAACCACCGGTACGACAAAGAGGGTGGCCAGCGTTGCCATGAGCAGCCCGCCGATTACCGCACGACCGAGGGGGGCGTTCTGTTCGCTGGCTTCACCCATGGCCAGGGCCATCGGGAGCATGCCAAGAGTCATCGCGAGGGCGGTCATAAGGATCGGCCGCAATCGCGTTTTCCCGGCCTCGAGTGCGGCATCATGGGCCGTCAGCCCTCTCTCGACCCTCATCTCGTTGGCGAAGCTCACCAGCAGGATGGAATTTGCCGTCGCAATACCGACTGCCATGATCGATCCCATAAGCGATTCCACATTGATGGTGGTGCCGGTCAGGGCCAGCCCCCAGAGAATCCCCACCAGCGCCCCGGGGACTGACATCATGATGATGAATGGATCCAACCAGGATTGGAAGAGCATGACCATCAGGAAATAGACGAGCAGGATCGAAAGGATGAGCCCCATGCCAAGGCTCCGAAAGGACTGATTCATAACCTCATTTTGGCCGAGCACCCTGATGCGCATCCCAGGAGGAAGCTGTCCGAGCTCAGCAACCTTCCTTTCCACGTCCTCGGCGACTGAACCCAGATCACGCCCCTCGATGTCAGCATCGACCTCGACGATGCGTTGAACGGTGTAATGGTTGATATTTTCAGGACTCACTCGATGATACACTGAAGCCAAGTTAGTCAGGGTCTGGGCGGGAGCGTGAGGCAGATCGGTCGCCGACGGAGGGACTTCCGGTTGGAACAGGGCCGCGGCAGAGGGCGGAGTCAGGGGGAGCGAAAGCAGGCTCCACATCGAATCTAAACGCTCCATGGGAATCTGCACCGCTACCGTATAGTTGACGTTATTGGCGGGATTCAGAAAGAATGACGGGGCTACGAGGACGCTGGATGAGAGGGAAGTGAGCAGAGTGTTCGCCACATCGCGTTGGCTCATGCCCAGCAGGGCGGCGCGCGAGCGGTCGACATCAACTTGCAGCGAGGGGTAATCGAGCACCTGATTGATATGAACATCGGCGGCCCCCGGGACCTCCTGCACCGCGCTCTTGAGCCGCGTCGCGAACTGGAAGGAACGTTCGAGGTCCATCCCTTCAATCTGAATGTTGATCGGTGAAGCGTGGCCGAAATTCAAGACCTGCGTGACGATGTCAGCAGGCTCGAAATAAATGCTGGCGCCAGGGAATTTCCTCGCCAGGTATCTCCGGAGATTCGCCCGGTACCTGGCCGTTGGGCGATGCCCTTGCTTGAGCGAAATGAGAAACTCGGCATCCATCCCCCCCACGTTCTCCGTGGGCACGAATGCCAGGTTGTAGAATACCGGTACGCCGATCATGTCGTTGATGGTGTCGATGTCCTCTGGCGGTATGACCTCTCGAATATGCTGCTCGATTTTGGCGACCATTTTCTCGGTCTCCTCGATGCGTGTCCCCGCTGGCGCACGAAAGTGAAACTTCATCATGCCGGTATCGACGGAAGGAAAGAAATCGGTTCCAACGACCAACAACAGCCCTGAACTGATAACGACAAAGATGCCCGCGATCGCCAACGTAAAAGTCCGATGAGTGAGCACCTTTTCAAGCACCTCCCCATAGGAGTTCTGAAACCTTTCAAAGGCGCGCTCACGTTTCTCATTTAAGCCGTGAAAAAAGCCTCGCAACCCGCCCGAGTCGGGCAGAGGGTCGACAGTGCTGGTGGAAACGCCGACATGCTGCTCCTTCTCCATCAAGGCACGTGCGAGGGTTGGAACAAGGGTGCGCGAAAGAACATACGATGCCAGCATGGCAATGACAACGGCCAGCGCGAGCGGGGTGAAGAGGTATTTGGCAGCGCCGTAAAGCAGCACCACGGGAAAGAATACGATGCAGATGGCCAGGGTGGAGACAATGGCGGGCACGGCAATCTGGCTGGCGCCATCCAGAATCGCCACCGTTAAAGGCTTGCCCAGCGCACGATTGCGATGAATATTCTCGACTTCGACCGTGGCGTCGTCAACCAGCATCCCGATCGCCAGGGCGAGTCCCCCCAGGGTCATGATGTTGATGCTGTGACCCGCCAGGTTCAGACCAATAATCGAGCACAGGATGGCCAGGGGTATCGAAATGCAGACGATCACCGTGCTCCGCCAACTGCCGAGAAAGACGAGGATCATCAAGGAAACCAGAATGGAAGCCAGCACCGCCTCCCGGACGACCCCTTCAATCGCCGCCCGAACGAAGATGGATTGATCGAAATCCACCTTGATTTCCAGCCCCTCGGGAGCGACCTCTTTGATCAAGGGCAGGACCTCCCGCGTGGCATCCACCACGGCCAGCGTCGAGGCCTCGGCATGCCGCAGGATGGCGAGGTATGTGGCGCGCTTCCCATTCACCCGGACAATATTGGTTTGCGTTGCATAACCATCTGAGACCCGAGCGACATCGCCCATATAAACGATAGCGTTCCCCACCGCCTTGATGGGAAGCGTGTTAAACCCCTCGACCGAGCGCGGACTCGAGTTCATCAACACGTTGTATTCGGTCTTGCCCATGCGCGCCGTGCCGGCGGGAATGATGACATTTGAGGACTGCAGTGCCGTGACCACGTCGGCAGGCGACAATCCTCTGGCATTGAGAGCAACGGGGTCGACATCGATCATGATCTGCCGGATTTTCCCGCCGAAGGGCGCCGGCGTAGAGAGCCCCGGGATGGTAAAGAGCCTCACCCGAACAAAGTAAAGCCCGTAGTCGAAGATCTCTTCTTCGGAAAGCTTCTCGCTCGACAGGGTAAGTTGCGCGACCGGCACACTCGAAGCATCGAATTGGATGATGTTTGGAGCTTGCATGCCCGGCGGCATGCTGCGAAGGACCGTGCTCGAGGTTGCCGAGATCTGGGCAATGGCCGACCCGATGTCCGCCCCCTCCTGGAAATAGATTTTGAGGAACCCGATTCCGGGAATGGATTGCGACTCGATCCGCTCGATCCCATTGACGGTGGTCGAGTAAGCCCGTTCACTGAGGAGCACCACCCGCTTCTCCATGTCCTCCGGAGACAAGCCGGGGTAATTCCAGGTCACCACAACCATGGGGATTTTGATCGCCGGGAAGATGTCGACGATCATCCTACTCGCGGAGAGGATCCCGAGGGTCAGGATGAGCAGCGCCATCACGGCGACGGTGTAGGGTCTCCGAAGGGCTAGATAAACGATCCACATAGGTAAGGTCTCTCAGCTTATGTGGCTTTATCGATTTCCTGCCTGACGCCCCCATGACCTGGAGGGTCACCACGAAGAATGATGCCAAAGGACTCCTGCAGGAGGTTCTATGGAAAATCGCCAATATCCTACCATTGTATCTACTCGATGAGACAAAAAAAGTGAGGCGCCAAATCTGCCTGGCTCCATTTGGAAGGACCTGTTATTTTGATTCCCGCGCGGTGCATGGGTTTGAACTCGGCTTTTCACCCTGTCTCATAAGTGAACACCATGAGTGAAAAACGATCACTGGCAACAATCATCTCCTGGATCCTTTATGACTTCGGGATGGCGTGGTTTTCCATGGTCATCATCACCGCTTACTTTATTCTCTATTTTAAACAAGTAGTGGTTGGCGGGGACAAGGGGCATGGGGATTTTCTGTGGGGAATCGCGGTTTCGACCGCTATGCTGCTTTCGGTCGTGCTCTCACCTTTCCTGGGAGCCATGGCTGACTTGCGGCGAAAGAAGAAACCCTTCCTCGTTGCGG
>JADGQM010000301.1 GCA_017881795.1 Syntrophobacteraceae bacterium
GCTCCGCAGTGGTAAACGAGAAACGAAGTGTCCGACATCGCACCTACATAATCTTGATTAGGGAATCTGCGAGGTTCTGTCAAGGGGGCAAGTTGTGGAGCATCATTAAGCGGTACTGGACAACTGTCAGAAACAGGACCTGATGATCGGCACGATGAACACAATCAAAGGGGCAATGGCCAGAGCGGGCAGGAAATTGGCAAGGCGAATATCCTTCAGGTCCAGGAGCTTGAGACTGATACCGACAATGATCAAGCCTCCTGCTGCGGTCATTTCCACAATCATCGGGTCGGTAAGGATTCTTGAGAGGGTGGTTGCGCATAGGGTTATGCCTCCCTGGTACAGGAGGATGCTCAGAGCCGATAAGGACACTCCCCACCCGAGGCTTGCCGAAAAGGCGATAGCGGCAAAACCATCGAGGACCGACTTAACAGCCAGCAACCGGTAATCACCCGTCATGCCGTCCTGAATGGAACCGAGAATGGCCATAGGCCCGACGCAAAAGACCAGACTGGCGGTCACAAACCCTTCCCCGAAAAGGGGATTGCGGCTCCCGGACAAGGCAGACTGCAGAAAAGCGCCGAAGCGCTCCAGCCCGTCATGAATCCTCAGGATTTCCCCCAGTAAGCCGCCGAGCAGGATGGCTCCCAGGACGATCATGAGATTCCCTGTTCCGAGGGCCATCTGCAAGCCGACCAGCAGGGTGAGCAGACCGAGCCCGTTGAGCACCGTCTGGCGTAACCGCTCGGGCAACCGTGAGCCGATGGATACGCCAATTACGCTGCCCGCAAGAATAGCTCCCACATTGATCGCGGTCCCCAGCATGATTTTGACTCCTTTGTCAAACGGAACGAATCCTCTCGGTTTCATGGTCTGAAATCAGAGGGTGGTAAAATAATGGATGCCGGCCCTTATGGAAAGAAGAAATCCTGTTGGGGTTTTGAAGATGGAGAGGTCCTGCCCCCAATGTTGTTGAATTAACAATTCAGGAATTGAGGAATTCAGGGATTGGATTAGCCAAACCAGGACAATCTCTACCTTGCGCCGTAAGAATTCCTCAATTCCCAAATCCCTCAATCCCTTAATTCAACAGCATTGGGTCCTGCCCGTGCGAGTTGATTCTTGACATGCATCACCTTATATTGCTTACTATGTCGGGATGTTTGAAGGAGTCAAGGTATGGAGCGAGTTTTCAGATAATATGGGTTTTGGAAAGGAGCAAAGGGATGGCAGTATTTAAGTGCAACAATTGCGGCAATACGATTGATGTGGTGACCCCACCCGAAACATGCCCTTCCTGCAAGCAGGTTTGTGAGTTCGTTGACGTCAGCTGCTACATTCCCGAATGTGGAGGTCCGGGGTCGGGTAACATTAACCCGCAAGTATTTCAGGAGAGCTACAAGTCGGATAAAAAGTAGTTCATCCTGCTTCATTTTCCAGCTGTAACATTCTGAAATTAGTGTACAAACGGTTTCTGCCTCCAGTCTAATTCTCCTGCGACCCGGCGACGCACAGCATTCAAATATTTTCTATGTTGTTACCGTCAGGAATTACTTTGCCGAGCATTGACCTTTGCTGCCAAGGCAGAGGTGGTATTGAGCGGTTTTCCGATTTCCAGAAGAGAAGGAGAGGAAGAGCAATGAAGGATAAACGCAGCCTCCATTTGAAGGTCTTGGAACTTTGTGATTGTTACGCAACCACGGATTATTTGAAAGAGATGTCACTGCTACCCGGAGAACTTGACAAAGAGGAAGCGGCGCTTAAGTGGGTGGCGCTCTCCGTGTTACACGGGATCAATGGGAATGCCAAAAAAATCGCCCTGAGCAGGGAGAAGGATGGGCAGATAAAGGTTGTCGCCAAGTACCGCAAATCCGAGTTGCCTTCCCCGGGGGGTGAAGTGGGAGGGAAAGTGCTGGATGTGATGAAAGAGATTACTCACATCGAGGGAGAAGAAGGGAAAATCCCTTTGGCCATTGCCATTCGCGATAGCAGCTTTGAGGTGACGGTTAAGCTGGAGCAGGACGCCGAAGGGGAGACGGTTACCATCGAATTTCCAAAGTAGGCGCTATGTTCCTGAAAGTTCGGAAATTTGCTCTGCTTTTCGCAGGTTCCCGAGGATGTGGTCCAATACCCCATTGATGAAGGCTCCCGAATCCTCGCTCCCAAACTTCTTGCCGATGTCAATCGCTTCGTTTATGGACACCTTGGGGGGGACGTCAGGGCAATAGAGCATTTCGAACAGGGCGATGCGCAAAATGTTCCGGTCAACGATTGACATGCGGTCGAGCCGCCAATGATCGGACGCCGAGACAATAATTTGATCGATTTCCGCCTGATGCAGATGAACTCCACGGACCAGGTGCTCGGCAAACGGTCGGACCACATAGGGCGCCTGTACTTCGTGTTCTTCGCCGGTGGTCAGGAGCTCATAATGTGAGGGAATGGCCTCATCGGGCGGAGATTCGGTCATATCGACCCGGTAAAGTATCTGGAGTGCAATTTCTCGGGAACGCCTGCGCTGGCCCATTTCCGGTTTCTCGACTGCCTTTCTTTAACCACGAAGAACACGAAGATCACGAAGAAGCGCACAGAGATAGTTGTGAGTGCCCTCCTACGTGTGCCCGATATTTTAGTAGGGGCGACCGGCCGGTCGCCCCTACGAGGGGAGCTGCTTCATGAGGTTGGCCATCTCGATGGCAGCCAAAGCCGCATCCCACCCTTTGTTTCCAGCCTTGGACCCGGCTCGCTCAATGGCCTGCTCAATGGTGTCGGTGGTGAGGACGCCAAAGGCGATGGGAGTGCCCGTGTCCAGGCTCACATTGGCAATCCCTTTGGACACCTCACTGGCCACATAGTCGAAATGAGGTGTGGCTCCACGGATGACTGCTCCAAGACAGATTACCGCGTCGTAGCGCCCTGAAACGGCGATTTTCTTGGCCGTGAGCGGGATTTCGAAAGCTCCGGGCACCTTGAAGACGTCTATGTCCTTGTCCGCTGCCCCGTTGCGCCTGAGCGCATCGAGCGCCCCCCCCAGGAGGCGATCGCAAATAAAGTCGTTAAAGCGACTGACAATGATCCCAAAGCGAAGGTCCTGTGCCAGCAGTTTGCCTTCGTACACGTTCATCTTCATCCCCTCCACCTAAAAAAATCCGCCATCCGCAATCCGCCATCCGCCAAAAGCTGTCCACGAAGTCACACGAAGGTTGACGAAGACACACGAATTGACTTTATTGTCCCCCAATCCGCAATCCGAAATCCGAAATCCTTCAGACACAGCTCAGCAGATGGCCCATCTTGGTGCACTTTGCCGTCAGGTAATCGATATTGCACTCGTTGGGTGGAATTTCCAGCGGAACGCGCTCTACGATGCTTATGCCATAGCCCTGAAGGCCCACTAATTTCTTGGGGTTGTTGGTCATGATGCGCATTTTTTTGACTCCCAGATCAACAAGAATCTGGGCGCCGATGCCGTAGTCTCGAAGATCCGCCTGAAGCCCCAACGCTTCATTCGCTTCAACCGTATCCATCCCCTGTTCCTGCAGACCATAGGCTTTAATCTTGTTCAAAAGCCCGATGCCACGACCTTCATGATTGCGCATATAGAGAATGACGCCCCTTCCTTCCTTGCCGATGCGCAGCATTGCCGCCCGCAACTGCCCGCCGCAGTCGCACCGGAGCGATCCAAAGACATCTCCCGTGAGGCATTCCGAATGCACCCGCACCAGGATATCCTCATCGGACCGAATTTCCCCTTTAACCAGGGCCAGATGAGTATAGTCATCGATGTCATTGGTGTAGGCAATCACCTGGAATTCGCCGCCGGCAGACGTCGGAAGTTTGGCCGTAGCGGCTCGGTGTACAAAAATTTCATTCTGCATCCGGTACTGGATAACATCGGCTATGGTGACGATTTTGAGGTCGTGTTCTTCCGCAAACTTTTCAAGGTCCGGTATACGCGCCATGGTGCCGTCGTCCTTCATGACTTCACAGATGACGCCCGCCGGTTTCAGTCCTGCCAGCCTGGAGAGGTCAACCGATCCTTCCGTTTGCCCGGTGCGGACCAGCACCCCGCCCTTGCGGGCACGGATGGGGAAAACGTGTCCCGGACTCACGAGATCATCCGGTTTGGCGGTGTCGGCAATGGCGGCAAGGATGGTTCGCGCTCGATCGGCCGCGCTGATGCCAGTGGTTACTCCCAACCGTGCCTCCACGGAGACCGTGAATGCAGTCTCAAACTTCGACCGGTTCTGCGTGACCATCATCGGCAGGCGCAGCCGCTCCACCCAATCCTGAGTGAGAGAAAGGCAGATGAGCCCTCGACCATATCTTGCCATGAAGTTGATCGCTTCGGGCGTCGCTTTTTCGGCGGCGAGGTAGAGGTCGCCTTCATTTTCGCGGTCTTCGTCATCCACCAAAATCACCATTTTGCCCTGGCGAATGTCTTCTAAAGCCTCGGGAATAGATGCCAAAGGCATGTCTTATTGCTCCTTCTCGAAATCAAAAATCACAACAGCAATTCCTGCTAAGCGCTTTGTCTCACAAAGATTTGTATAACATGAAGTCGAATCATTCTCAAGGCGCGCAGTATCGCCACTTCATCGCAAACCCATGTGGAGCAGGCTTCCCAGCCTGCCTTTTTTCATAATGCCCGCTAAAGAAACCCATGTTTCTGAAGAAAAGCAGCGTCAATGCGGCTCGTTTCAACGGCGGTTTTGTTCAAGTTCAGGAAGCCTTTAAGCATCTTCTCGACATATTTGCCGAGCAGGTCCGTTTCGATATTGACGGCGTCCCCGATCTTCACTTGGCCGATGGTGGTTTCGGCAAAAGTATGAGGGACGACATTGACATCGAAAGAGCCCTCGCTGCACCCGTTGACGGTCAGGCTGATGCCATTGATAGCGACGGAGCCCTTTTCAATGATATAGCGATTCAAATCTGGCGGAGCCTCAAATATGAGTCGCCAGGATCGACCTTCCTGACGGCGGTCGCGAAGGGTCCCGAGGCCGTCCACGTGGCCGGTCACCAGATGCCCGCCCAGGCGGTCCCCCAGGCGCAGGGCCTGCTCCAGGTTGAGATGGCTGCCGGGTGGCTTTCGTCCCAGAGTTGTGCGGCTGAGGGTCTCGGTCGAAACATCAACGGTAAAGACATTTCCTTGAAAAGAAACGACGGTCAAACAGGCTCCGTCCACGGCAATGCTTTCCCCAAGGGTCAGCGTTTCCATCGTGTAATGGGCCTGGACCACCATTCCGGCATCCGGACCATGGCGTTCAGTCCTGAGCAGAGTTCCCTTGCCCTGAATCAACCCTGTGAACATATTGGCTCGACCTCAATAAAGCTCTTTGTGAAATCTACCCGAAAGCATGACATCATCCCCAAACCGTCTGA
>JADGQM010000302.1 GCA_017881795.1 Syntrophobacteraceae bacterium
ACCTCGGGCAATACTCCCAAAAATATAGGCAAAGACCACCCGAGGGTTCTCAACGAGGACTCTTGTCGCAGCAGCTCTCATTCGGCCTACGTTAATGGGTTTTTGCCTGAATCTCGTGGCCATGACTCCTCCCCTTACTCTCAATCCTCCCGAGATAACCATCGCCTTCGAGAATCAATCCATGCATAAGACCTCATTGACAGGGCCGGTCGAATCGTCAGACACGGCGGGTAGACAGACGGATACCGCTTCGACCTGTTTCTTATACCATACGATGGAGTCTGGGACAACGTTCCTTTGGCCCTCTGGATATTTCGACATAATGAATGCACAAGCGTGGAGAGGGGGGACAAGATGCCATGTGGCGCAGTCAGAAAGGGTGCCCAGCATCGCAGAAACGCGGAGTTCCATTCCTCCCGCCGTCGTCAGTATTTTCAAATATTCGTGGCCTGGTAACGCTGGCAGCATCCCGGTCCGAAAATGGTCAAATTCAAGCCTTCGAAAATAAACGCAACGCGATACTTGCAAATCGACTTCGAGTGCGACAGACTCTTGTACGGTTTGCTCGCAGAATTTTCCTTTGATGTGGCTTTCATCAAGCCACCTTGGGAAAACTCTGCTTGCGTATTACGCAAATCCCTCCATGTTTCACAGGCTGAACCTGGGGGGGTACCAATCTGAGTTACCAGAACGAAGAGGAATGAAAAATGCGAAAGAGATTACCGGTTGGAATGACTTTGGTTTTACTGCTGTGTGGCCTGGCCACGTTGGTGCAGGCATTTGAAATCCCGCGCCAGTCCCCTGCCCTTCCACCCGGGGTGAAGGAATCTGTGCAAAGGACCATTTCCTCGAAACCCGGCGACTGCTTTGTTGTCCTGAACAACGGACTGACCGTGCTGATACGTTCACAATCTGAAAGCGACGTCGTTTCTTCCCAGGTTTTTGTGCGCGCCGGTTCTATCTATGAAGGAAAATATCTGACGGCAGGAATTTCGCATTACCTGGAGCATGTCCTTTCGGGAGGCTCCACGCGTTCGTTTACCGAAACTGAAGCCAAGGAACGGCTCGAGCGCATCGGCGGCGCCACCAACGCCTCCACCTCATTCGACCGCACCACATATTATGTCAATACGTCGAGCGAGCATTGGAAGGAGGCTCTTGATCTGCTGCTCTCCTATGTCAGCGAAAGCACGCTCGACCCTCAACAGGTCCTTAGAGAGAAAGCCGTTATTCAGCAGGAAATCAAAATGGGTGAAAACGAACCCGGAAATCAGCTCTGGAAACTCTACATGAAAACGGCCTATCGCACCAGTCCTGCCCGGATTCCGGTGATTGGCTATGAAGAAGTCTTTGTCAAACTGGATCGCGACGCTCTCGAAGATTACTACCACCAACGCTACCAACCCGAGAACATCGTCCTGGTCGTGGTCGGTAAAGTCGTTCCGTCAGAGGTTCTGGAGTTCATTGCGCAAAAAACCAGGGAATTCAACCGCAGCGCCGACGCGCCGCTGCTCGTGCCGGCGGAACCCGAGCAGGTGAGCCCGCGATGGGAGGAGAAGGGACTCCCCCTGGCACGGCTGACTCAGGCCATGCTTGGCTTTCCTTCCGTTACCCTCTACAACAAAGACCTTTATGCTCTCGATGTGCTGGCTCTCCTGCTCGGTGAAGGGGAGACTTCACGGCTTTCGTTCCGCCTGAAGGACAAGGAGAATAAGGTCCTGAGCGTAAGTGCCTCGAACTGGACCCCCTCTTTTGTCCCGGGTCAATTCATGATTTCGCTCACCCTCGACCCGCAGCATTGGCCGAACATTTTAGGTCCCATCGAAGAAGAGATTAACCGTCTTAAAAAAGACCTGGTCGCTCCGGAAGAGCTCGATAAAGCGAAGAAGCTCGTCCTCGCTCAGCATATCTTTGGTAAAGAGAGCGTCTCTGCTCAGGCATCCTCGCTCGCTTCGTCCTATTTCGAAACGGGCGACCCCTACTTCGATGAATACTATGTGGAAGGCATCCGGAAGGTTTCGCGGGAAGACATCCGGGAGGTGGCTCGGCGTTACCTCCTCATGAATCGTTCGAACGTTGCCGTGATCAAACCGGAGGCATCTAAAGAGACGGTCGCTCGCATGGAAACGGCATCAGGAGGAGCCGCAACAGCCCCAGCGGTCGCTGTTCAGAACCTGAAAAATGGCTTGAAGGTGCTGCTCAAGAGCGACGCCGCCCTTCCTTTGGTCACCATCCAACTTTACGGTCTGGGGGGATTACTCCTCGAGGACCTGCAGCAGCCCGGCCTCTCAGCCTTTACCGCCTCACTCATGACGGCCGGGACGAAGACCCGAAGCAAACGCCAGATCGCCCAGGCCATCGAAGGGATCGGAGGAAGCATTGAAAGCAGAGCGGACAACAACACCTACCACATATCGATCAAGGTCCTGAAAGAAGACCTTGGGCTGGCGTTGGACATCCTGGCTGACATCGTCCAGAATGCCCAATTCCCCCAGGATGAAATCGAGAAGCGCCGTAAAGAAACCCTGCTCGCCATCAGGAAGCTCGACGAAAGCTGGCAGTACGAGGTGATGCGCCTTTTCAAACAAAACTATTTCCAGCAGTCATCCTATAAGAATGAACGGCTGGGGACCCCCGAGTCCGTGCAGTCTTTTTCGAGAAACGATGTCCTGGCGTTCTATCGGCGCATGGTGAATCCCCATCACTCGGTTCTGGCAGTTTATGGGGATCTGGACGACAAAAAAACACTCGAGACCCTGCAGAAGAAACTCGCGACCTGGAGCATGCCTCCCGTTATGCTCGCCGAGCAACCCGATGAAACCCGCCAGCTTAAGGCTGATCGCACCGTCGAAAAGACAAATGACAAGACCAGTTGCGCGCTCTTCATCGGCACCGACGGCATGAGCATCAGTGACCCACAACGGCCCGTGCTCGATGTTTTGGATGCCGTGCTTTCGGGAACCGGTTACCCCGGCGGGCGCCTCTTTGAAGCGCTGCGCGGGGGCAAAGAGGATCTCGTTTATGTGGTCGGCGCTTTCCCCTTTTACGGCGTAAGGGCAGGATACTTTGGGGTAATTACCCAGACGACCATGCAGAATCTTGACAAGGTGCAGGGAATTATTTTGTCGAATCTCAAACGCCTTGCCGAAGAACCGGTGCCTGCCCAGGAACTGCAGAATGCCAAAGACATGATGCGAACGATGCATCAACTTGGATTGGAGACGCTGGACGCCCAGGCCCGCAGTGCGGCAGTGGATGAAGTCCTCGGCCTCGGGTGGAATTACGACCAGAAGTATATCCCGCTGATCGAAGCCGTAACCGCCGATCAAGTCCAGAACGTCGCCCGGGAGCTGTTCTCAAAAACCCTAATTGCACGCACACTGCCCGAGCACCCCGTGGACATTCTGAACAATGAAGCACCGTCGAGGAGTGACGTAGTGAATCACTAATCAGTAGTCACCAACCACCAGAACTCTCGGGGATATGTTGCTCGGCCCTCTCAGAAAGGGCATGGGCAGCAGTTCATCCTTTTTTCGTCTCCGTCGCTTGCGTTCTTTTCCTTGCTGGATAACGTTTCCCGGGAATGAGCTTGATAATTGAACGCAATGCCGTGTTCACTGATTCTGAATCAGGAAAGTACTCCCGTACATCTGGCGCCAAGACGACTGCACCCTCTTCGGGCTTCACCTCTTTGACTACTGTTGTGCCATCTGGCTGATGAATGGTAATTGTGCAGCCAGCTTGCATATCTCGATAATGCTTGCCACGTATCCCGCCGGTGAAGTCATATTCAGCCCGCATGGCGTCACCATCTCTCTGAGTTGTCTTGGTCGATACCTTCTTCATACTGTCTCCGTTCTCTTCTCGTTGCTTTGCGGCAACTGATAATGCGTATATTTCTGCCCCGTTCAGTATAGTTCACCACCAGGATCCGACGATTTTCTGAAGCTCCAATGTCTATATAACGCTGCTCGTTCGCTGAATGGTCCGGATCGTCGCGGGAGAGGGCAAGAGGATCGTAGAAAATCGTGACGCCTTCCTCGAAACTGACTCCGTGCTTGTCGCAGTTCGCAACGGCTTTCTCTTCATCCCATTCAAAGCTCAGTCTCATTCTGCCGCCCCTCTGAGCCGTCGTATATCATAATTTGATCTATTTTTTCTTTTGCCTTGTCAGTATGCACAATCTGCCATACAAATGTATTCCAATCCTTCAAAAGCGTAACGTTGGTGGCGCCGTGAAATCTGTGGATTACTGCGGCTTGTTTGTATCCGGGGGCTGTACAATCCAATGCCGTTCTATAGTATCAATACGGTCAAAGTCCCTGTCGTCGGATGCAATGGCGTTGAGGCCAAGCCGCTGCATAATGGAAAGATGCACAGCGTCTCTGGGAAGGAGTGAATACTTTCTGATATTGTTGAGCATTCTCTCAAAGCCGGTGCCTTCGGCTCCGATAAGAGTCATGTGAGGTAATGTCATAAGCTTGCGCAGGGCAGATTCAATAGGTGTGCAATGAGCCGCAATCGCCTCCACAAGATTCTTTCTCAGGAAGACAAGAGGATTCTGCGTCGTCGTTTCCTTTATGCGGCCGAGGAGAAGTCGGTAATAGAGCTCATCAAGTACCGGTAGTCCGATAAAAGCTTCTATTTCACCGCGTACTACTCGGGTCAGAAAAACTCGGATTTCAGGCAGATGGGCGGGATCGCTGCGAAGGTACATATAGAGCACATTCGTGTCCAGATAAACAGAACCTGTGTGCACCTCAACGAGCTTCATACCAGCCGCCGATCTTTAAACCGAAGTCATAGTCTGAAGCAGGCTCCTGGCCCAGACAACCTGCAAGTTCTTCCAGCAGTTTTTCTTCATCAGATGCCGGCTCGGTTAGAATTCGGATTTCCCCCTTCCGGATGACAAGCCGCAGGCTGCGCCCGAGACCCGCTTCTGAAAGATCCTCCTGAGCGATAACCAGATCTCGCCCCGGTTCAATCTTTATCTTTTTCTGCACCATAGCATACTACCCCCTGGTAAAATCTGAAGGCATAGTAGATAAACTCATTGTACACAAAGCTCTCATGTTTCATCAATTTATGTGGAGCTCCACATAAATTGATGATGCGGGCCAACGCGATGCTCCCCTCCTCGTTCGTTTCGCTGCCGAGCTCACGGGGACGCCCTGGGCAGAGGGCTTTCCGGATGGAAGCCTAATCAATGCTTGGCGCCTTCGTCTTTCCTGCAAACGTATTCGAGGCCGTCGAAAACATGGCGGGCGATCTGTTCTCTTGCGAGCAGATCAGCAAGGGTTGCCTGCAAGTCTTCCTGAGGCACACCGAGGGAAGCGACCATTTCCTCGACCGTGCACGGGCGCCTCCGCACCATATCCA
>JADGQM010000067.1 GCA_017881795.1 Syntrophobacteraceae bacterium
TGGATTCCGGCCCAGAAGCACCGCCGGAATGACGAAACGGACGACCGTCCGTCCCTCAGGACAAACGGGGTATGCTCCCAACTCCCTCGCTCTCCGCAGTGGGAGCTCGGCCAAGGTGGTGCAATATGAACCATGCAACGTGCCGCCGAATGATCAGCATCCAGACGAGATCAGCATGATCACACAGATCCTTACCGCAGTTCTTCACAAAGATGAAGATCTGTACGTGGCAGAATGCCCTGAAGTGGGAACCGTAAGTCAGGGTTACTCGGTCGAGGAAGTCATTGCTAATCTTCGCGAACCAACAGAACTCTATCTGGAGGAATTCCCTCTCCCGGAGATGGTCGACCGCTGTTAACAACGTTTGAGGTCGCGATTCATGCCTAAACTGAGCCGGTAGTTGGGGCAGGAAGCGATTCGTGCACTGGAGTGACTCGGCTCTGTGCAAGTCAGGCAGCGTGGCAGCCATGTGGTTCTCAAGAGAGAGACTTCCGAAGGTGATGTGGCCTGTGTTGTTCCCTTGCATCGGGAATTGGCCATCGGCGCACTGCGCCGCATCCTGAAACAGGCTCGCTTGACGCCCGAAGAATTCACGGAAAGTGCGTGGCGCTTAAGCAAAGAACTGCCTTTTTTCCAAGCGGCACACCGTTAGGAATGAACAGGGAACTGAACCATGCCAGAAAAAAGCTTTATTATATGGCTGACTGAGTCGGTCTTCATATTTGTCTACTTCGTGACCCAGAGGGGCGAGGTAGGAAATTTCGTCGTCAAACTAAATGCCATTGAGAACGGCAAGGCTGTTGAAGTGGCCCGTTATGATAGTGGCCTCCATGGACCTCACCTTGATATTCTTCATCCAAATGGTACAAAGGAAAGGGTCGTTGATTATGGAATGCTCGAGAATGCCCAGGCGATGAGTGTGGCTATTGAGGATTTTAGCAATAGTTGGGAATTTTACTTGGAAAGGTGGCACAGATGGCTAAAAGAAAAAAAATATTGAACGCTGTCGAGATGGAAAAATGGCTGCTGCAAAAAGGTGCAGCACACGTAACAGAAGAGACGAAGCAAAAATCCTGGTATAAGGAAGTAAGCAAGCTCCCAACCTGCATTGAGCAAAAAGTTCGTGCTGAGGAGGATAGCTAGCCCTTTACCCTTCTTGTGATCATTGCAAGGCGCTGCTCAAGAAAGCGAAGGCGTAAAGCTTTCACCTCTCATTATTCACTCATCACTGGTCACTGCTTCTAAGTCTCGGCTTATGGCTTCTATAACTCGTCACTATTCACTCGTCACTGGTCACTGGTTCTAGATGTCTGACATCGTCATCAAAGTCGAAAACCTGTCAAAATCTTACCGACTGGGCACGATCGGTGGTGGCACCTTACGTGGAGATTTGGAACGCTGGTGGGCCAAACTGCGTGGCAAACCCGACCCCCCTGTCCCCCGTCTCCAGTCTCCTGTCCCCGGTCTTCATCATGAGCAAAGACACCGTCATCCGCGCTAAAAAGGTCGGCAAGCGTTACGAACTTGGCGGTACCCACCACGTCCGCCTGGCCGATCAAGAGCCGGCTCTTCGCCCCTTGACCCTCTGCTCAATGCTCTCTGCTCGTAGCCGATCGTGTTATTCTGAACATTGGAGTTATAGTCTTTTGGATTTGGTTCCGATTTCGATATTCGAATTTAGAAATCCTCGAAGGAATACAAAATTCTGAGGGAGGAAAATTTAGTGCGAGCCCGAACTTTTCAGCAGACCCTTCGCCAACCATTATCCAGGTATCCCGGGTTTTGAAAATGGTGACAGAATATACTCGCCATGCACGAAGACGAATGAAATGGAGAAAAATAAGCGAAGCCCAGGTTGAGCTGGCGTTGGCCTCTCCTGAAAACTTGAGCCTTCCGAAGGCGATCGAGTGAACGCATATAAGACGATCAGCGGGAGCGTGCTCAAAGTGACGATTTTGCATGAGGAGAGTTTGAACAGAGTTATCAGCGCTATGTGGAAGGACCACTGAGCCATGAGAATAGAATACGATAGAGAAGCAGATGCGGTATATATTTGTCTGCAGGAAAAAGAGGTCGCCGAGACGATCGAGCTCTCAGATAGCGTAAACATCGACCTCGATGAGAAAGGGAAGCTAATAGGGGTCGAAGTGCTGGATGCAACGCAAAAGTATTCTCTCTCCGATATTTTCAACCTGAAGACTGAAAATCTTGTTCTTGACAAAGAGCTTTTGTCAAGGCAGGCAAATGGGTTGGATCAACTCAACCCCTGAAATCATAGTAAGCCGCTCAGGCTCAAACTTGTCTCTCCATACACCGCAGACCCAACAGATTCAACCAACCACGCACCAGGAACCAAGCATCACGTACGCTGCTCTTACGCGGCCTTTGGTCTTCATTCACCCTTCACTCTTCACTCTTTGGCGCACCTGGAACCAGGAACCTTTTTTATGCACTACGACATCGCCTCGAAAATATTGATGGAAAAATGCCGGGAACAGATCTTGCGGCGGCTCTTTGGGCTATCTGTGGCGGAAAGCAGCTTGCTTCAGGAATTGCCTCAGGAAACCGTGAGCGTGAAGCGGAGCGATTTTGCCGTAATGGTCACGGACGAATCAGGAGCACGTCGCCTGGTGCTTCTGGAGATTCAAACCCGGTGGGACCGTCAGCTCCCGCTGCGCTTGCTGGACTATCGAAGCCGCAACATGCTGAAGTATGACGTCGACGCGATCTCGTGCATCCTCCTGTTGAGGCCGTCCGGGGTGGCCCTCACCCGTTATGAGGACAGCGAGGTCACGTATGCTTATCGTCTAATCCGGCTTTATGAAATGGATGCTCGGGAGATTGTAGAAGAGAACATCTTATGCCTGATGCCGTTTGTTCCGATCATGCAACACGGGGAGGATCTGCTGGACCAGGCTGATTCCCTGCTTTACCAGAGTACGTTGTCAAGAGAGGATAAAGCGGATATGCTGACCGTGATGACGATTTTTTCCGGTCTTATATCCGACAAGCTTCCCCGGATGCTCGTCGCCAGGAGGAGAGACATCATGATCGAATCCGCAGCCTATGATGTGATCAAACAGGAAGGACTCAGCGAAGGGCTCCAACAAGGGCTCCAACAAGGGCTCCAACAAGGGCTCGAACAGGGCCTCCAACAAGGTCTCAGCGAAGGTCTCCGCCAAGGACTCCAGCAGGGAAAGGTTCAAGATGCTCAGGAGGCGATACTGGACAACCTCGAGGCGCGCTTTGAGATAGTACCCGAATCCATTGCAAAGGAAGTCCAGGGAATCGAAGAGCTCGGAATACTGAAAGCGCTTCGCCGAGGCAGTGTCAAAGTTGCAACACTGGACGAGTTCAAGGCGCTGCTCAAGAAAGCCAAGGCCTAAAGCTTTCACCTCTCACTAGTCACTCTTCACTCTCCACCTTTCACTGCTTCTAAGTCTCGGCTTTCGGATTCTTTAACTCGTCACTATTCACTCGTCACTGGTCACTGCTTTTAAATGTCTGACATCGTCATTCGCGTCGAAAACCTTTCCAAGTCCTACCGTCTTGGGCACGATCGGTGGTGGCATCTTGCGCGAAGATTTGGATCGCTGGTGTGCCGAACTCCGGACACAGCAGGGAGGACATTCTTGAGCTATTCCGCTTCATCGATTGGCTCATGGTGCTCCCGGAGGATTTGGAGAACGGTTTTACGGAATCCCTCAGACGACATGAGGAGGACCTGAAGATGCCATATGTAACCGGTACATGATGTTGGGACTCGACCCGTGACCCCGGGCGTCATCCGACCTGAGATCGTGGCTGAACGGGCTTTCTGGATCCGCCAGATGGTCCGTGATTTGAGCACGCTTCCCCTTGAGAACGTCGAAGCGTTTCATGCGGAGAAACATTTCTCTGCGGCTGCTGAATCCTATCTTCGTAGGGCTCTAGAAGCCCTTATGGATCTGGGCCGGCACAATCCTGGCCAAAGGCTTCGGATATCCGGCAACGGAATACAAGGAAGTGGCAAAGGCCTTGAGCGAAAGAAGAGTACTGGGACCCGAGTCGGCGCAACTCATGACCCGGATGGCGGGCTATCGCAATAGGATGGTTCATTTTTACCACGAAGAGGATGGCGTATTCACAGTTGAAGGACCAACCTACAGAGGTTGCAGAAGTTACGGAGAGACAATAGGGTGACATTGAGACCGGATCAGGAAGGCGGCGGGTAGCCGGTTCTTATGCCCATCGCCTATCGCCCTTTGTGAACGAAGAACGACGCGGTTGTGGAGGCATCTGATGCAACGAAGACGCAAGAGAGACATTGAAAATCCGCTTAAGCTGGCCAGTTTTCCCGTGATCCTTGAGCACGGGGAGGCCAAAGCCATTGTTATGGATTTGCAAAAGTATCGGGAGCTTGAGTTGCTTATCGATAATCTTATCAACCTCAGGGAAGAAGATGAGGATGCCGTCATCATTGAGTCGGGAGCGCTTGAGAAGTTGATTAGAAGAGCCATGGATGAGTCGAAGAAGTCGTCGGGGCATGGCAATTGGGGCGATGAATTAAGTGCTTTATAATGTCTTTCTCCCTGAGTTCTTCAAGAGGATTGTAAGAGATCTCGAGAAGAAGTATCCCAACGTCAAGGCGGATCTTAAGACAGCTCTGCGGGTAGTCGAGAATAATCCGGAGTTGGGGAAATCTTTTCAGGGTTGGGGGGACGTAAAGAAGCTCAGAGTGCAAAATTCGGATGTTCGGAAAGGGAAAAGGGGTGGCTATCGTCTGATTTACCTTGTTGACCATGCCGCAAGAAGGATAATCCCCTTGCTTCTCTACAGCAAATCGCACAAATCGGATGTTACTGCAAAAGAGCTAAGGATGCTTCTTGGCAGACTCGATCAGGAGTTGATCGATTGATTAGTGGTAAATAGCCGGATTTTCAGAGGTAGATTAGCTGATATCTTGAACGACCGACCCCAAACCAAGCACGAAGAACGAACCACCAAGAACGAGAAACGATTTAACGATCCAACAGCCATTAACCAATAACGATGAACGAGGCTTTTAGAATGGTAAAGATCGAGTTCGACGGGGTCATCTTCCGAGAAGGGGATGTCTACATCGGTTACAGTCCCAAACTTGATGTCTCCAGTTGTGGCAACACCCTCGAAGAGGCGCGGAGCAACCTCCGGACCGCTGAGAGGCTTTTTATCGAGGAGGCGGGTTTTCGCTTTTGTGTCCTTTGCGCCCTTCGCGCCTTCGTGGTTCAAAATATGATATCCAAGATGGTTTGAGCAGATAGCCAGTCGCCTGCGGTTGAAAATCGACCATCCCAGACTGCCCTGGAGTTACCGAGCTCTGCCCGCCTTGCCAAAAGAAGAGAGGTTCCGCCTGGGCGATCAGGTGTTAAGAGCCGCACGGTCCACAACGGCGAATTTAGCTGAAGGATACGGCCGGTATCATTTCCTGGACAATGCGAAGTTCTGCAGCAATGCGCGTGGTTCCTGCTGGGAAGTGCTGGACCACCTCATCACCGGGAGGGACGAGAACCTGATCTCCCATGAGACATTGGAAAAAGGCCGTCAACTCGTACATAAAGCCGTACGGTTGATCAATGGTTACATGAATTATCTCAAAACAGCAAACCAACGCCATCTCCTCAAGGAAGACCAGGCTCCTTACGAAACCCATATCGTCCTCACCCACCCCTAACCATTAACAGATAACAGATAACAGATCTTGTTAAATCATCTCGTCAAGGAGCTACAAATGCGTACAGTTACATTGAAACAAGCGGGTAAAGATTTAAAAGGGATCATCCAAAGGACTATCCGAGACAAAGATGAAACGCTTATTGCTTCAGATGAAGGTTCTGTTGTTGTTTTGGATGAGATTGAGTGGTCGAACGTTAAAGAAACACTCCGGCTGCTCAGCGACAAAGAATCATTGGCTGCTTTGCTTGAATCTCATTCGCTAAGAGACAGAGGGGAACGGCCACGATTCGCGAGCTCGATGAAGCGTGTCTGGCCCCGGTTCGAGTCCTCAGCCCCGAGGAGATCAAGCTTATTCGCATGCGGGAACATCTTTCTCAATCTGTCTTTGCGCGCTATCTGAATGTCTCGAAAAACATCGTTTCCGATTGGGAAAGGGGTGTCAAGAAGCCTCGCGGCCCCGCATTACGACTGCTGACGGTGATCGAGAAAAAGGGGCTGCAGGCGATTGCGTGAGAGCGTTCACCCCAGATGAGGACAACCATGTAACCGATTTGGCGGAGCTGCATGCGGCCTCCCCGCCCAGGCAAACTCAAGGCATCTATTTGAACGATCAACGATCAACCGTCAAGTCGGTGCAACGTCTTTAACCAAGAACGAAGAACGAGGAACGCAACCTCTTGCCCCGTACCCCAGGATGAGATTCCATGATGGCTGAATCCCAGACTGATTACGACAGCGCTTGGAAGGAGGTGCTGGAGCGTTATTTTGAGGAATTCACAGCCTTCTTCTTCCCTCAGGCTCATGCCGGAATTGACTGGGACAAAGGCTTTGAATTCCTTGATAAAGAACTGCAGCAGGTGGTACGCGACGCAGAGCTCGGCCGGCGCCTGGCCGATAAGTTGGTCAAGGTTTGGAGCCGGGACGGGGAGGAAGCTTGGGTGCTGGTCCACATAGAGGTCCAGGGGCAGGTGGACCGAAACTTCGGCAAACGGATGTATGTTTACAACTACCGCCTCTTTGACCGTTATGATCGCCGGGTAGCCACTCTGGCGGTGCTGGCCGACACCCAACCGGATTGGAGGCCCGACAGGTTTGGATATGACCTCTGGGGATCTCGGGTCCGCCTGGAGTTTCCTGTGATCAAGCTCCTGGACTATGAATCACGGTGGAACCTCTTGGAAGAGAGCCCCAATCCGTTCGCCGTCATCGTCATGACCCACCTCAAAGTCCAAGCCACCTATCATGATGCACAAGGCCGTTTACACTGGAAGCTTAAGCTGGTTAAGATGCTTTATCACCGAGGGTATAGGAAAGAAGACATCCTGGAGCTGTTCCGATTCATCGACTGGCTGATGGTGCTCCCGGAGGACTTGGAAGAAGGTTTTGCAGAAGCCATCAGGCAATATGAGGAGGACATAAAAATGCCTTATGTGACCAGTGTCGAGCGTAAAGGCATCCAACAGGGCATCCAGCAGGGCATCCAACAGGGCGTCCAGCAGGGGTTGCATCAAATGCGCGAGGCTGTCATTGAAATCCTGGAAGCCCGCTTTGAACACGTACCCCGGTCAATCGTGACCACGATCCACCGCACTGGGGACCTTCCCACGCTGAAACTGCTCGTCAAGAAGGCGGCAACAGCCGGCTCGTTGAAGGAATTTCGGGAAACACTCCAGGATTTGCAGAAACGCGCCGAGTGACCAGGGATATTGAGCTGACCGTACCACAGAAGATCTCCGATGACGCATTTCGCGAAGCCGTTCGGCGAGCCGAGAGCGAGCAGTTGAGTACTCTGATCGGCAAGGGTCAGTTTGACGAGGTTGAAAGCAGTGACGGAGAAGTATCGCAGTGAAGCGCTCGCCGCAATCCACGAAACCATGGAGGCACTGCACGAGGTCGGCGCGATCGACAAGCAGACGATGCGCGAGTTCGATGAAGCGTGTCTGGCCCCGGTTCGAGTCCTCAGCCCCGAGGAGATCAAGCTTATTCGCATACGGGAACATCTTTCTCAGTCTGTCTTTGCGCGCTATCTGAATGTCTCGAAAAACATCGTTTCCGATAACCGATAACTTTTAACTCTTAACCATTAACCAATAACTGACACCCGACAACCGACAACCGATAACCGACAACCAATAACGGACACCTTCTCATGCCTCCCCAAAAAATCAATAAGTTCATTAAGGACCTCGCCAAGTCAGAACACCTTACGGAAGACACCTTGATCAGAGAAGCTTTTCGCGCCCTGTTGAGAGAGAAGAGACGGGTTATTCGGGTTGACCAGCTTGAGATTATGAAGCGATATGGAGTTTCTAAGATTGAAGATTTAGACGATAAGATTCGTGAAGGCCTCATTGCAGAATCACCTGCATGGGAAGACCGGATTGCTTTGGATAATCTTGATGAGGCTATAAAGCGCATCGACCATGCTCTTGCCGCTCTATGAGAGATTGGAAAAGGTCGCAAAGAAAGAGCTGGGCGTTTGGCTGCATCGAGCTCAGCAAATTGCGGTCGCGTCGGGTGTTGTCGTCAAGGTGCGGTTCTGGTTGGTATCCGGAGACTTTCTTGATGTTTATGCTTCGGAGAGCGGCCGGTTCGCCTTTCATTTCGAAGGGAGATCGACAGGACGTGGCATTTACCGACATGATAACGCCACTCATGGGAGTGTTCAGTCTTGCCCAACATATCCCAAGCATTGTCATGCAGGTTCAGAGCACAACATTGTGCCGAGCATGCTTCCCGATGGTCCCGTAGAAGCATTTAGGTTGTACTGTAGCCTGCTTATTACCTATTTGAATGATTTGAGAGAAAGCTCATATTAGATACTCCCAACAAAACACCAAGCACCATGAATCACCCACTCAACACCAATAACGAATAACTGATAACTTATAACCAAAAACCGACAACCCATAACCATTAACTGATAACGGATAACTTTTGACCTTTAACCATTCACTGATAACCATCAACCATCAACCGACAACCAATAACCAATAGACGTATGTCTTATAAAGCATTCGTAACAGGTGCCGGTGGATTCATCGGGAGCCATCTCGTTGAGGCGCTGCTGGCCAGGGGCTGGCAAGTGCGCGCCCTGGTGCGCTACAACAGCCGATCCAATTGGGGCTGGCTCGAGGGTCTAAAAAATACAAAGGACGCGTCACTCGAAGTGGTTCTTGGTGATGTGACCGACTCAATCCAGATGCAGCAAGCGGTTCGTGGCTGCGACGTCGTCTTTAACCTTGCCGCCTTGATCGGCATCCCCTACTCTTACGAAGCCCCCTTATCTTACGTGGCAACCAACATCAACGGCACTCTTAACCTTCTTCAGGCGGCCCTGCTAAACAAGATCAAACGCTTCGTGCACACGTCCACCAGCGAAGTTTACGGTACCGCTCTTTACACCCCCATTGACGAAAAGCACCCCTTGCAGGCTCAGTCGCCATACTCTGCGACCAAAATCGGAGCCGACAAACTGGTGGAGAGCTTTACCTGTTCGTACGATCTTCCCGCAGTGACTGTCAGACCCTTCAACACCTACGGACCTCGTCAGTCAACCCGGGCGGTCATTCCAACCATTATTACCCAGGCACTCAGAGGGACCGAGGTCCGCCTGGGATCGCTCGACCCGGTGCGCGATCTCACCTTTGTCAGTGATACCGCCGCGGGTTTCATCGCTGCAGTCGATTCTCCTGGTGCGCTTGGTGCGGTCCTCAATCTCGGCACCGGGGAAGCCGTTACCATCGGCCAACTGGCTCAGCTCATCTTCGACCTGCTCGGCAAGGACTGCACGATCCTGACGGAAGGAGAGCGGATCCGGCCTGGTAGGAGCGAAGTGATGCAACTCGTCAGTGACAACTCCAACGCGCGCGAGCTACTCAACTGGGAGCCCCGAATACCCCTTCGCGAAGGCCTGGTGCAGACCATTCACTGGATCGAGCAGCACCAGGAGCTCTACCGTCCGGATCGATACGCCCGATGAGCTCCGGGGTTAGAGTGCCAAGTGGTGAGTAACCGATGGGAGTCCAACAAATATACAGTTCCACAATCGCAGGGATAGAATGAAGGCTGTTATCCTCGCCGGCGGTCGCGGCACGCGCCTGGCCCCTTACACAACCGTCTTTCCCAAACCTCTCGTCCCGATCGGCGACATGCCGATCCTTGAGATCGTAATTCGACAACTGATTCAAGCAGGCTTTTCGTCTGTCACGCTTACCCTCGGCCACCTCGGTGAACTTATTGAAGCGTTTTTCCACCACAAGAGGGAACTCTCAGATAGCATCGACCTGCGTTTCACTTACGAGGAGCAACCCACAGGCACTGCCGGCTCCCTCACCCTCGTTCCCGGGCTTGATTCGACCTTTCTAGCAATGAACGGTGATGTTCTGACCACCATGGACTACCGTGCTCTCCTCGACTTTCACCGGCAAGCAGGGGCCACCCTAACCATCGCCGGCCATCGCAAGCGCGTCAAGATCGACCTCGGCGTGCTCCAGCTCAACGCTGACAACGGCACGGTCTGCGGCTACATCGAAAAGCCCGAGTACGTTTATCCGGTCAGCATGGGGGTTTACATCTACGAACCCAGAGCTCTCGAGTTAATCCCCCATAACCAATACTTCGACTTCCCATCTCTCGTCCTCAGCCTGTTGGAGGCCGGTGAAAAAGTCGCCTGCTATGAAAACGAGGACATCTGGCTCGACATCGGTCGGCCGGAAGATTACGCTCTGGCCCAACAGGTCTTTGAAGAAAACCGAGATAAGTTCCGGCTGTGGGGCTGTGGTTGATTGTCCGTCCTATCTGACTGGACGCCAATCCCTCAACCAATGAACCGGAGGAAGCCTACCAAATCACCAGCAACGCATAACGCATGACGCATAACGAGTAGCGATTAACCAGCAGCGAATAATGTCTAACGAGTAACGATGAATGACCAATCAATGCATTTGATCCCCTTAAGCGACATTGACTTCGGCCCTGAAGAGGAAGAAGCCGTCCTGCGCGTATTGCGCTCGCGCTGGCTCAGCATGGGCGAGGAAACCCAGGCCTTCGAGCGGGAATTCGCAGATTACCTCGGCGTGAAGCATGCCATCGCCTTGGCCAACGGCACCGCTGCCTTGCACTTGGCCCTCCTTGCCCTCGGCCTCGGCCCTGGGGATGTCGTGATTCAGCCTGCGGTCAATTTTGTCGCCGCTGCCAACATGACGGTCGCCGTGGGCGCGTCCCCGCTTTTTGCCGACATCCGCTCACTTACGGAGCCCACCATTTCCCCGGATGCCATAATAGACTTGTTGACCAATAATGAGAAACGCATAACCCCACGGCCAAAGGCTTTGGTCATCATGCATTATGGCGGATACCCCTGCCTTATGGACGAAATTTTCGCAATCTGCCAAGAGTACAACTTGGCTCTCATCGAGGACGCCTGTCACGCTATTGGAGCGCGTTATTCGTTATCCGATGAGCGTTCTTCGTTCATCGGTTCCTGCAAAACAGCTTTGACCGATCCAACGCATAACGAAGAACGAATAACCAATAACGAGCAACGGCCAACACCCCCATTCCCCCACCTCGCCTGCTTCTCATTCTTCGCCAACAAAAACCTGGTCACCGGAGAAGGCGGGATGGTCACCACTAACAACGATAAACTTGCCGCTCGAGTGAGAAGCCTCCGTTCCCATGGCATGACGAGCCTCACCTGGGACCGCCACAAAGGTCATGCAGCAACCTACGACGTGGTTGACCACGGCTTCAATTACCGCATTGACGAATTGCGCTCGGCCATCGGCCGTACTCAACTTGAACGGCTCGACCACAACAACGCCCGGCGCCGCCGCCTGACGGCCCTCTACTGGGAAAAGCTTACTCCTCTCGAGAAGCTTGGCTGGCTCCTCCCCTTCAAAGATCTTTACAATTCGCTACTTGTCACCTGTGACTCGTCAGATTTTTCCGGTCGTTCGCCACTCGCCAGTTGCCACTTATTGCCCATCGTCGCCCCAGACGCCGAAACCCGCCTGGCCTGCGCCAACGCCCTCAAGGCCGTCGGCATCCAGACCAGTTTGCACTACCCTTTTGTTCCTTCGTTCAGCGCTTTCTCCGGCAAGATAAAGGAATCAAATCTGGACACCTCAAAGGAGTTTTCATCCCGGGTCATGACGTTGCCGCTTTATCCGACCCTCCAGGAAAGCGACGTCACGTCCGTTTCAGCGGCGCTCTCTGGGAAGACCTCAGGAAAGTCATATCGGAGCGAGCTATCCGCCTTGAGAAGATTGAACGGGACTTGAGTCGGCCTGAAAGAACAGTAAGGTGGAGTCCCTTGTGACGCATCTTAAATCACTCGTCACTAAAGTGTTATTCGTCACTCGTCACTGCTTTTACACAACACGGCCGCTGTTCGTCCTGCTCTTTGCCCTGGTCCTCCTGCTTCCTTGCGAGAGCGCTGGAGCCGCCGGAAGCAAAGTCATCTGGGAGCGGACCCTCACGGAGAGGCTGGGCCACAACTGGACTGCCGAGCTGGTGCGTTTTCCTATCCAGGCCCCTGAGAAAATCGACGCATCGCAATATCGCCTCGTCGTCAGCAATGAGACCAATGACCCACAAGAAATCCCCTTCCAGCTCATCGATGCGCACCAGGAACGGCCAGCCGATAACTGGCACGCCGTTCTCGCCTGCCTCATTGACCTCCCGGCATTCGGCGCCAGACACTTGCGCCTGGAAAAGCGACCCGCCGGAGCAGACCTGTTGCGACCCATGCGCGTCGAACATAACGGCGGTCTGGTTCTTATTGACAACGGGGCTCTCGAGGTTCAAGTTCCGGACTCCTTTGCACCAACCAGCCATGAAGCCGAAATTCCGGCCCCCCTTGTCCACCTGCGAAACAAAGAAGCTCATCGCTGGATCGGCCAGGGGAGCTTCCACCAGGTGGGGGTTCTCCACAGCCTGGAGACTCATCTTCAGCCCGGCCCCGTCTTCACCGATGTGTTCCTCAAGTACACTTTTGAGAAAGGTGACTACAGTGTCCGTCTTCGCCTCATCCGGGGTCAGCCGGTGATCCTCTGGAACGAAGCTTATCGCTTTGAAGAGCCTGGGGCTCGCCTGGATTGGGACTGCAGCGCCGGTCAGATCCTCGCCACCGGACTCTGGGATTACCACAATACCCAGTACGATTGGCGAAAGACGAGCATGGGAACCACGCGAAGTTACCCCCTCCAACGGTCGCACCCCGGCGAGACGACCACCTTTGCCCCCTGGGTCCCATGGTGGCAGCCGGATGTGACCACCTGGATCGAACTGTGGGATGAAGAACAGCAATGGGCGACCGGGATTTTCACCGGCGACCCGCTGACCTGGAATCCCGCCGACAAAAAGGGGTATGAGGACAGCCGGTTCCGGCTTGAGATCACGCCGGCCGGCGGGGCGCTCCTTACCTTGCCCCTGAGAAATGGTGAGCGGTCCTGGGGGTTGTCGCTTGCCAGGCGAACCCCGGACGCCAGAATCGGCAGCAACCTGACCGTCGGCCCAACCGATACCGAAGCGCGCCAGATCAAATATGCCGAGACGCCGCTCGATGAAGTGAAGGATTACCTCCTGGAATACCAGGAGAAAGCCGCATCCCATCCCCGATTTGTCTGCACCCCGGCTGAAAAAGAAGCCTTGCAGGCGGCTCTGCCGAAGGACTATCCTTTTCTCCGCCAAATGAAAACGGCTCTGGCATGGGCCAACCAGGCTCAACCCCTCGAGGGTGCCGGCGACTTTTGGCAACGCGGCGGTGCAAATGATTCCAGGCCTTGGCCGGCAACGACTTCCGCGACCACTCTCGTCCAGGCCGCTCTCGCCGGACAAGCAGGCAAGATCCAGACCCATATGCGATGTGAGCTGATGCGGCGGAGTCTGCAAGCTGTGCAGATGATCCTTCGACACGGCCAGGGACCCGGCATGGCCGTTGCTCCGCACAACTGGATGACCGGGGGACCGTTGGATGGTCTCTACGCCCTGGCAGATGTGGCGATGCCCTCCCTTTCAGATGAAGAACGGCAAGTGCTTTGCAGTCGCCTGCTGTTCCTGGCCTACAAGCTTTCCTCGGAGCGCTTCTGGTCTCCGCGGCTCGGGTTTGGCGCAAACCCCAACATGACCACCTTGATCAAAACCAACCTTGCCTTCCTCTCTTTTCTTTATCCCCAGCATCCCGCCGCCGAACTGTGGCGCACTCTGGCGCTGGAGGAAATCAATCACGAACTGCGCGAGTGGGCCCGTCCCAGTGGCGGCTGGCTCGAGGCGCCCCATTACGCAACCGTTTCCCTGGATCACATCGTCGCTGTCGGCCACGCCATGCACACGATGGGAATGAAGGGGCCACTCTACGATGATAACCTCAAGAACGCCATTCTCTGGCTGGCCAAAATCAGCACCCCCCCAGATCCCGGGTTTGACAACCGGCGCCATCTCCCGCCCATCGGCAACACTTATCTCTTTGAAACGAGTTGCCTCTTTGGCTACATGGCGCAGGCATACCGAGACAAAGACCCGGACTTCGCAGGGGTCATGCATTGGGTCTGGGAGCAGCAGGGTTATCCCATGCATCCGGGAATCGGCGGGGCATACCCCACCACCGAAGGGTACCGAGAGGTGCTGCTCAGCAGAACTGCCACAAAGGTGGCCCCCCAATGGGGCAGTGAGGTTTTCCCGGGCAGCGGCGCTATCCTGCGAAACGGCTTCCCGGGACCTCGCGAAACCCAGCTTTACCTGATCCAGGGCAGTCTGCACGAGCATTACGATTACGACCAGGGAAGCTTCCAACTCTGGGGCAAGGGCCGGCCGCTGTGCCTCGACTTCGGCTACAACGGAGCGGCTCCCGCCTGGCAGCACAGTCGGATTGATCTTCACGATGAGATTTACACCTATCCTGACGGCAGAATCGTGGCGTTCGACTCCCAACCGGATTCCGACTACCTCCACAGCCAACAGGGTCCGTGGGACCGCCAGATCATGTTCATCAAGGACCAGGCCCCCCTTGGCCCCAACTACTTCGTCATCCGCGACTCTCTGACGAGCCCTCACTCATCACCTGTCACGGCTTTTGATTCGCTCGCAACTCGCCACCCATCACTCGTCACCGCTTTTGATTCACTCGTCACGTATCACTCGTCACCCGTCACTCCTCACTGGTGGCTTTGGCTCAACACCTCGGAAGACCCGCAGCTTAATGGCACGGTCTTACACGTCAAAGGCAAAGATGATGTTGACATGAACATATGGTTCGATCCTTCGGCAAAACCGCTGCTTGCGAGCAAGACCGCGGACTCGGGTCAGGTGAAAACCAAACCTCTGGCACTAACGACTTTCAGTGCCGGCCAGTCCACGACCGACCAGCGTGGCCTCGATCTCGCTGTGCCATTCGGTAATACACTCCTCTGGGCAATCTACCCTCACCTGAGAAGTGAGCCGGCACCGTCGTACGAGCTTCTGGCTGATGGCCACGGCGTCCGCATCCACCATGCTACTGGGACCGACTACGTATTCCAGGGACAGAGCCCTTTCTCCTACCGGGGCGACGAAATGACCTTCGTCGGGAGCTCTGGAGCGATTCTCCTCCGCTCCGGAACAGTTGAGCTCATCCTGCACGCAGGGACAATAATAAAGTTCCGCAACCAACAAGTCACCTCAGAGAGGACATCGCGAAAATTCTCGCTCTGACCCACAGAGATGCTCGAATCAAGTCTCACCTCTCAAATGGATGCTCGTGAGATTGAGGAGAGACATCATGATCGAATCCGCAGCCTATGATGTGATCAAACAGGAAGGACTCAGCGAAGGGCTCCAGTCACTCGTCACTATTCACTCTTCACTGCTCTTAAGTCGCTCATCATGGTGCCGGTCCAGGTTGCCAGAACCGTGGCTCAGCTATGAACCATAACCTCGACGGCATTTCAGGAGGTTGATAAGAATGGATACGCACAACATTTCAAAGAGCGAGCTCAGAGAACTGATAAAAGAAGCTATCATCAGCACCTTTACCGAAAGAAGCGATATATTGGAGAAGGCCGTTTCCGAAGCCATTTTGGACATGAAGTTGGCGTTGGCCATTGAGGAAGGCGATACCGGTGAATATATCGATGAGAAGCTGATTGTGTACAAGCTGACGGACTAGCCCGTGAAAATCCTTTACACGAAAAGCTTTGAGAGAGATA